>NZ_GG666043.1:0-105 GCF_000156555.1 Acinetobacter sp. ATCC 27244
TTTAAGATGAGATGTAACTCATTGAAATGTGTCATCATATTCGTCGTCAGAAAACAAGTATTATGCCATTATTTCAATGAGTTATCTTTTTTTGTCGTGTACAAA
>NZ_GG666042.1:0-113 GCF_000156555.1 Acinetobacter sp. ATCC 27244
AAAAAGGACAATGGTTTCAACTGCGTTTATTGCCGAATTTCCATCAGGGTCAAGTGGTCTGGCTCAAAGATTTTGGCTTTGTACAATTATTTAAGACTCAGTTAAAAGAACAG
>NZ_GG666041.1:0-117 GCF_000156555.1 Acinetobacter sp. ATCC 27244
AAATGTTGGCTCATCAACAATTACGATTTCTGGTCACTAATCAATTTTCAAACAAAAAAGCGCATTTTGCGTCTTTTTTGTTTATTAGTAAAATAATTCTTTATGAACTAAAGTTAA
>NZ_GG666040.1:0-118 GCF_000156555.1 Acinetobacter sp. ATCC 27244
GTACTGTGAAAAGAAGGATCGTACATGCAATTGGGTTTCAAATTGTTTTGGTAACGATCTTGATTCCATTGATTGCGTGGTGGATGCAGATCAGTTTGCTCAAAGCATTCTTATTGGA
>NZ_GG666039.1:0-126 GCF_000156555.1 Acinetobacter sp. ATCC 27244
TATCAAAACTCCTTGCACTGAGTTTATCTCCTAATAATTTGATGCAATGCATCTTAGTTTCAACCAAACTTCGACGATGATAGCCTGACCATTTTTTCCATAGTGTCCTGCCTAAACGTTTAATTG
>NZ_GG666038.1:0-131 GCF_000156555.1 Acinetobacter sp. ATCC 27244
AAATCTGAAAGATATGTCGTTCATTATGATTAAAGCTGGGGACTTAGCTTAGTTGGTAGAGCGCCTGCTTTGCACGCAGGAGGTCAGGAGTTCGACTCTCCTAGTCTCCACCACGTACTTTACGAAGTACG
>NZ_GG666037.1:0-141 GCF_000156555.1 Acinetobacter sp. ATCC 27244
GGCAGAGTAAAACTTGAAGTGCGACATAAACCACCTAATTAATTTAAAGGGTTTATGGAGTATATAAAATTGTCATACCATCATCTTAACTTTGAAGATCGTACTGCATTAATGCTTGAGTCAAGAAAAGAAGGCTTTTCA
>NZ_GG666036.1:0-146 GCF_000156555.1 Acinetobacter sp. ATCC 27244
TTTGAAAGCTCCTTGCACTCAGTTTATCGCCCAATAATTTAATGCAATGCATCTTGGTTTCTACCAAACTTCGCCGATGATAGCCTGACCATTTTTTCCATAGTGTCCTGCCTAAACGTTTAACTGTTCGAAGTAATTCATTTCGT
>NZ_GG666035.1:0-155 GCF_000156555.1 Acinetobacter sp. ATCC 27244
ACACTTAACTGTTGTTTCAGCAAAAGTGTGATTACTAATACTTAAGCTAATTAAAATAAGTGTTAGCGATGTATAAAAATAGTTTTTTATTTTCACGAATATCTCCCTTTTTTGTATAATGAAAATCACATATGTGAAAATCTATTTTGATATAA
>NZ_GG666034.1:0-156 GCF_000156555.1 Acinetobacter sp. ATCC 27244
GAGTGAATCAGATCTGAAGCTGATGCGCTGTATGGATGAGTTACATATGCAATACCCTTTTGCAGGTAGCCGTATGATGCGTGATTTATTGAATCGTCAAGGACATCATATAGGACGACGTCATACACGTACTTTAATGAAGAAAATGGGCATTAA
>NZ_GG666033.1:0-161 GCF_000156555.1 Acinetobacter sp. ATCC 27244
GTCCCGTCCTGAAATAGATTGACAGTATTTCATTTAAAACCGAGTTAAGCAATTAGCTCGGTTTTCGCTTTCTCATACATCTGATTAGGAGTAATCATATTTAAACTTAAATGCGGTCTGTAGCAGTTATAAATCACTATAGATTCCGAAATTAAATGGTC
>NZ_GG666032.1:0-163 GCF_000156555.1 Acinetobacter sp. ATCC 27244
GGGGAAACCTTACGGTTACAGTCGATACCAAACATAAATCGAATACCATGTTTTCTTATGGTTTTTAGATTTGCAGTCGATGAATACCAACTATCACCTGTAATAAATTGAATCTTTGCACCCCAACTAAGTACTTCACTTAACATATCCAATAAAGTAATCA
>NZ_GG666031.1:0-172 GCF_000156555.1 Acinetobacter sp. ATCC 27244
AAAGCTTTCTCTAAAGATTCATTAAATTTTTTGCAGAAATCATCCAAAATACAAAATAATTCGGTAATATGATCCATTGAGAAGCCTTGTTTTATAACATTTTGTCTTGAGAACCAATATGTTACAAAAACAGGGCTTTTTTTCTACTCTTTTTTTATATCGAACTCAGGTT
>NZ_GG666030.1:0-173 GCF_000156555.1 Acinetobacter sp. ATCC 27244
CTACTGACGAAGTGATGAATAATCACAAGCTGCTAGATGAGAAGATATATCGTTCATTATGATTAAAGCTGGGGACTTAGCTTAGTTGGTAGAGCGCCTGCTTTGCACGCAGGAGGTCAGGAGTTCGACTCTCCTAGTCTCCACCACGAATTAAATGAAACATTTAATTCAAA
>NZ_GG666029.1:0-175 GCF_000156555.1 Acinetobacter sp. ATCC 27244
AACCGTACCGGGTTTGTCGGAGACTTTTTTATTTAAGTTAGGCCACCTGACCTAACGGGTTAATCTTATCATAGTACATTGCTTCAAACTCAAAAGGCGATACATAACCCAGTGCACTGTGTACACGCTTTTTATTGAACCAATCTACCCAGTTTAGTGTCGCAAGTTGTACATC
>NZ_GG666028.1:0-181 GCF_000156555.1 Acinetobacter sp. ATCC 27244
TCTTCTCGATGATTCGTCATCATCAAGCTAGGTCGGCTATATTACTCTCAATCTCTTAAAAGTCAACAGGTAATTTAGATATTTTTAAAACTTATCAAACAACCCAAAAATCTAACCACTAAAGCCAAATCCTTGTTTATCAACAAGTTTTTATCTGCATCACCGCCGATGGATGTGCATT
>NZ_GG666027.1:0-184 GCF_000156555.1 Acinetobacter sp. ATCC 27244
CGCCAATCTCAACTTAAAATAAGATTTTCGAATTGAATTGGTGAATGACCAAGCTTTTTATTTAGCACCACACAAATTGTATGCGACAGAATTTTACGAGTTATGCGGTGGGTTAAATGCCATAGATCTTTTGCCCTCACTTTCTGAATGTGAAAGCGATCTGTTAATTGACCAATCACTGTTT
>NZ_GG666026.1:0-188 GCF_000156555.1 Acinetobacter sp. ATCC 27244
GCAATTAAACGTTTAGGCAGGACACTATGGAAAAAATGGTCAGGCTATCATCGGCGAAGTTTGGTTGAAACTAAGATGCATTGCATCAAATTATTAGGAGATAAACTCAGTGCAAGGAGTTTTGATAGCCAAGTGAATGAGATCCATGCACGTGTAGCAGTCCTTAACAGATTTACGGAATTAGGTCG
>NZ_GG666025.1:0-189 GCF_000156555.1 Acinetobacter sp. ATCC 27244
AAGTGATCATTGGGACAGTTTCATAACTGCTTTTAAAAACTGCAAGCAAAGTATTGGTAAATTTTTTACTGTAGGTATTGAAGGTAATAATTGCAAAATAAGGCATCGAATTAGGCGCGGTTTTAGAAGGAGTTGTAATTTTTCAAAAAAGATTGAAAACCATTTTAAAGCTTTCGACTTAACCTTTTT
>NZ_GG666024.1:0-194 GCF_000156555.1 Acinetobacter sp. ATCC 27244
CCAATTCTTCATAAATTAATACAATACACCCTACGTGAAACAATTAATTTTTTATTTCAATATCTAAATTAAAGCAGCTCTAAGGTTCAGCGCACTGGAACGAATTTTATATAATTTTTCACATTCCATACTTATTTTTCAATCATTATTTCCAAGAATCAATTAGTTCAACTCAATAAAAAAGGAAGCCTTCG
>NZ_GG666023.1:0-194 GCF_000156555.1 Acinetobacter sp. ATCC 27244
TCTGTGATTTATCACAGTTTACTGCAAGCTGACGAGGCTGTAGTTAATCATTAACAGATTAGTAGAATTGAGTCTGAAATAAATTGTTCACTCAATTCATTCGAAAGAATGAAATTGAGAACTAGCAAAAACACTGAATCAAGCGTTTTGGTATATGAATTTAGATTGAAGCTGTACAGTGCTTAAGTGCACGA
>NZ_GG666022.1:0-204 GCF_000156555.1 Acinetobacter sp. ATCC 27244
AAACCATCACGACCATCAAAATGATAGTTGATCGCTGCTAAATCTACCTCAGCAGTTTTGGCAATCTGTTTATTAGAGGTTTTTGCAAAACCGTTTTGAGCAATCAGTTGACCTGCGGCTTCCAGAATTTTTGATTTGGTTATATCACCATCACTGCGTCTAGCTCTCGACATCTTTTACTCTGAATCAAACATTACTATTTAA
>NZ_GG666021.1:0-204 GCF_000156555.1 Acinetobacter sp. ATCC 27244
ATTTAAAAGCTGGCGATGACTTACTCTCACATGGCAAGTGCCACACTACCATCAGCGCGAAGAGGTTTCACTTCTGAGTTCGGGAAGGGATCAGGTGGTTCACTCTTGCTATTGTCGCCAGCAAACTGTTTATGGATACTTGCTTTGGTCTTATCTATGCCAAGGCGTTTTCCAAATGAGTTATTAACGGATTAGTTAATTGAG
>NZ_GG666020.1:0-214 GCF_000156555.1 Acinetobacter sp. ATCC 27244
GGCTTTGTTGCACAAACCTTTTAAAGGCTGATTTCACCAAGTCTTACCAAATTCAAGGCACAACTTGGGTGTGAGGTCGGCCTAATTCTGTAAATTTATTTAAAATGGCTATACGGGCATGTACCTCATTGACTTGGCTTTGAAAGCTCCTAGCACTGAGTTTATCACTTAATAATTTGATGCAATGCATCTTTGTTTCCACCAAACTTCGGCG
>NZ_GG666019.1:0-236 GCF_000156555.1 Acinetobacter sp. ATCC 27244
CCTTCTTTAGTTTTGTTGTCAGCAATCGGTTGATCCCAAGCGAAACCTTGAGTAGACAAACGAGATGCATCAACATTGTATTCATTTACAAGCGCTGATTTAACAGAGTTTGCACGAGCTAAAGATAGACGTTCGTTCAATGCACGTGGACCAGTGTTATCTGTGTGACCTTCAATACGAGCAGTCGCATTCGGGTACTCAGCTAATTTCTCTGCTACTTTTGCAATTTCAGACTT
>NZ_GG666018.1:0-240 GCF_000156555.1 Acinetobacter sp. ATCC 27244
TTATGATAATCAACAAGCTGAGCAAATTTCTCTAATGGTGTAAGCCAATCTAACGCTTTTCTAGGGCGAGTATTCAGTGACATGGCAACTTGATTTAAATAATGCTGATCTGCCTGGTTTAAATCAATCCCTTTAGGTAAATATTGCCTAATTAAACCATTCATATTTTCGCATGTGCCTTTCTGCCATGGCGAATGTGGGTCACAGAAATATACATCTATGCCTAAATCTTCTTCGAGG
>NZ_GG666017.1:0-240 GCF_000156555.1 Acinetobacter sp. ATCC 27244
ATATGATAATCAACAAGCTGAGCAAATTTCTCTAATGGTGTAAGCCAATCTAACGCCTTTCTAGGACGAGTATTCAGTGACATGGCAACTTGATTTAAATAATGCTGATCTGCCTGATTTAAATCAATCCCTTTAGGTAAATATTGCCTAATTAAACCATTCATATTTTCGCATGTGCCTTTTTGCCAGGGTGAATGTGGGTCACAGAAATATACATCTATGCCTAAATCTTCTTCGAGT
>NZ_GG666016.1:0-258 GCF_000156555.1 Acinetobacter sp. ATCC 27244
GGCTTTGTTGCATAAAGCTATTCTTGAAGGCTTCTTCAGCAATATAATTTCCAAATGAAGAAACCTGCCCCTAAAATCTACCGTACAACTAATTGGTCCTCGTATAACCAAGCTTTAATCAAGCGAGGAAATATTTCAATCTGGTTTGATCCCAAGACCCAATGGTATGCACAGCCACAAGGCAAGCATGGACGAAATCAAACTTATTCCGATACAGCGATTCAATGCTGTTTAATGATCAAATCTCTATTCCGTCTT
>NZ_GG666015.1:0-261 GCF_000156555.1 Acinetobacter sp. ATCC 27244
CTCAAAGCCTGATTAAACTCTGTGGTTTGAATTGGACAGCACCAGATTACTCTACCCTCTGTAGACGACAAAAGCATATTGATATTGCGATAAGCTATCAGAAAAGTCGTGAAGGACTACATCTATTGGTAGACTCAACTGGCTTAAAATTTTTAGGTGAAGGCGAATGGAAGCGTAAGAAACATCAGCCTGAATATCATCGGCAATGGCGTAAACTGCATATTGGTATAGATGCTAAAACCTTGCAAATACGAGCTGTGC
>NZ_GG666014.1:0-281 GCF_000156555.1 Acinetobacter sp. ATCC 27244
AGCTCACAACAAATAATATCAGTGATTCACAAGTTCTTGGAGATTTACTTAATCAAATCCCATTGGATGAGCAGATTGATTCAGTCTATACAGACGGGGCTTATGACACAAAACAATGCCGTCAGGTCATTGCAGATCGGCAAGCGTATGCAGTGATTCCACCCAGAAAAAATGCAAAGCCTTGGAAAGATAATAAAGTGCATTCGCGAGAGCGAAATGAATTACTTCGAACAGTTAAACGTTTCGGCAGGACACTATGGAAAAAATGGTCAGGCTATCAT
>NZ_GG666013.1:0-319 GCF_000156555.1 Acinetobacter sp. ATCC 27244
ATTGAAATCAAATGGCATTCAAATCAGTATGGATGGTAAAGGTCGATGGATTGATAATGTGATGGTTGAACGGTTATGGAGAAGCGTTAAATATGAAGAGGTGTATCTCAAAGCTTATAGCAGTGTCACCGATGCGAAAAAGCAATTGAGTGCATATTTTGAATTTTATAATTTGAAACGACCTCATTCGAGTCTGGACAAAATGACTCCAGATGAGTTTTACTATGACCAGCTACCACAACAAAATAAGGTAGCTTAACTAGAGCAGAATATCACTTATAAATAAGCTTTTAGTTGTTCAAACAAGTGGGACCACCTC
>NZ_GG666012.1:0-320 GCF_000156555.1 Acinetobacter sp. ATCC 27244
CAATAAATGCATCACTGGTGAACTGACTGCCCTGGTCTGTATTAAATATTTCAGGTGATCCATATTTTTCAATCGCTTCATTTAAAGCCGAAATACAAAAATCCACCTCCATACTAATCGATACCCTATGCGCAAGTACCTTGCGGCTATGCCAATCAATCACAGCACATAAATAAACAAAGCCTTTTGCCATAGGGATATACGTTATATCCGTACACCACACTTGATTACTGCGCTGAATAGCCAATCCTTTGAGCAGATATGGATATTTACGGTGAGCTTGATTGGCCTGACTTAGATTTGGTTTACGATATAACGCA
>NZ_GG666011.1:0-323 GCF_000156555.1 Acinetobacter sp. ATCC 27244
CAATCTATGCGGCACGTAAAGGAATTAAAACAGGTATCGTGGCTGAACGCTTTGGTGGTCAGGTGATGGATACCATGGATATTGAAAATTTACCTCAGTGCAAAAGACCCAAGGTCCAAAGTTTGCGGCTGAAATGGAAGCACATGTCCGTGAGTATGATGTCGATATCATGAATCTTCAACGTGTGAGCAAAGTGACTGGTGCAGATCAAACAGCAACGGGCTTGGTTGAGGTTGAACTGGAGAATGGTGCCAAACTAGAATCCAAAACCATTATTCTTTCAACTGGTGCACGTTGGAGAGAGATGAATGTACCCGGTGAAA
>NZ_GG666010.1:0-347 GCF_000156555.1 Acinetobacter sp. ATCC 27244
TTTATATTGTGTATCAAGATGAAGATGATTTATTGTCCTTTGAGGGTTTTCATGAATTACATTCAAGTCATTGGAAAATAGAACAATATCACCGAGTGATTAAACAGGTTTGTCATATTGAAAAGTTTCAAGTAAGACGGTCTAAACTGATTTTGAATCATATTTTTTCAGCCTTAATGGCCTACGTTGAGATACAAAAGAACCAGTTTGAGGGGATCTTTGAAAATGTATATCGTTGGCAGAAGAAATTATTTAGACCAATGATCAAAAACTTCATTGATGACTTTATTCTCGATAAAAATCATCTGCTACCACAGAGAGTCTATAAATAACAGTGCGTAAGTCCT
>NZ_GG666009.1:0-355 GCF_000156555.1 Acinetobacter sp. ATCC 27244
CCTGTTGAGGACTGCTACACGTGCATGAATTTCATTCACCTGACTAGGAAAGCTTCTTGCCATTAATTTATCGCCTAATAATTTAATGCAATGCATCTTGGTTTCCACCAAACTTCGTCGATGATAGCCTGACCATTTTTTCCATAGTCTCCTGCCTAAACGTTTAACTGTTCGAAGTAATTCATTTCGTTCTAGCGAGCTGATCTTTGTATCTTTCCATGGTTTCGCATTTTTTCTAGGTGGAATCACCGCATGCGCTTGCCGATCTGCAATGACCTGACGGCATTGCTTGGTGTCATAAGCTCCATCGGTATAAACAGAGTCAATCTGCTCATCTTGTGGAATCTGATCGAGT
>NZ_GG666008.1:0-378 GCF_000156555.1 Acinetobacter sp. ATCC 27244
TTAGGTAAGATTAAAGCTGTCTATTTTTGGCATCTATCATGGTTTAATTCGGATGATTTCCATGGTTGTATGTTTCAAAAAGCATCTTTGGAAATATTGCAACAATATCCATCTATTATTCGTCCGATTGTGGAGTATAGAGAATGGTTAATGGGGCTGGTTGAGGATTTGTTTGAAAAAGCGAAAGTATTTCAACCCCACGTTTTGACTGCTATGTATATTAATATATTGGATGGTATGACGGCCTATGCCAAAGTAAATAAGGATCATTCTGAAATAGAAGAGTGTTGGTATTATATTGAACGGTTGATAAATTTAGAGGCGGCTTAAAGCCATATTTTAATTACTGATTAATCTTAAAAAAACCGGTGAATTTAA
>NZ_GG666007.1:0-402 GCF_000156555.1 Acinetobacter sp. ATCC 27244
TTTTGTTCATAGTCATTCCTTTATATCCCCAATCAAAGCCCATTATGGAATAAGATTTTTTCATTATAAAAATATGCCTAATGTAACCATAATATTAATTTTCTGTAAATATACTTTATTAATGAGTAAAAAAAATTAAAGAGAAATAGATCAAGCTTTTAGATAAAATTGATAAACACAAATTATTTTATTAGTTTCAAGTACAGTGAAGATCATATTCATACTACAAAAATTATTTTGCCAATATAATACCTTTGCTAGCCGCTTATTCGCCACCTCTTACATATGGAAAAGAGAAGCTTTTTACGACGATCCAAGTCATTGTATAAAGCTCTTAAACTAAATAGGTAGTATATAAAATTCCGTCCAATAAAAAACACCCCTAACCGTCAGGTTAGGGGT
>NZ_GG666006.1:0-430 GCF_000156555.1 Acinetobacter sp. ATCC 27244
TCTTACAACAAATTGTATTGGCCAAATTCTCCCTTCACCTAACTGTTCTTGGAATTTAGTAATTATTTTATCTAATTGAGAAATAAATACTTCTTGCATTTGCGGATGTAAATGAGCTTCAGGTTCTTCAATGAAAATTATTTGTCCCTTAGGTGGTAATAATTGAGATTGAAATTCAATAAAAAATTCATAAACACGAAATAAAATATAAATTAAGTTTCTAAAACCTAGACCATTATAAGTTTCTGGTAATGAAAAATACTCATCATGCTTATAATATACTTTTGTATGAGAATCTAATAAAGACTTAACATTTAATTCTGTGGATGCACTTAATTCTTTATCACTTATACCTGGATATCCAAATAAAGTTAGTTGAGGAATAAGCTTACTTACTTTTTCTTGAAATTCGCTATCGACTTTAAGTTGT
>NZ_GG666005.1:0-438 GCF_000156555.1 Acinetobacter sp. ATCC 27244
AAGATTTTTTATATCTCGTTTCCGTGTCTTTTAAATTTCGCTTCGCTCGCTTTAAAAGACACTTCTCCTCGTGCTGCGCAGCACTTTTAGTTTTAAGCAATTGATTATTATATAATTTATGCGTTACTCATGTTTTAGATTTACTGTTTCTACATACAAACAAAACACACAACTAAGTTATTGTTTTTATTATATAAATTGAAATTATGGGAGTGGTATTGCTCATGCGTTTTAATTGAAAAATATTTTTTTTCATTTTTCTTCACGAAACGAATCATGAATTTTTAAAATTTTGTAGGATCCGATATCCCAGTTAAATTAATATCGGAAGTAAAAATGTATTATTTTCATTTAAGTCACAACGTTAAAGGTGATAGTCAAATAAAATTGAGTGATGGTGATTCAAAGTGTCGACTCTCAAAAAGTGCATATCACTAT
>NZ_GG666004.1:0-457 GCF_000156555.1 Acinetobacter sp. ATCC 27244
ACTGT
The DNA here is from genome assembly GCF_000156555.1 of Acinetobacter sp. ATCC 27244. NCBI lineage: Bacteria > Pseudomonadati > Pseudomonadota > Gammaproteobacteria > Moraxellales > Moraxellaceae > Acinetobacter > Acinetobacter sp. ATCC 27244. Next base: position 6 of record NZ_GG666004.1, read on the forward strand.
TTTTAATTGCCTCTAAACCTGCCAAAGAAAAAGTCAGGAGATGTTTCACTAAGTATTGTGATGGTACTTGTGAAAGATGTTGTGCAGGTGTTGGGATATTTGTACTCGTAATAATCAACATTAGGCAAGGAGCTACAACACTCAAAATACAAGGAAGTAAAGCAGGGTGGTTTTCATCTATCCCTGACACTTGGCTGATAATTTTACGGATACTCTGAAGTTTTCTAGTGCCGTCATTTGCCATAAACTCATGTAAGTAAGGCGTAGGCGAGAAGAGTTCACGAATAAAAACTTTGCTATGCCACATATCTTTCTCAGCTAGCTTGCTAATCATCGATTCAAAAAATATTTCCAGTTTCTTGGTTGGAAGAAGTGAACTTTCTACTAGTTCACTTAATTGTTGTTCATTGATGTAATGAGTGTGTGCTTCAGCGAGTACAGATTTATATAAA
>NZ_GG666003.1:0-473 GCF_000156555.1 Acinetobacter sp. ATCC 27244
GGATCAGGAAATTTGAACAACACTTATAAGTGATATTTTGCTCCCCAAATGATGTTATAAACATCAATATATGGAGTATTTTATGACACGTAGACCAAGAAGAAATCATTCAAATGACTTTAAAGCTAAGGTAGCACTTGCTGCGATTAAAGCAGAAAAAACACTTGCTGAATTGAGTGCTGAATTTGATGTTCATCAAAACCAAATTATTGACTGGAAAAATCAACTGATTTCAGCTTCCTCGCAAGCTTTCGATCAATCAAAAGCTCCAACAGAACCACCCATCGATCTAAAAAAACTACATGCAAAAATCGGTGAGCAGGCATTAGAAATTGATTTTTTAGAAGGTGTGTTGAAGAAACTGGGCCGCTTCAACCACAAAAGTTAATCGATGACTCACTTCAGATTTCAGTATCTAAGCAAGCTAAGCTGCTGAAAGTCTCCCGTGGTTGTTATTACTATCGCCCAAAACC
>NZ_GG666002.1:0-481 GCF_000156555.1 Acinetobacter sp. ATCC 27244
GAGATGGCTCCGTAAATTTGAACAACTCCTATAAGTGATATTTTGCTCCCCAAATGATGTTATAAACATCGATATATGGAGTATTTTATGGCACGTAGACCAAGAAGAAATCATTCAAATGACTTTAAAGCTAAGGTAGCGCTTGCTGCGATTAAAGCAGAAAAAACACTTGCTGAATTGAGTGCTGAATTTGATGTTCATCAAAACCAAATTATCGACTGGAAAAATCAATTGCTTTCAGCTTCCTCGCAAGCCTTCGATCAATCAAAAGCTCCAGCAGAACCGCCCATTGATCTAAAAAAACTACATGCAAAAATCGGTGAGCAGGCATTAGAAATTGATTTTTTAGAAGGTGTGTTGAAGAAACTGGGCCGCTTCAACCACAAAAGTTAATCGACGACTCACTTCAGATTTCAGTATCTAAGCAAGCTAAGCTACTGAAAGTCTCCCGTGGTTGTTATTACTATCGCCCAAAACCTGT
>NZ_GG666001.1:0-522 GCF_000156555.1 Acinetobacter sp. ATCC 27244
AATGAAATTCTACGTAAAGCAGCCGCTTTTTTCGCCCAGGCGGAGCTCGACCGCCCACACAAGTAATGGTGGATTTTATCCATAACAATAAAGATCAATATGGTGTTGAAGCGATTTGTAGGATTTTACCAATCGCACCTTCAACCTATTACCGGACTCTAGATCTCACAGTAAATCCAGAACATCGAGCGAAACGGGATCTGCATGACCTTCATCATGCTGAACAAATAAAACGAATTTGGAAAGAAAGTTCAGGTCGATATGGCGCACGTAAAGTCTGGCAACAACTGAAACGTGAAGGCTCTGTTATTGCACGTTGTACAATTGCTCGATTGATGCAAAAGCTAGGTATACAAGGTGTTTGGCGTGGTAAGAATAAACAAACCACCCGTAACCGAGATGACCAAAAACGGGCAGATGATTTAGTGAAACGTAATTTTAATGCTGATCATCCAAACCCTTGCGAAGCAATGCTTCTCAGGTGGGTGACTTCACGTATATTCAAACAAATTCAGGCTGGGT
>NZ_GG666000.1:0-568 GCF_000156555.1 Acinetobacter sp. ATCC 27244
GCTGAATATCGAACCCGTGGTGTCGCTTATTGCCCACACTGTGATGGTCCATTGTTCAAAGGTAAACGTGTTGCTGTGATTGGTGGCGGTAACTCTGGTGTGGAAGCTGCGATTGATCTTGCTGGAATTGTTGAACATGTAACCTTGGTTGAGTTCGACACCAAACTTCGAGCGGATCAAGTGTTACAAGATAAGTTAAACAGCTTATCTAATACAACAGTGATCATGAATGCATTGAGTACTGAAGTGCTTGGTGATGGTTCACAAGTGACAGGCTTGAAGTATAAAGATCGCGCTACAGATCAAGAACATGTGGTTGAGCTTGCAGGGATCTTTGTTCAAATTGGTTTATTACCGAATACAGATTTCTTGAAAGACAGCGCTATTGAATTGAGTAATCGTGGTGAGATCATGGTGAATGATCGCAACGAAACCAATGTGAAAGGTGTATTTGCTGCGGGTGACTGTACTACGGTACCTTATAAGCAAATCATCATTGCCACAGGTGAAGGCGCGAAAGCTTCGCTCTCTGCTTTTGATTATATGATTCGTTCTGGTGTTTAATAAA
>NZ_GG665999.1:0-570 GCF_000156555.1 Acinetobacter sp. ATCC 27244
TAAATATTTCAGAGCTTCAGTTAAAGCCTTGCGCACTGATTCTGCCTTTGCATCAGGTAATGTTGCCAAGATACAGAGCCGTGTATTTCGTTCAATAAGTGTTGCTATCGAACTTTTATTGTCTTTACCTTTAATTAAATCGGCTTCCCAATGACCCGGTATTTTTCTTTCTTGAACTTCGGTTGGGCGCTCATGAATAGTTTTAATATCCTGTAATATAGAATCTTTTTTAGGTTCACCGTTAGCTTTTCGCTTTTTATTTTCATGACGAGACAGGATAGTAAGTCTTTTTTCAGCTCACCCTTTGGTAATGCTCGTATCGTTGAATAAATCGTTGTATGGCTTACATTCATTGTTTGATCCAAATCAGGAAATCTCTTTAAACGCTTTGCTATTTGCTGAGGAGACCATAAACAACGGATCGCTTCAACAATAAATTTCCAGAGGATTGAATCGATTTTGAGTTTTCTGTGACCACGTCTACGTCTAGCGAAGGTGTTATCAGAAGCATATTGAGCTTGATAAACGTCATTGATGCTATTTCTTTTAAGCTCACGATAGATCGTACTA
>NZ_GG665998.1:0-578 GCF_000156555.1 Acinetobacter sp. ATCC 27244
GTATTAGTTCAGACTTGATCTGACACAGGTCTTGAAAAAGAAGAAGTTACCGATTTTGATTAAAGGTGTCGAATCTCAATCAATAAAGGTAACTCCTCATGTTGCATACTAACAATCAAATCATCAAACACAAAGTCGGTCTGCTGAATTTAGCAGAAGAACTCCAGAACGTATCCAAAGCTTGTAAAGTCATGGGGGTATCTAGGGATACTTTCTATCGCTATCAAGAACTTGCCAGTACTGGCAATATGGATGCGCTCATCAACCAAAGTCGCAGAACTCCAAATTTAAAAAACCGAGTGGATGAGCAAACAGAACAAGCTGTTGTCGATTTTGCAATTCAATATCCAGCGTACGGTCAACATCGGACCAGTAATGAGCTACGTCAGATTGGCATCTTCGTATCTGGCAGCGGTGTACGCTCTATCTGGCTTAGACACAATCTTGAGAATTTCAAAAAGCGATTAAAGGCACTTGAAATGAAAGTTGCTCAAGAAGGTATTCAGTTGAATGATCAGCAGATTGCTGCATTGGAACGTAAACATGAAGATGATGTTGCTTGTGGTGAAATTGAAACA
>NZ_GG665997.1:0-588 GCF_000156555.1 Acinetobacter sp. ATCC 27244
ACCTAAATAATCTTCTTCACTTAACTGATTCACCTCATGCTCAATAGCTTCTTGAATACTTTTATTTCTTCGTGATAAGCACTCTTCAATTAGATTCTCTTTCGATGGAAAATACTTGTAGAATGTCATCTTTGCAACGCCTGACTCACTAATAATTCGATCTACCCCAACAGAGCTATAATTATGACGATTGAAGAGGTACAGAGCCGTTGCAATAATATCTTCTTTTTTTGACATTTTATTATCCTTTTAGAATTATAATATAAACTTAATATATTATTTAGGCATAGTTTATAGGCTTGAAAAATCTGGCGACTATGCTGTTATCCATATTCTTTATGAACATAATAGGAAATATAACACTTCCAATCAAGTTCACTATTATACGTTAAGCAAAAATAAGATGACAAACAAGCTGATTTGTAAAAATTTCTTTCTATTTAAAAATAAATTCAATTATTAATGTGAAATAAATCACCTTTTATATATTTTTTGATTAATTAATAATCTGAATGGTTATTTTTTAGCTCGCTTAATAAATTGATTTCACCTCTAAATCACCTTATATTTATTTTATCCAATAAAAAG
>NZ_GG665996.1:0-592 GCF_000156555.1 Acinetobacter sp. ATCC 27244
CAGGGGAAACCTTACGGTTACAGTCGATACCAAACATAAATCGAATACCATGTTTTCTTATGGTTTTTAGATTTGCAGTCGATGAATACCAACTATCACCTGTAATAAATTGAATCTTTGCACCCCAACTAAGTACTTCACTTAACATATCCATAAAGTAATCATTCTTGGTTTTACCCTCAGATTTGTCATAAATTCGGAAATTAATTGGAATATTTTGACCATTCTGATCTGTCGCATACAAGGTAATGAGATTAATCCCCTTGACGGATCGGTGGTGTTTGCCTGACCAAAAATAGCTAACCAAGTCCATATGTTGACTATATGGTTTATCTAAAACAGTATCATCAATACTGACTATAAGTTTATTATTATCAATATGTTGAATTGCTTCTTGATATAGGTCGTGAGGTGTGTAGTCTTCACGCTCTAGAAAGCGATTTACACTATCATGCGAGATATTATAAGTCTCGGCAAGTTGTGTGCAGCTAATAGAGTTCGGTTCTGTCATGAGAAAGCCCATATAAATGGGTAATGTACAAGTTGCTGTAGAAGCATGTTTAGTTCGTCTGATCACAGATACTTTATAAAC
>NZ_GG665995.1:0-608 GCF_000156555.1 Acinetobacter sp. ATCC 27244
CCAGGATATCTTGGAGCACAAGATACTTTTTATGTCGGAAATCTAAAAGGCGTTGGTCGTATTTATCAGCAAACTTTTATTGATACCTATAGCAAAGTGGTTCATTGCAAGCTGTACACAACCAAGACGCCAATCACAGCCGCAGATTTATTGAATGACCGAGTGTTGCCATTCTATGAGTCCCAAGGATTACCAATGCTTCGTATTCTGACTGACAGGGGAACAGAATATTGCGGTAAAGTTGAACATCATGATTATGAGCTTTATTTAGCGCTGAATGATATTGATCACACTAAAACGAAAGCAGCCTCACCACAAACAAATGGGATCTGCGAGCGCTTCCATAAGACGATCTTGCAGGAGTTTTATCAGATTACTTTTCGAAAGAAGCTTTATAGCTCATTAGAAGAGTTGCAACTTGATCTAGACGGCTGGCTGAAATTCTATAATACTGAACGAACCCATCAGGGCAAGGTGTGCAATGGTAGAACACCATTTGCAACATTACTTGATGGAAAACGTATTTGGGCTGAAAAGAATTTAGCTCAAATTTAACCTGACAGTCTTAAGCAAATATCGGTAACTGTCAGATCAGGTTTGAGCTAGTA
>NZ_GG665994.1:0-763 GCF_000156555.1 Acinetobacter sp. ATCC 27244
GAGTGCATCAGATCTGAAGCTGATGCGCTGTATTGATGAATTACATATGCAATACCCTTTTGCAGGTAGCCGTATGATGCGTGATTTATTGAACCGTCAAGGACATCATATAGGACGACGTCATACACGTACTTTAATGAAGAAAATGGGCATTAATGCGTTATATCGTAAACCAAATCTAAGTCAGGCCAATCAAGCTCACCGTAAATATCCATATCTGCTCAAAGGATTGAATATTCAACGGAGTAATCAAGTGTGGGCAACGGATATAACGTATATCCCTATGGCAAAAGGCTTTGTCTACTTATGTGCTGTGATTGATTGGCACAGCCGTAAGGTGCTTGCCCATAGCGTATCGATTAGTATGGAGGTTGCATTTTGTATAGAAACATTAAATGAAGCTATTGAAAAATATGGCCGACCTGAAATCTTTAATACAGACCAAGGCAGTCAATTTACCAGTGATGCATTTATTGAAGTGTTAAAATCAAATGACATCCAAATCAGCATGGATGGTAAAGGTCGTTGGGTTGATAATGTGATGATTGAACGATTATGGCGGAGCGTTAAATACGAGGAGGTTTATCTCAAAGCCTACAGCAATGTTTTTGATGCGAAAAAGCAATTAAATGCCTATTTTGAATTTTATAATTTGAAACGACCTCATTCGAGTCTGGACAAAATGACTCCAGATGAGTTTTACTATGACCAGCTACCACAACAAAATAAGGTAGCTTAACTAGAGCAGAATATCACTTATAAA
>NZ_GG665993.1:0-789 GCF_000156555.1 Acinetobacter sp. ATCC 27244
ACCCCAATCTCAACTTTTTAAGTGATTGAAATAAAAAGGACATAACCCTATTTTAGTTTCCACCAAGAAATTAAAGCAAAGTTATGTCCATTGAAGAATTTATCATTTTTGTCTATGTAATCATAGAAGAACTTTATCCCATTGTTGTTACTCAGCCCCTGAGAACTCGTGGTTTTCCGCCTGCTGTTACTGATGCAGAAATCATCACTATGCAAATAGTAGGTGAATTTCTTGGTTTAGATACAGACAAAAATATTTGGATGTATTTCAAAAACAATTGGTTAGAATGTTTTCCAAAATTAGGATCTTATCCCAATTTCTGTAAACATTGTGCAAACCTGTGGCATGTCAGTCAATCCATTATGGCACAGCTCATTCAGCGTTATGGTTCAGATAACATTCACTTTATTGATGGCTTCCCACTCCCTGTCTGTAGTTATACCAGAGCTAGAAAGCATAAAAACTTTAAAGAATACGCAGGTTTTAGTTATTGTGCTGCAAAACAAGAAAAATATTATGGTTTCAAAGCTCATATCGTCATTAATCTTTCAGGCATGATTTCGGGTTATACCTTTGCACCTGCTCATTGTGATGAGCGAGATGTTGCACCTGAAATTACGAATGATATTTACGGTTTACTGGGAGCAGATAAGGGCTATTTAAGACCAGAATTGAAACGATATTATGAATATCAGGGTATTGATTTACAAACACCCTTTAGAAAAAACATGATAGATTTCAGACCTAAAGAGACACTGCAAATACTGATGAAAGCCAGAAGAAAGATTG
>NZ_GG665992.1:0-793 GCF_000156555.1 Acinetobacter sp. ATCC 27244
TGCAACACCCCCATCTATTTTTTATTATCAAGTGAACGTTTTTTGAACGCATCAGTTACTTTTAATACTTTTTCTTTGCCTTTAAGAGCTATTTTTAAACAATTAAGTAAAGTAGAATATGTTTCTTGCTTCACATTTTTTGGCATTTTTGATTGAAAAGACGGTGTATTTTTAGGAAAGCTCAATATTTATGGCTAATAGGTTTGATTTCTATTAGTCCGCTTAGTCATGCCATTTCGAGCCATAGTTTTTATGAGTTAACGCTATCAATATTAAGTTATAGCAAATGGCCGAATACAACACGCCCAACCATTTGTGTTTTAGATAACAATGAGGCTGCATCTCAGTTTCAAGTCAATATTCGTCAACTTGCGTATGACTATCAAGTGCAAGCAATAGCGACGAAAGATTTCACAAAAACCGATTGTAATGTTGTTTATTTTTCTACGACTACACCACAACAACAACAAAATCTTATTCAAGCACACCCTTCTCGCTCGTTACTTTCATTAAGTACGAATAATCCCGCATGCGAGATTGGAAGTATTTTCTGCTTGTATAGTCGTCAGACTTTTTCTTCATTTAAAGTGAATCTGGATGCTTTAAGTGCCTCCAAAGTTCACATTGATCCACGTGTTCTACTCTTGGCAAAAAACACGGAGTGATCAACGTGATTTCAAGTTTATATCAATCAACTTCATTACATGCTTTATTCCGTAAGTCTCAATTTACTATTTTTGCGATTACTTTTTTTATTTGTTCTTTTACCTTTGCCACGATTTCAATGTTTACC
>NZ_GG665991.1:0-810 GCF_000156555.1 Acinetobacter sp. ATCC 27244
AACCTGAGTTCGATGAAATCCACTTAACCTTTTAGCATATTTTGGAAAGTTGGCTTATTGGGGTTCAAACAATAAGCCACTACAGCAGCCATGATATTCACCATGAAGTTATTTACCGAACGATGACGTGAATGTTCAAGTTGATGTAAATTTTTTAATTGATCATTCACTGTTTCGATCAATCCTCTTCTGCAAAGTAATTGTTTTTCTTCTTCAGTTTGGATGGGTTTATTTTTCATATTCCGACGTGATGGGGTCAATATTTTCAGTCCTCTTGCTGCTAAAGCTTCGGCTTTTGCTTTGCTCAAATAGCCTTTGTCTCCGAGTAGGATCCCTTTTAATTCTTGAGTTAAAGATTCTAATATAGCAACATCATGAACATTTCCCGATGTCAGCTTGAGATTAATAATTTCACCTAAATTATTGATAACGAGATGTAATTTAAAACCATAAAACCAACCCGTACTACTTTTTCCACGACCGGCCAAGCCTTTAAATACACGATGCCTTTTAATCCGAAGATTATGGCAAACTACCAATTTAGTGGAGTCAATGATACTGATTCCCGTATCTTTTCCTTTCACCTGATGGAAGAAACTACTCAGAGCTTGCAAACAACGGGGCATGATTTCAATAAATCGGTTGTAGCTAAGCAGTTTAGGAAAAGCAGATTTCCAGAATGGAACGATCATTTGGCAATAAAAATATTTGAAGAATCTAAAACCGGATTGATGAAATAAAATGACAATGGTCATTGCTTCGGACAAGCTTAAAGCTGACTTTTTCAACTTGGTTTTTTGATTAGAAATT
>NZ_GG665990.1:0-846 GCF_000156555.1 Acinetobacter sp. ATCC 27244
GTACAAGTAAATCAACATCACTTACACCTTTGATATGAATATTTAGGGGAACTGACCCTTGTAATCTGTATTCTGTGACAATGTTATGATTATTTAGTAGCCTAGGCTCTAATTGTTTTTCAATTCTTTTAGCAGTTTCAATACTGATTTCTGTGTAACGTTTACTAACTTCTTGCATTGCTCCTACTGCATAACGGATAGATGGTTTGTCTGATACAATCTGCCATTTTTCTATTGTACGTTTTAATTCATCAAACTCATTAAATGAAGTTACGCCTGCTGTTACACTATCAAAAGCATTGTATGTAAGGTCAGTACCTTTTCGTCTTTTCTCTAATCTGTTCAATCTTTTATAAAAATCAATTTCAGACATTGTGAAACTCAAAAAATAGTAGTTATGGTTAAAATAATTATACCTTAATAATTATTTTAAGGTTTTAATAAATAAGGTTTTATTGTCATAAATGCTCAAATTTAAGATGGGAAGTAAGATAATTTTTAAGTATAAAGTTTGAGAATGTTTGTAGTCTTTTGTAGTGCATCCAATAGTCAAATAAATAATTGTGAAACCATGAAGACACATATCACATTGATATTTATATAAAAATATTATTTGTGATTGGAGGTGATTTTTTTAATTCTATTGATTATTGTGACTCACTACGGAGTTAATTGTCTTTAAGTATTTGTTTTTAATTGTTTTATTCTTTTAATTATTTTTATTTGATTAGGTGTTGACCTTACCATAATTGGAAAGAATAGAGTTGCTACATCAAGGGTAATGATGTACCTGATATGAAAGAATAACTTCCGAGCTTATTACCCATTATTTTTTCATAATTGTAA
>NZ_GG665989.1:0-902 GCF_000156555.1 Acinetobacter sp. ATCC 27244
TAATGCATCAAGCACCATATCTGTATTCATCCGTGTAGATACTTTCCATCCAACAATTGCTCGTGAGAACACATCAATAACAAATGCGGTATATACCCAGCCTGAATGAGTTTGAATATACGTAAAGTCACCCACCCATAGTTGGTTTGGATGATCAGCATTAAAATTACGTTTCACTAAATCATCTGCCCGTTTTTGGTCATCTCGGTTACGGGTGGTTTGTTTATTCTTACCACGCCAAACACCTTGTATACCTAGCTTTTGCATCAATCGAGCAACTGTACAACGTGCAATAACATAACCCTCACGTTTCAATTTTTGCCAAACTTTACGTACACCATATCGACCTGAACTTTCTTTCCAAATTCGTTTAATTTGTTCAGCATGATACTCATCATGTAGATCTCGTTTCGCTCGATGTTCTGGATTTTCAGTGAGATCTAAAGTTCGGTAATAGGTTGAAGGTGCAATCGGTAAAATTCTACAAATCGCTTCAACACCATATCGATCTTTATTGTTATGGATAAAATCCACCATTATTTGTGTGGGCGGTCGAGCTCCGCCTGGGCGAAAAAAGCGGCTGCTTTGCGTAGAATTTCATTGGCACGTTTTAATTCTTTAATTTCACGTTCCATTTGCTTCATTTTTTCTTGGTCAGATATCTGTTGTACTTTGGCAGGATTTAGTTGATCCAGATGCTTTAAATACCAAACACGCAATGTTTCAGGAGTACAACCGATTTTAGGAGCAATAGCTGTGATTGCTGCCCAAGTAGAAGGATAATCTTTTTCAGATTCAATTAGTAATTGAACCGCTCTTTCTCTAATTTCGGGGGTATAGTTTGGTTTTGTCATCGGGATAGTCTCTCAGAATATTGACTCTCCGACAAACCCGGTACGGTT
>NZ_GG665988.1:0-998 GCF_000156555.1 Acinetobacter sp. ATCC 27244
GAACCGTACCGGGTTTGTCGGAGACCACTTTTCTTGAGAGAATGTCCCGATGAAAAAAGTAAAATACACCCCTGAAATCAGAGATAGAGCGGTTCAATTATTGATTGAATCCGAAAAAGATTATCCTTCTACTTGGGCTGCAATCACAGCAATTGCTCCCAAGATTGGCTGTACTCCTGAAACACTACGTTCCTGGCATCAGAAGCATTTGAATCAACAGAATCCAATTAAAGTACAGCAGCTTTCAGACCAAGAACGCATTAAACAACTTGAACGCGAAAATAAAGAACTGCAGCGAGCCAATGAAATTCTACGTAAAGCAGCTGCTTTTTTCGCCCAGGCGGAGCTCGACCGCCCACACAAATAATGGTGGATTTCATTCATAACCATAAAGACCTATACGGTGTTGAGGCGATTTGTAGAATTCTACCAATCGCAACTTCAACCTATTATCGAACTTTAGATCTTGCGGACAATCCAGAACATCGAGCGAAAAGAGATCTACATGACCTGCATCATGCTGAACAAATTAAACGAATTTGGCAGGAAAGTTCAGGTCGGTATGGTGTACGTAAAGTCTGGCAAAAACTGAAACGGGAAGGTTATATTGTTGCGCGCTGTACAGTTGCTCGATTGATGCAACAGCTAGGAATACAAGGTGTTTGGCGTGGTAAGAACAAACAAACGACACGTAGCAGAGATGATCAAAAACGAGCAGCCGACTTGGTGAAACGGAATTTTAGTGCTGATCATCCAGATCAGCTGTGGGTCGCAGACTTCACATATATTCAAACCCATTCAGGCTGGGTGTATACCGCCTTTATGATTGATGTTTTCTCACGGGCAATTGTTGGCTGGAAAGTATCAACACGGATGAATACAGACATGGTCCTTGATGCACTGGAACAAGCGTTACATGCTCGCGGTATGCCAAAGAATGTAATTCATCATTCCGACAGAGGCGTGCAATACCTTTCTATTCGTTACACCCATCGTTT
>NZ_GG665987.1:0-1007 GCF_000156555.1 Acinetobacter sp. ATCC 27244
AAAAAGATAGCATTCGAGAAATATGCACTTAAAGACATTAAACACATAGGTGCAAATAAAACTACTGCACGCACCATAGATGTGGGAACTGAAAGGTGTTTGCCATCCAAACTGATGACTTCTATTTTTAAAAGCTGTTTCGCAACAGTTTTTCCAGCGTTTAAATGACTATTTAATAAACCGAAATATAAAATGACATATACATACCCTGCCAGAATAGAAATAATTGGGTGCTGATGTAGGAAATTCGAGAAAATACTAACAATCAGCCCACAAAACATGCTGATAAGTAACGCATCGAGGATGAAAGCAAACAATCTACACCAAAAACCAGCGATGTAAGGTGTATTCAAAGACAATGTTTTTTCCCTTATGAAGTCGTTAGATATATTGTAATTTAATGAGTTCATCTATTCTTTTAATGCATTCCCTATTACTTTAAGATTCTTTAATTCTTCATCTGTATATTTCATTTTCGATAACAGCTCTTGATCATTTATAATTTCAATATATTGATCAAAAATTTTAATTTTATTTTCTAGCAAGAAATCAACAAACTTCCCACCATTATAGTTTCTATGAAATTCAGCAAATAATAAAGTGGCGTAAAAATCCTTTTTCTGATTGTTATTTAGTCCTGACAGAAACGTATCTAAATTATCATAAAAATTACTATAAGGCCGATTACCACAGAAAATATTCTTATCAATAAGGGTAATTGAATTAACAACTTGAATATCCTGCGTTAGAACAACAACCCTATTATTAAAAATATCAACGCAGGATTCTCTTTCAATCGAAGAGCATCCTATAAAGAACAATGCTCCAAATATAAACAAGATTTTTTTAATTTTATTTAACATTCATCTTCTCTTTCAACCTTTCCTTTATCTTAGTAAAAAATCGTTCACACACCTCCAAAAAACTTATTTAAAAGCCTATTAAACAGTATCTTTCTATAGAAACCTATAAACTAAAGCTTCATTATGATAAAAAATCACATAATG
>NZ_GG665986.1:0-1021 GCF_000156555.1 Acinetobacter sp. ATCC 27244
CTTTGTTGCATAAATAAATTTCATCCCCATACATGTTAGATGAATACAGAATCAAAAAGCCGATACAAAACAACGAACTGGTCTGAGTACAATCAGGCTTTACGTCAACGGGGTGCTTTCACCATTTGGTTTGATCCCCAAATGCAATGGTCTGCAACACCTACTGGAAAAAAAGGACGTCAACCTACCTACACTGATATAGCAATTCAATTTGCCCTCACGATACGAAACCTGTTCCAACTGGCTTTACGCCAAACACAAGGTTTCATTCAAAGCCTTTTTCAAATGGCTCACCTCGACTGGAATGTTCCAGACTTCTCAACATTGAGTCGGCGAGCAGATAAGCTCCAGCCACTTCTACATAAATCAGCAAAAAATCCACAGGAAGACTTGCATATTTTAGTTGATAGCACAGGGATCAAAGTTACAGGTGATGGGGAATGGGTGCGTAAAAAACATGGCGTAAACCAACATCGTCAATGGCTGAAATTACATCTTGCGACAGATGCAAACAGTGGAGAAATACAAGCGGTTGAAGTCACGACCTGCCAATATGGTGATGCTGAAATCCTCCAACCTCTTTTAGATCAAATTGATGAACCCATTGCATCTGTCACGGCTGATGGTGCTTATGACACAGTGAATTGTTATGATGCGATTTTAAAACGGCAAGCAAATGTAATTATCCCTCCTCGTTCCAATGCTGCTTTATGGGCAGAAAATGAAATTGGTAAAGCAAGGAATCATGCAGTACAAGGCTGTTGGGACAAGGGTCAAAAGCAGTGGAAACGAGATATTGGTTATCATCGACGATCCCGAATAGAGGCTAAAATGTTTGCCTTGAAACGACTTGGACAAGGTGTATCTAGTCGATGCTTTAATCGTCAGGTGGTTGACTTGCAAATAAGAGTCGATATTTTGAATAAATTTACTCAACTTGGTACAGCTAAAACGGTGGCTGTTGCATAAATATCTGAAGATTAGAACAACTCTATCTTTCGTCTATTTGTGCAACAAAGCC
>NZ_GG665985.1:0-1062 GCF_000156555.1 Acinetobacter sp. ATCC 27244
CTTTATAAAGTATCTGTGATCAGACGAATTAAACATGCTTCTACAGCAACTTGTACATTACCCATTTATATGGGCTTTCTCATGACAGAACCGAACTCTATTAGCTGCACACAACTTGCCGAGACTTATAATATCTCGCATGATAGTGTAAATCGCTTTCTAGAGCGTGAAGACTACACACCTCACGACCTATATCAAGAATCAATTCAACATATTGATAATAATAAACTTATAGTCAGCATTGATGATACTGTTTTAGATAAACCATATAGTCAACATATGGACTTGGTTAGCTATTTTTGGTCAGGCAAACACCATCGATCCGTCAAGGGTGTTAATCTCATTACCTTGTATGCGACAGATCAAAATGGTCAAAATATTCCAATTAATTTCCGAATTTATGACAAATCTGAAAGTAAAACCAAGAATGATTACTTTATGGATATGTTAAGTGAAGTACTCAGTTGGGGTGCAAAGATTCAATTTATTACAGGTGATAGTTGGTATTCATCGACTGGAAATCTAAAAACCATAAGAAAATATGGTATTCGATTTATGTTTGGTATCGACTGTAACCGTAAGGTTTCCCCAGAAAAAGGACAATGGTTTCAACTGCGTTTATTGCCAGATTTCCATCAGGGTCAAGTGGTCTGGCTCAAAGATTTTGGCTTTGTACAATTATTTAAGACTCAGTTAAAAGAACAGCAGAGGTTTTATATTGTGCATCAAGATGAAGATGATTTATTGTCCTTTGAGGGTTTTCATGAATTGCATTCAAGTCATTGGAAAATAGAGCAATATCACCGGGTGATTAAACAGGTTTGTCATATTGAAAAGTTTCAAGTAAGACGATCTAAACTGATTTTGAATCATATTTTTTCAGCCTTGATGGCCTACGTTGAGATACAAAAGAACCAGTTTGAGCGGATCTTTGAAAATGTATATCGTTGGCAGAAGAAATTATTTAGACCAGTTATCAAAAACTTCATTGATGACTTTATTCTCGATAAAAATCATCTGCTACCACAGAGAATCTATAAATAATAGTGCGTAAGTCCTATC
>NZ_GG665984.1:0-1125 GCF_000156555.1 Acinetobacter sp. ATCC 27244
TTAAGAGGCTTATTTTATGGAATATGAAAAAGAACAACGAGTTAAACGAACACAACGAGATTATAGTTTTGCCTTTAAAATGCTGATTGTCCATGAGGTAGAAAAAGGGCAAATCACTTATAAACAAGCTCAAGCAAAATATGGTATTCAAGGAAGATCAACTGTGCTTACATGGTTACGTAAGTACGGACAACAAGATTGGACTTCTAAAGCTATGCCTTCCACTTCAAAACGCCAACTCACCCCTCAACAACGCATTCGCCAGTTGGAAAAACAATTAGCCGCAGAAAAGCTAAAAACTGAATTTATCCAAGATGTGATTTATCACATAGACAAAGAATGTGGGAGAGATCTTGGAAAAAAGTATACCGAGCACGTTTCAAAGATTGGCAAGCCCAAAGAAGACTAAATGTCTCACGTTATTGTGAGTGGATAGGAATCACCCGACAGGCTTACTATCAATCAGAAAAACGTGCTCAAATCAAAGCTCAGGAAACTCAGCAAGTACTTGAATTGGTTATGGAGTATCGTTATTTGATGCCAAGTATCGGTACGCGTAAACTCTATTGGCTGATCAAACCAAAATTGCTAGAACAAGGACTGAAGTTTGGTCGAGATCAGTTATTTAAGGTATTAAAAGAGAATGATTTATTGATACGCCCTAAACGTCGCTATACCAAAACTACAGATAGCAAACACTGGATGAAGAAACATCCTAATTTATTAAAGGATTATTCTCCAATACGGGCAAATGAAGTCTTTGTTAGTGATATTACCTATGTTGAAAGTGCAGAGGGTGTGCATTATCTATCACTTGTGACAGATGCCTATACCCGACAAATTAAAGGTTATAAGTTATCAAGTGATATGCGGGCAGAGAATGTTGTACAAGCCTTACATATGGCAATGAAGTCTATAAAAGATAGAGCAACAACCCTGATTCATCATTCAGATAGAGGTTCTCAATATTGCTCTGAATTATATCAATCGGCACTACAGCGTTACGGTATAAGTCCCTCGATGACAGATGGAGGAGACTGTTACCAAAATGCTTTAGCAGAGCGAATCAATGGCATACTCAAACAGGAGTTCTTAACTACACGATGTAAAACGATGAAGGAGTTA
>NZ_GG665983.1:0-1141 GCF_000156555.1 Acinetobacter sp. ATCC 27244
TGATCCTAGGCAGTATCGTGGACAACCGATCCCTCTAAATTCTTAAAATATTTCTGCTCAAAGGCTTCTGGGCTTAACCAACCATTTGCAGAGTGCCTTCTCACTCGATTGTAGTAAATCTCAATATAGTCAAACAAGACAGCATTCGCTTCTTTTCGGGTCAAAAACACACTGCCATGTACCACATGACCTTTTAATGTGTGAAAGAAGCTTTCTGTTACTGCATTATCCCAACAGTTACCTCTGCGTGACATGCTTTGGATGCAGTTATTCATCAATAATAGCGCTCTAAAATCACGACTACAGTACTGTGAGCCTTGGTCAGAATGGACCATGATATTCGTTGGATACCCCTGACGAGCCATTGCATAATTAAATGCATCACAGACCAATTGACGGTCTATTCGATGGCTGGTTTGCCAACCCACAATACGACGACTAAATAAATCTAGCATCACGCATAAGTACAACCAACCTTCTTTGGTGCGGATATAAGTAATGTCTGTTGTCCAAACTTTATTTGGCTGCATGACTGTAAACTGGCGATCTAACAAATTCGGTGCTGTAGGCAAACGATGATTTGAATCTGTTGTATGCTTATATTTACGTGCAATCTTGCTGCGTAAACCGAGCTTTCTCAACATTCTTCCAACGGTACGCTCACTCATTTCGTAACCCAAATCACGCATGTCGTGCACCAATGAAGGTGCACCCAATCGTGCATGATGCTGCCAATATACAGCTTTTAAATCAGTATATTTCTGATTGACGTAAATCTGTCTCTTTCGCCAAGCATAGTATCCCGAAGCGCTAACTCCTAGGCATTTACAGGCAGAAGAAACCGTAATTTCAGTCACAGCTAGACCTTGAATTACCGTGTACTTTTCTTGGCATGATCTGTTAGGAAGTACACATGCGCCTTTTTTAAAATATCATTGGCTTCCCTGAGTTGTTTGACCTCCTTCTCTAAATCTAGAATGCGCTGTTGTTCTGGTGAGAGTTGACGTTTACTTGAACCTGTTGGGTTAGCTTCACGAATCCATTTATCCAATGTTGAATAACCCACCCCTAATTTCTGGGCAATTGCAGCGACGGATTCATGTGAGTTCGAAAGGGCATAATCTATTGCTTGCTGTTTAAA
>NZ_GG665982.1:0-1180 GCF_000156555.1 Acinetobacter sp. ATCC 27244
AAGTTTGAACGTAACAAACCACACGTAAACGTGGGTACAATTGGTCACGTTGACCATGGTAAAACAACTTTAACTGCTGCGATTGCAACAATCTGTGCAAAAACTTACGGCGGTGAAGCGAAAGATTACTCGCAAATCGACTCTGCTCCTGAAGAAAAAGCACGTGGTATTACAATTAATACTTCACACGTAGAATACGATTCTCCAATCCGTCACTACGCTCACGTAGACTGCCCGGGCCACGCCGATTATGTTAAAAACATGATTACTGGTGCTGCTCAGATGGACGGCGCGATCCTTGTATGTGCTGCGACTGATGGTCCAATGCCACAAACTCGTGAACACATCCTTCTTTCACGTCAGGTTGGTGTACCGTACATCATCGTATTCTTGAACAAGTGTGACCTTGTTGATGATGAAGAATTACTTGAATTAGTAGAAATGGAAGTTCGTGAACTTCTTTCTACTTATGACTTCCCAGGTGATGATACTCCAGTAATCCGTGGTTCTGCGCTTAAAGCGTTAGAAGGTGATGCTGGTCAATACGGTGAGTCTTCAGTTCTTGCACTTGTTGAAGCGCTTGATTCTTATATTCCTGAGCCAGAGCGTGCGATCGACAAAGCATTCTTGATGCCAATCGAAGACGTATTCTCAATCTCTGGTCGTGGTACTGTAGTAACAGGCCGTGTTGAGTCTGGTATCGTTAAAGTAGGCGAAGAAGTTGAAATCGTTGGTATTAAAGATACAGTTAAAACAACTGTAACTGGCGTAGAAATGTTCCGTAAACTTCTAGACGAAGGTCGTGCGGGCGAGAACTGTGGTGTTCTTCTACGTGGTACTAAGCGTGAAGACGTACAACGTGGTCAAGTACTTGCTAAACCAGGTTCAATCAAGCCACACACTAAATTCGATGCAGAAGTATACGTACTTTCTAAAGAAGAAGGTGGTCGTCACACTCCATTCCTTAATGGTTACCGTCCACAGTTCTACTTCCGTACAACTGACGTAACTGGCGCGATCAAATTACAAGATGGCGTAGAAATGGTAATGCCTGGTGACAACGTAGAAATGTCAGTAGAGTTAATCCACCCGATCGCAATGGACCCAGGTCTACGTTTTGCGATCCGTGAAGGTGGTCGTACTGTAGGTGCTGGTGTTGTTGCGAAAGTAACTGCATAAT
>NZ_GG665981.1:0-1212 GCF_000156555.1 Acinetobacter sp. ATCC 27244
AAATTGTGGCTTGATGTCTGATTTGTTTGTATCAAAGAATACACGAAGTTCCATGTTAAGATCTTCAATTAACTCTTGTGGTTGTGGCGCAACTGGTGTTGGTTCAACTGGCGCAACTTCTACTACTGGAGTAGCTGGCTTCAAGTGACCACCAAGAACAACGTTTAAACCAGCAAGTGCTGTGTAGTTCCAGAACTTTTCATCAAAATGATATGTACCACGAGCTTCGGTACGAAGAGATAAAGCATCGTTTAAGCGCCAGAATACACCACCACCTGCATTTGCTAATGTACCTTCCTGCTTACCGCCGTATATATCATCACCTTCATATTTGTAATGACCAGCACCTGCCAATACATATGGCTTGATTTTGCTGTCATAATTTTTAGTGATCAAATCAGAAGTAGCGTAGAAGTTACCAGCAATATTACGACCCTTATAGTCGTTACTTGTACTTGTATCACCTTTGATTTGGCTATATTCAACTTCAGCACCTAACCAAGGTGTTACTTCAACACCAATAGCTGCACCAACGAATAAATCATCTTTAAGCTCTGGACTTGGGGTCAATTGACCTTTATCGCCACGGTTATTATGTTCAGTATCAAACATTGTATAACCAAGCATTAATGGAGTGATTGTTACGCCTGCATTAGCAGCAGCGAAAGGAGCAGCAACAAGCATAGCAAGTGCAATACGACTCAATTTCATGAATATCTTCCTAAAAACAAAATGTTTGCCCTAAAAACTTTAATAGCCTTGAATACAAGAAATAGCTTTATTAAATCTTTTTCAGCCACTCAATTTATGTTGAATCTTACAAAATACCTGATTCATTTTACAAGTATTGAATCAACAATTTTCTGAAAGGTCCATTTCTCGTTGCAAAAGCTACCAAACTCTAATTCGACAATCGTTATTAAAGCTGCGAGAGTTTATCACTTTTTAATCAAAAACTTAACAAAATCGAGAAATACCAGCGATAGAACTAAATAATTCACACCGTTTATTCAATATTAGTACATAATTATTCTAATCATTCGTTTGGTTTTATTTAGATCACCATAAGAAAAATCTTACCCCTATAAAAAAGCGACTCATGTGAGTCGCTTTTTTCAGATCATTTCAATAACTTGAAATTATTGACCTGGTTGTACTAAAACAGTACGGCTACCAGAAATCGCAGCAAATACGCGACGGTTCATAGCACGG
>NZ_GG665980.1:0-1249 GCF_000156555.1 Acinetobacter sp. ATCC 27244
GAGACCTTTGCACGAAACAGCCCCTTTGCTCGAGGCATACCACCAAACCGAAAAAAAACAAAGAATGGCAATGAAATAAGCAAAACAATGGCTAAATCATGGATAAAATCTCCAAATGGTTGTTAAATTTGTGTCTATTGGCTGAGCTTACTAACCAACAGACACAATAACCCTAGGCGAGTCCGTATTTTCGTTTCAAGCTTAGGGCAGTTTTTAAATTATGCACCATGCTTGCAAGCAAAGTGCTGGTATGAAATTGCATTAACCCTAAATGACGAGCTTTGCTCATCCCATAATGCAGTTTAAAATGTCCAAAGACCCGCTCAACGGTGTTTCTAGTTTGGCTCTTTTGGGTATTATTGCGTTTTTGCTGTTCGGTTAAGGGTGTATTGCGCCATGCTCTATCATGAATATGATTTTTTATCGGTGGTTCATGCTCGGCAAGGTAGTCATCATGGGCTTGGCTTTTATACGCACTGTCAGCATACACGGCTGATTCATCATCTGTTAACAGCGTGGTAAAACATTGGGAATCATGGACATTGGCAGGGGTAGTTTCAACCTTTTTGACAAAGCTGTCTTCATCACAGTTGAGATGAATTTTAAAGCCGTAGGTGGTTTTTACTTTACCTGTACTGTCTTTTTTACTGACATAGGCGGCTTCGTTATCTTGGGTATTGTCGGTGTGTTTGCCTTTCTTAGGTCGTTTGTTTTTAGCTTCAACGATACTGGCATCGATGATGCTGACACTGCCCGCTTTGATAAAAATGTTTTGTTGGGCTAGTTGCTCATTGATTTGGTTGAACAATGGTTCAATCAGTCTAAGCTCACCTAGGTGTTTGTGGTATCGCCAAATGGTGCTATGGTCGGGTACATCATCCGTTAATGATAGGCCAACAAAGCGACGAAATAGTAAGTCTCGTGCCAGTTGTTTTTCCATGGCTGGATCCGATAGGTTATAGAGTTTTTGTAAGAGTAATACTTTAAACATGATGACAGGGTGAAAGGCAGATTCCCCACGCTCACTGCTATGAACGTGGCGTAAGGTTTGCTCGATAGTTTGCCAGTCAATTAGGTTGTGTAGTTCATCTAATTCTTCGATGGCTTTGTGAGCGTTAATGAGACTGTCTGCTAGGGAGAGTTGCCCTGTTTGTTTCCATGCCATAGTCGTGTTTTTTGCTAGGTGATTGATTTTATTGTATTATACCAATTTAATGAACTTTTGTGTGTTTATTCGTGCAAAGGTTTC
>NZ_GG665979.1:0-1273 GCF_000156555.1 Acinetobacter sp. ATCC 27244
CCACTGCTGTCCCACAATTATTCCAAGAAGAACCTCAATTGAGGTTCTTCTTGTTTTCGCCACTTCTTATCGGGTAAAAATAATGCCTTTAGAAGTTTTCTTTCAAATAAATTGACCTGAATAATTCTTAATAATCTCTGGACAGTCCATCCCTCATGAGCCATATGTTTTGCAAAACTCACTAATAAATAGGCAATTAATGCAATCCATATTTGAGTTTGTATGGCATTTCGGCTTCGACCTAGAAATGATTTCAATTTTAAATTCTGTTTAATCGCTTTGAAAAATAATTCTACTTTCCAACGATCTTTGTAAATTGCTGCAATAGTCGATGCAGCTAGATGAAAGTTGTTACTTAGAAATTCAAATGTCCTTTTCTTTTCAACATCATAAAATTCTATTCGTCTTAATCGCTTCGGTGCACCACGCTTTTTAGCATAATCACTGCTCAACTCAATATATTCATCCGCAAGAATTCCTTTGCAAGCGTATACTTCACGTTTTGACTTTACTTCATAAACCGTCTTCGGTCTTAGCCGTGTCACAAAGCTGACTTTTCGGTCAGTCATCTCTGCAAACCACTGATAATCAACATACCCCTTGTCAAAAACTACGATACTTCCAGGTGGAAATTTGAGTAATCTGCCTTGCACCATATCATTTTCAATACCATCTCCGAGTGCAACAAATTCAGGAATCGTATTGCTGTGATTTAATCCAACTGTCAGTTTAATGCTCGCTTTGGATTCATGTACTTTTGCCCATTCGCATAAGGACAGTGAAAGATCAATGTGGCTTGCATCAAGTGAATACAGCGGATTCTTAAATCGAAATTTATGTGCAATCTTTGTGTTTTCACAATGCCGAAGTAACTGAGTAAATAATTGCTGATATAGGCTGGCAGGTTGTTCTTGATTGATTCTTGCCAAGGTGCTTCGTGCAATAGTCTTAGCACCGAGGTGATAGAGCTTTTCCTGCTGTGATTCGAGATTGGATTGAATATCTCTTAAGCTTTGCCGACAGGACAGCTGGGACATCAATATGGCAATAAACTGATCCCAGCGTGTGGCTGATCTTAATTTTTGTCCACAATGATGCTGCTTGGCAAGACGTTCAAAATCACATCGTGAAATAGGTTTAAGTAATTGATGAAATACGGTATTCTGATGTGACAAAACCTGAGTCCTTGTAGTTAAAGTGTTTGTTCGCACTTATATTTTAACTATTTTGGACTCAGGTTTTTTATTTAAACAAAACTATGGGACAGCAGTGG
>NZ_GG665978.1:0-3820 GCF_000156555.1 Acinetobacter sp. ATCC 27244
CAAAGCTGAAAATCAACGTAAATTTGAATTAGGTGGTGCTGTTCTTGTCGCATTTAAGAAACTCAATATTGATATTAGCAATGATACTCCTCAACAGATTACCAATCGGATTGTGAATACGACAAAGTTTCATAATGAAGTACGTAAATCTTTAATTTTTAAAGATGTTAAGACATATGAAAATGAATATTTTAAAGCAAATAAACTTTTTATTCAGGTGTTAGAAGGATTACATACCTGGCAAAAGGGCGGAGAATTATTGTCAGTAATTGAAATTAAAAAGGCCTTAGAAAAAGGCGAAGAGTAGTTTATTTAGCAGGGATTTTAGAGAAGTTGGACATTTCTATTTTGGGCTTACAATCGAATTTCGTATACAGAGACATTATGTAAATTTAGAGTACACCCTAAAGTAACGTCATGGCGACCCCAATCCTGAACCTAAAATCAATGTTTTAGAAGCCGTGGAACATCAATTTTAGTATGCTCAAAGAAAGTCTTAGATTTATACGTGACAATAGAAAGAGCCAGTTGTATGAACTGGCTCTTTCTATTTGGGATTTACTTACCCATTGCGATTTTTTACCGTGCCTCTCATAAATTAACAGTCAAAGCTGAAGAAGTGCTCTGGGAAACAAGAAACAAAGGCTTTTTGAATATCGCTGTACTCACACTCAGGATGCTTCTCTAAATAACGTCGAGTCCAAATCAGTGTGGCTTCATAATCATTAAAGCACTGATCGAGTTGTAAAAAGATCCACAGTTCATGGGCTTTTTGAATGAAAAAGTCATTGATGATCATGAGAGCAATTTTCTTTTCAGTGTTTGAATCCGGGTATGAGTACATATTACATTTCTCCGATAGTAAGGATAAATAGGTTAGTTGATAAGCTATTTATAACACATAAAAAATGTGTTTGTCACATTTTTTATGTGTTTTTTTAAGTTTTATAGTCTGTGTTATACTTCTAATTCAAACAGATTGTATTTATCACGATGCCATACGAAGAATTTCAAAGACTTATGGGGAAAGCAGGTCTTTCAATTAAGGAATTTGCAACCTTATTGGACATGAATCCAAACTCCATAACTAACTATAAAAAGATCGGAAAAGTACCTACTCATATCGCTGTTCTGGTTTACTTACTTTCTAGCATGAAAGATGAGGGTGTAGACTTTTACCCTATTTTTGAAAAAATTAAGTCGTATTCAAAAGACTAAAACTCTCGTTTGTTGATTGTTGTAAGCTGTTAGTGATGACGTAAAAAATGCCTGAAGTTCAGGCATTTTTTTGTTTCAGGGACTTATAAGCCTCGATAGAACTTTTCAATAAAGTATCGAGTTTTGAGAACCAGGGTGATCATCAAATTCTTATGTTCTGAGATCTTAGGTCGAGCAATCGGTAAACCGGACATTTCTATTTTGGGCTTACATTGGAATTTCGCATAAGGTGTATTATGTTAATAATATAAATTCTTAAAAGCGTATTGATTTAATAATAGAAAAATTATCAGAGTAGGTTATGTTTAAAGTAAACGTTCAATTATCAACCAACAATGATTGAAGATTTATACCTTATATATGTTAATTTCATTAACATATATATACCAAGTTAATAATGCCTTAAGTTAAATAATATGTTAGGTCAACATCATCATTTTTTAAAAAAACTTTCGATCAGTGATGCTGCTATAGCGTATAGAAAACCTCGCTCGACTATACTTAAATATATAAAAAGCGGAGATTTCGAACTTGACTACAATAACTTGATTGAATATAGCCAGTTAGTTAAAAAATTTGGTGAAATTAATTCCCCTATACGGGACGAAAGAGATCAACAAATCAAAAAACTAAAAGATGAAGTTATGCATTTAAAAAAACAACTTAATTTTTTTAAATATACTTCAATCTCAAATAAACATAGATTATTAATTTCTCATAAAGACTCCATTTAACATAATGGGCGTTATACGCAATACACTTGTATATTAATATAAATATCAGATACTTAATAGAACCATAAAAAAGCAAAAATGCCCAAAAAGCCGACTTTGAAACAAGTCGGCTTTTTTATGTTCGATTCTGTAAGATTTTGCCAATAAAAAATGGAACAACTTTGCAAAATTTACAATTTTGTATTAACATTTTTATATTAACAAAAAGCGATGCAACTATGGAAATTGAGTTTTCATGGGATGAGCATAAAGCAGAAATAAACCTCAAAAAACATGGTGTAGCTTTTGAAGATGCAACATTGGTTTTTTACGATGCTCATGCCTTATATAAACAGGATCGCTTTGAAAATGGTGAATATCGTTGGCAAGCGATAGGTATGGTACATGGGCAAGCTGTTTTATTGGTGGCCCACACAGTACAAGATCATAATGGGATGGATCATATCCGCATTATTTCGGCACGACAGGCAGAGAAAAAAGAGAGGAAACAGTATGAGCAAAACCGTTACTTACAAAATGGATTTGAATAATCCTCCTGTTTTGTCTGAAGAACAAAAGGCAAGACTTGAAGCATTAGATAAACGTCCAGACAGTGAAATCGATTTTTCAGATATTCCTGAACTTGATGACAGCTTCTGGAAAAATGCAGTGCAAAATCCATTTTACAAGCCGACTAAACAAGTAACTACGGTTCGCATCGATGCAGATGTCATGCAGTGGCTAAAAGCCCAAGGCAAAGGCTATCAAACACGAATGAATAAAATTTTACGGGATGCCATGCTTAAAGAATTAAAAAATCATCAATAAAAATGGGAGCTTAGGCTCCCATTTTTAGATTCGTATAACGTGTATTATGTTAATTGTAGGAAATCTTCAAAAAACTATTAGATGCTATTTAAGCAAAACAGTTTTCAATTCGAAATACATTCAGATTAATAAGTGGTTGAAGTGCAATTTGTAGCATAACCATAATTATAACAATTTGTATTCGTTGTCTTAGGTGCTGAATTTTTTAAACTTTCATTCAGATTTGCCCAAGCTTGACGATTAGCTTCTTGTTGTCTGTAATAATTTTCAACTTGCTGACTATCTGCTGGTGTAACAACTTGTCCAGTTGCTATTCCCTTGTGATAACAGTAAAGAGTATCTGGATCATCATAGGAATATGAATATTTTTCACACTGCGTGGGTAGATAATATAATTTTCCGTTATGTCCAGCTGTTTGGTATCCTACAGTAGAACAACCGGTTAAGATTGCAGAACCAAGTAATAAATAAAAAAATTTCATTTTTCCCCCTTGAATTAAAAGTATCAAGCTTCTTAGCTATAACTAAATTTAATAATATCTTATACAATTTCTATATTGATATTTAATTTTATAAATTTTTTATTAAGGAATAAATGTGAGAAAACTAACTCTAACACTTGGCTTATTAATCAGTTTACAAAGTAACGCATCTGATTTGAGAGAATTTTGTGATTATATTGAAGGGGCTATCATTATTTCCTCTGATACTGAGAAAAAATATTTAGGAAAAATATCTTCATCTTATGACAGCGATTCTATTTTTAACGAATATGGTAAGTATGGTGGGGAATATTCTTCAAATTCTATTTGGAATACCTACAGTAAATATGGAAATGAGTACAATAGCTATTCTCCATTTAATGAATACTCTTTGAATCCGCCAATAGTAATTAAAAATAATCGTGTGGTTGCAAAACTTACTGTTAATGATTCTATATCAAATGCATTAAATCCGTATGTGTTAAAAGCATGTAATTTTTAATCTTAAAAATAGCCCTCAGTTGAGGGTTATTTAACATAAAATCTCTTATGTGAAGCAATCTTTGTAACTCCAAAAGG
>NZ_GG665977.1:0-50794 GCF_000156555.1 Acinetobacter sp. ATCC 27244
TTAATTTCTTACCTCATCAGTAAGAAATTAACGCAAAACACTACCTACCATCTTAACCCTGTAAGCTAAGATATTTTCGTGTATCGCGTCGGGATGAGGTGCATTATAGGAGTTTTTTAAAGGCATGCAAGCTTTTTTAAATCCTTGTTTTATTAAGTGTTCTTTTTTTGTGCACAAAATCAATTCAAACTATTTAAAACTGATAGCAAGTATATGAAATAAAAGCAGAAATACTTTATTTATATTTCTGCTTCACTTTTCTATTTTTTGCTCTTTATTTGAACGCTAATGATTTTAACAGGTTGTTTAGGTACATTTTGATGCAATCCCTGATTACCCGTAGGCACACTCACGATTTTATCAACGACCTCCATACCTTTGGTCACTTTACCGAAAACAGCATAACCTGCATCCATTGCAGATCGATTTAGAAAACTATTATCTACAACATTAATGAAAAATTGGCTTGTAGCAGAGTTTGGATCTCGCGTACGCGCCATTGCTAAAGTACCACGTGTATTTTTCAAACCATTGCTTGCTTCGTTTACGATTGGTGCTTTGGTTGTCTTTTCTACCATATTGGCATCTAAGCCACCGCCCTGAACCATAAAGCCAGGAATCACACGATGGAAAATCGTCCCTGCGTAAAAATTGCTTTTTACATAACTTTCAAAGTTTTTTGCCGAAACTGGTGCTTTATCATCAAAAAGCTCAATTTCGATATTCCCCATACTCGTTTTCATTTCAACCATGGTATTTGCAAATAAATGGCTGCTTGCGAGTAATAAACTAGCCGTAATAAATAACTTTTTCATCTTTATATTCTCAGTCTAAGAATAGAATTAACCGTGAAGCCTAATTTTAGTTTTACATATCGGTCTTTACTATTTTTATTTGTTAAGTGCCATGTTCCACGTGAAACATAGCACTACAGTACGTGGCGGCTTAACTGTGTTTGTCCCAGAACTTTCTAAAGTTCCGTGCAATTTCGACGGTATTGCGTCTTGCTTTGGATGAAATAGGCGTTAAGTTGATAAAGCCATGTGTTTGGTCTGGATAATCAATATATTTCACTTTAACGCCATTTTGTCTAAGTTTATGACTATAAATTTCACCTTCATCATGAAGTAAATCATGCCCTGCTGTGATCACATAAGCAGGTGCAAGTTTTCTTAAACCACCATAGGTTGGAGAAATTAATGGGTTATCCAAAGCAACATTGTGTTCTGTGGCATAATACGCTGTCACATAATCCACATCTTTACTGGTCAAGACTAAACCTTCACCATAAGCATAAAATGATGGGTGTCTACTTTTAAAATCAACCACAGGATAGATTAGTAACTGTGCTTGAGGCGCATAGGCCTTACCCACTGAATGTTGTGCAACAACTGTACTAATATTTCCGCCAGCACTATCCCCCGCGACCGCAATACGATTTTTATAGATCTTTAACTGACGGCGATTTTGATATACCCATGCTAAAGCATCTTCACATGATTGAATAAGCAGTTTAGGTGAAACTTCTGGAGCAAGCGGATAATCAATACTCATGACCTGAACTTTCGCATATTTGGCAATGAGGCGACATGCTTCATCATGCGTATCCAAACCACCGACAACAAAACCACCACCATGATAGAACACGATCATCGGTAGTTTCTTATTGGGTGCTGGATGATAATGTCTTGCGAAAACTGTACCGCTTTGTAAAGGTAAACGAATATCTTCAACAGATTCAATAAATGTCGATTTATTAAGTATCGCGAGCATCTGCGCATCAAATTGGCGTCGAGATTCAATCGGATCATCACCAATAAAACCAATGCGCCCTTGTTTAATTTGAACAGCCATCAAACATTTGGTAAATGCATCCAAATCAGGATATTGGTGTGGGTAACCTAAAATTTTAGCTAAAGACTCTTGTACAAATGTAGGTAACTTATCGAGTGCTCGTGCAGCAGGACCTTGTCCATGATCTAAAATGGTTTGTATTTTTTGAGGTAATGCCGTCACTTTTTGTCCCCTTCTTACGCTATCCATCGTTCTTTTCCTCTCGACTATATGCTTATCCAAAGCGATAGATCAAGAATTTAAAAATATTTTGTACGCTATAGTGTTGGTTTTCAAAAGTCATTAACCATTATGCTTATCCATGATCATTATTTAGGCCAATTGATTAATCTATGACGTATTTGAAACAAAACTCAAAAGTGAATATTCAATACTTTTGAGTTTTATATACACAATTTTATTTTCGGCCTGCTGCAGCTGAACCTGAAATATTAACACCAACTTGTCCAGGTTGAACCTGCGCTTTGACGCCCCCTCCTGTTTGAACACCATGAGAACCAACTCCAACATTGGTTGAACCTGTTGCTTCAACAGAAACACAGCCAATCATGCTGATGACCATTAGACTTAACACAGAGACTAGAGCAAATTGCTTCATATTTTTTCCTTTACTATTTTCTATGTGCACTTTTGTTGCACATCCTCATCATTACGATTTTAAGTATGAGTGTATAGACCGGATTGGATTTATTTATTGTCAGTTTGGCAAATTTCGCAGTTTGATAAAACGCTAAATCACCACAACAAAAAACTAGAATCAAGCCAATGATTCTAGTTTTTTCAATTTACTCAGTACCTCTAACACAGCATATATAGCAGTATATGATTCGATCGATCTATTGGCATCAATGTGATGATCTATTGTGTTTAAAGGTCATGATAAATTACTGCGCTGAAGCCTCAGCATCTACTGCGCCAGATACATCTGCCGATGCACCGCTATGATCAACGCCCATAGATGTATCCGCTTGAATACCAACGCCACCTTGAACACCCGTTGGACTTGCACTTGTTTGCGCTGAACCTGATGCCTCTAGACCACCTTGAGTTGAGCAACCTATTGCCGTTAATGCAACACCAGATACCACCATAGAAATCAATGCTAACTTTTTCATTACGTATTTCCTTTCATTATGACAAAAAGCAAAGTTGTCTTTGCGTTGCCTATGATTCACAATTTTTTTCTCGAACGTGATGAGGATTAGTTGCAGTTTGTTATTTATGCAGGATGTTTTTGCAATTTTTATTAAATCAGTTCACTTTATTATTCACGCTCTAATACTTTTAAATGTTCACCACAAATCACAAATAATTTAATTACTTAATCAATTTGGGTGCATTTTGAATAACCCAATAATATGATCAGCTTATGTTTTTATAATTCATAGAAACACCGCACAATCCTCTCATAAGCTTACAATTGCGTAATTCTGATTAAAAATAAATGTAGCGCAAATAAAAAAAGCCGTGGAAAACCACGACTTTTTTGATCTTGAGCACTAGATTAAGGCCACTGCATTTCACCTTTAACTACTTTAGCTCCTAACTCAAGGCTACTTGACTCACCTAAAGCTGGATATTGTTTTTGCATCATTTGAATTAACTCAGCCGAATTTTTGCTGGCTTTCACTGCTTTTTCATATTGCTTTAGATAATCAATTGAAAAGTTAACTGCGTCTAAGCCTTCAGCAGCACCCGCTTTCATATGCGCAGGCACAACCACTTGAGGATTTAATGCCTTAATATTTTCTAAAGTTTGTACGACTTCATTACGATCTTTCGTATTGGGTGTATCCGCCATCCACAAATGAATACCTGACGAGACAGGAATCCCACCAACAACAGCTTTAGCACTTGGAATCCACAAATAAGTCAGTTCCTTTTTACCTTTGATTTCGATATTTTCATTTTCGAATTTTAAAGTTTTAGCCGTATAAGGCTGCGGAACAATAATTTTGCTCGGCGCATTGGCTCCCATCTTTGGTCCCCAATACGCTACTTTTAGTGCTTGTGTATCTTGAATATGCTTTACCGTTTCTGGTGTCGCAACAATCTGAACATTTGGAAAATATTGCTTAAAGACATCTAAACCAAAGTAAAAATCTGGATCACCATAACTCACGAAAATCGTTTTTAAGGTTTTACCGCTATCCAGAATGTCTGCAGCAATTCGTAAAGCTTCTGATTTAGAAAATTGCGCATTGACCAATAACACTTCTTTATCACCTTCGATCAAGGTTGAAGTCACGCCAAAGTGTTCAGGTTTTGCTAAGAAATTTTGGATTTTTAAGTCTTGCGCAAAGCTTGTTGAAGTTACAGCAAATGCTGTCAATGCCAATGCATAAGGTTTAAGGTTCATTTATATGTCTCCTATCTGATAAGACACACTTTACGTTGCAATTATTGCCAAATAAACACCCTAAATTAAGATAAAATGTTGCATATCTTGCAACAATGATCATTAATATGGATACATTAAAAGCCATTCAAGTGTTTGTCTGTATTGCTCATCAAGGTAATCTCAGCAAAGCGGCGCAACATTTAAATTATTCTAAAGCCATGGTGTCTCGCTATTTAGAGCATCTTGAAGCTACATTTTCGACACGACTATTTCAACGTAATACGCGTAAAGTTTCACTGACCCCTGCGGGCGAAAAAGCGCTGCTTTATTGTGAAAATATCCTACAGCAACAACAGTTACTTGAAGGTTTGGCTGCACCCGAACAGCATAGTGGCACGATTCGTTTTACTTGTGGTCTATTTCTATTTCAGCTCGGTGTGAATGAATGCATTAAACAGTTTAAAAAACGCTACCCCCATATTCATTTTGATGTATATCTTACTGAAAATACAATTGATCTGATGGATGCTCAGGTTGACCTTGCTTTGCGAATTACCCAAAAAGTGGCAGAGGGTTTAATTGCTCGTCCCGTCTGTCAAATTGAGTCTATCTTTTGTGCGCACCCGCATTATTTACAAGATCACACTCCCCTGTCACACCCAAGCCAATTGATTCAACATGACTGTATTGCTCATCATACTCATAATCAATACTGGACTCTGTTTGATACAGATCAGCAACCGCAGAACTATCCTTTAAATGTTACGTTTAAAAGCAATGATGTGATTGCACTCTATCAAATGTGTCTCAAAGCAGAAGGAATTGCCATGCTTCCGACCTTGCTTGTACGCCAAGATATTGCTCAACAACGCTTGCAACAGGTATTTACAGATTTTTCTGCACCCGATCTCACCTTGTCGTTAGTCTATGCATCAAGACAACATTTGCCCAAAATCACCCAAGAATTTATTGCATTTGTGATCGAAAACTTAAATTTTTACTTAAATCAGCAAAATTAAAAGATTTAAATTCACCTGAACGCTTGAATTTTGTCGCCTTGCCCATACCTCATCCGTATCAATGAATGACCAAGATGTGGCAGTTCAGGTTTAACCCGATGAGCATTCACGCCAAAAGGACTGTACATGTTTGAGAACTTTTTTAAACGGAGATCATCAATGGCTAATGAGCACAATGAGCAAGCTCAAGACATTCAAAATGAGCAACAAGCTGAACAAACTCAAGCTGAAGGTGTAGAGCAAGCTAACGAGCTTAGCGTTGAAGATTTACAAGCGCACATCACCCAACTTGAAGAAAGCTTGAAACTCGAAAAAGCACGTACGGCCAATGCGGTTTACGAGGCACAAAAGAGTGTTGAACGTATTCAACGTGAATCTGAAAAGCACAAAGATACTGTGCTGGAAAAGTTCGCCAAAGAATTATTGGATTCTGTCGATAATCTCGAACGTGCAATTCAAGCCGCTGGCGCAGAAGAAACACCTGTGCTTGAAGGTGTCAAACTAACGTTGAAATCACTCCTCACTACACTTGAAAAATTTGGGGTAGTCGAAGCAGATACACAAAATGGTTTTAATGCGGATCTACACCAAGCTGTAGGTATCGATCCAAATGCCAAAGCAAATGAAATCGGTACAGTGTTACAGAAAGGTTATACCTTAAATGGTCGCTTACTTCGCCCAGCAATGGTGATGGTGGGTCAATAACCCTCTGGAGCAAAGCCTTTATTTGCTCAAAAATGCAAAATTTTGAGAGTTTTTTGATTTTTTTTCATAAAAATGCTTGAAAAAAACCGATTAACTCTCATATCGAATAACAAGAAAATCCCCTTTTGACTCTCCCCTTTATTACTGGAGAAATCGGGGATTCACAAAATTTTAGAGGAACATCCCAAATGGCAAAAATTATTGGTATTGACTTAGGTACTACCAACTCATGTGTTGCTGTACTCGAAGGCGATAAAGTAAAAGTAATCGAAAACGCTGAAGGTGCACGTACCACTCCATCGATCATTGCATATAAAGATGGTGAAATCTTAGTTGGTCAAAGTGCAAAACGTCAGGCTGTAACCAACCCGAAAAACACATTATTCGCAATCAAGCGTTTAATCGGTCGTCGTTACGAAGATCAAGCGGTACAAAAAGATATCGGTCTTGTACCTTACAAAATCATCAAAGCAGACAATGGCGATGCTTGGGTTGAAGTAAACGACAAAAAATTAGCGCCTCAACAGATCTCTGCGGAAATCTTGAAAAAGATGAAGAAAACTGCAGAAGACTATTTAGGTGAAACAGTGACTGAAGCAGTTATTACAGTTCCTGCTTACTTTAACGATGCGCAACGTCAAGCAACTAAAGATGCGGGTAAAATTGCAGGTCTTGATGTTAAACGTATCATTAACGAGCCAACTGCTGCGGCACTTGCGTTCGGTATGGACAAAAAAGAAGGTGACCGTAAAGTTGCAGTTTACGACTTAGGTGGTGGTACATTCGACGTATCAATCATTGAAATCGCAGACCTTGATGGCGACCAACAAATCGAAGTGTTATCAACTAATGGTGATACTTTCCTTGGTGGTGAAGACTTTGATAACGCGTTAATTGAATTCTTGGTTGAAGAATTTAAGAAAGAACAAAGTGTGAACTTGAAAAATGATCCACTTGCGTTACAACGTTTGAAAGAAGCTGCTGAAAAAGCAAAAATCGAGCTTTCTTCATCAAATGCAACTGAAATCAACCTTCCATACATCACGGCTGATGCAACTGGTCCTAAACACTTAGTGATCAATGTAACGCGTGCCAAACTTGAAGGTTTAGTTGCTGATTTAGTTGCTCGTACAATCGAACCTTGTAAAATCGCGCTTAAAGATGCTGGTCTTTCGACTTCTGACATCTCTGACGTGATTTTGGTGGGCGGTCAGTCTCGTATGCCAATGGTTCAGCAAAAAGTACAAGAATTCTTCGGTAAAGAGCCACGTAAAGACGTGAACCCTGACGAAGCAGTTGCGATTGGTGCAGCGATTCAAGGTGCGGTATTGTCTGGTGACAAAACTGACGTACTTTTATTAGACGTAACACCGTTAACTTTAGGTATCGAAACAATGGGCGGCGTATTAACTCCGATCATTGAGAAGAACACCACGATTCCTGCGAAGAAATCACAAGTGTTCTCTACTGCTGCTGACAACCAGCCTGCTGTAGATATTTCTGTTTACCAAGGTGAACGTAAAATGGCTCAACAAAACAAATTGTTGGGTAACTTCCAATTAGGCGATATCCCACCTGCTCCACGTGGCGTACCGCAAATTGAAGTATCGTTCGACATCAACGCTGACGGTATCTTAAAAGTATCGGCTAAAGATAAGAGCACTGGTAAAGAGCAATCAATCCAGATCAAAGCAAACTCAGGTTTGTCTGATGCTGAAATCGAAGCAATGATTAAAGATGCTGAAGCGAATGCTGAAGAAGACCGTAAATTTGAAGAGTTAGCGAAAGCACGTAACGAAGCGGATGCTTTAGTATCTAGCTCTAACAAAGCAGTTAAAGATCTAGGTGACAAAGTGACTGAAGATGAAAAAACTGCAATCGCTACTGCGGTTTCTGAGCTTGAAGCAGCAACTAAAGAAAATGATGTTGAAGACATCAAAGCGAAAACTGAAGCTTTACAAAACATCTTGATGCCAATCACTCAACGTGCTTATGAACAAGCACAAGGTGCTGGCGGCGCAGAAGGTTTTGATCCAAATGCATTCCAAGGTGGTGATGCTGGTCAACAACAAAAAGCGGACGATGGCGTTGTAGATGCTGAGTTCACAGAAGTAAAAGATGACAAAAAATAATTTGTCTCTTTAAAAAAGACCGCGCGAAAGCGCGGTTTTTTTTGCATTAAATTTTTATATCCATACTTAAATTCAAATTAGTTTTAGCTACAGTAGAGGCGGCATGGAAGCCGCCCTGTTGGGCTGCGGTAACATGGATGTACTGTCAGCCCAACAAATGGTTTTGCCTACTTTGTCCAAAAACAAAGTAGGATCTTGCCTACGCAAAACATTTAAACTTTACACAAAATTTGAGGCTGTGACTTTCATAAATGAATTAAATCTTATTTATAGAAAGTAACTATTAAGTAGATTTAGATTGATCGAAATACAGTTCACCCAAAATCGGTATAAACAAAGGTACTACTCCACAAGCCTTAATTTCGCCTAAAAACTCAGGGATATTCACATCAGGTAATAACTGGGGTGGTTGATCAATTGGCGTTACCATCGTATCCCAATGGCATGGAATAATATATTTTGGCTTGAGGAGTCTTACGACATCCTGAACATAGTTTGGACGATATTTACGCCCAATGGCACATAAGCAAACAATATCTGCCTGCCTACCCTGCAATTCTTGTTCAATGAAGTCGGCAGAATCAATATGCACCACACTGAGTTTGCCTGTACTAATCCACCAATTAAATACCTGCCCATGCCGTAATTGATGAAACTTTGGTGGGTACGGTGGCGGCGTAGTCATATCACCTGGTAATGGCACCCGACCAAACAATGCTTTGCCATGAATCGAAGGCAACCCAACAACTTGCCATTTACCACATTGAATAATTTCCCGCCCTTTTGTTTCAAGCATTTGCTGTTCAGACAAACCTGCCGATCGCCCATACATTAAACTCGCTTGAGAACCAATTAATCGTGCCCCTGTTTGTTTACATACTTCAGGCGCATCCAAAATATGATCATAATGTGCATGTCCTATCAGTACATCATCTGCGCGAGGAATATATTGCTGAACCAATATTGGATCGCTGAGCAAAGGTTGAGTCAGTGTATGCCATAGAGTGGGACGACTAATAAAAGGATCAAGTACGACTGTACGATTTCGATCCGAAAGGATAAAACCCGCTGTACCTAAATATTTAATGGTTAAATTCTCAGTATTTGCTAAGGCCGGTGACGTCGCAGACCATGCTATGTCAGGAGTTTTGAGTAAATATTTCAGCATTTTTATTCCTTAATCTTTTTATTTATCTATCTTATATAAGGCATTAAAACAAAATCTGCCGTTTAATCATATCATTTCCCGATACTCGCTATTTTTGTTATAGTCTGATCTGCAAGCACGATTAATAAACTCAATTGAGCGCCGTATTTCAGAAGAAACTAAAATGATTCGTCTGTTGATTTTTTCAGGATTACTCTTCCTTATCTTATGGTCTGGTTATCAAAGCCATCAGCACCCGCAGCTTAAATTTAATTCTCTGCTTGATCGCATAACACATCCTTTTGATACGCGTCTTCGTTATCGTATCGCTGAAGTTGATCCTCGTTTTAAACTTAGCCTAGAACAAGTACAAGAAATCAGCCATCAAGCAGCTCAAATTTGGAAAGATGGAACAGGTAAAGATTACTTTGTATATGATCCAAATGCGCAACTGGCCATTCATTTAATGTACGATCAACGACAAATTGAAAGCGAACAACGACGTGCCCATTTAAGCCAATTAGAATTTAATCAACAACAGTGGCGTGATAAAAAAAAGCAATTGGATCATATTGAACAAGAACTAGTTGAGACGAAACAATCTTTAAGCTTAAAACGTCAACAACTAGATCAGCAAATCCAACAATATAATCAAGAGAAAAAAAATGCACATCTCAACTTAATGACTGGTGCCTATCAACAACATCTACAGCAAAAACAACAAAACTTACAATACAACGTCGATGCATTAAAACAAGAACTCACCAACTTTAATCAAAAAATCAATAATTTAAATCAAAAAGTAGATGAACTAAATGCGCTTGACCAGCAATTACATGATGCTGTGAAAGAATATAAACAACGCTTTCAGCCTCATTTATTTCATAAAGGTTTATTTAATGGTAAGCAAATTATTATCTATGAATTTGAGTCCAAAGATGATTTACGTTTAACGCTAGCCCATGAATTCGGTCATGCTTTAGGATTACAGCATACTGATGATCCCAAAGCATTGATGCATCCGATTTTGAAAGAACAGAACTTTACTGACTTTCAACTAACCCAGACAGATCGTGATCTATTGATGGCTCGGTAGACAGCATAAAATCTCGGACTTAACACTGTCGTAAAACTTCAGCTGCTTTTGAAGCGTTAATATAAGCAAATAAGTAACTCACAGCTAAAACAGCCAGCGACCTTTAATGTCATAAATCAACAATTTTGCAGTTAAAGAGCAAAATATTTTCAGTTTATAATTTTTTTTACAAAAGATAACAAATGAGCATTTTTTAGCTACTTTGCGCTTAAAATTCTGCTCTTTAACATTAATGGACTGATATTTATAAATTTATGTGCAAATAGAAAACCAAATTCTTGATTTTATATTTTGCCTATTATTCGATCAATTATTATATTTACTCAAATAAAATCACATTTTT
The DNA here is from genome assembly GCF_000156555.1 of Acinetobacter sp. ATCC 27244. NCBI lineage: Bacteria > Pseudomonadati > Pseudomonadota > Gammaproteobacteria > Moraxellales > Moraxellaceae > Acinetobacter > Acinetobacter sp. ATCC 27244. The sequence goes on from NZ_GG665977.1 coordinate 10,638, forward strand.
TATTTTATTTATTAATTAGATAGCTTTTTGACCTATTTACAAAATTATCCAAAAATAAGTTTTATTTGGGGATAAAGGTCATGCGAAATTTAACTACCGCACTGAATATCATTGCATGTTTATGCATGGGGATTCCGCACCTTGGCCATGCCCAAAATACGTCACATAGCACCCATAAACATGACCATAAAGCTATTCAAACGCCTATATTTTATCGTATCGCAGAGGTTGATCCCCGCTTTAATTTAAGTATTCAGCAAGTGATTCAACTTACCCAACAAGCTGCGGATATTTGGCACCAAGAAACGGGTAAACAGCATTTTATTTATGACCCTGAAGCGAATTTCAGCATTCATTTGATTTATGATGAGCGACAACAACAAAGCAGTCATCGTCTGCAAAGCCTCGATCAAATTCATCAACAGCAGCAACGATGGGAGCAGCAAAATCAACAGTTGCAACAAGCTAGAGCAGAGCTTGAAAAAAATAATGCATTGCTGGCCATCAAGCAGAATCAACTACAAGCCCAATTTCAGCAATATAATGCAGATGTAAAACACTTCAACCAACAGCGCTCTTCATCTAAATCCTTAGCAGATCAATTGGCACAACGTCAGCAAGCATTACATCAACAGTCCAAAGCTTTACAACAAGAGGTGAATCTACACAATCTAAAAGCTCAACAACTCAACCAAGAAATCAAAAAATTAAATGATAATAATCATCTACTTGTATCATCAGCACAGCGATTCAATCAGGTATTCAAACCGCGTCTATTCCATAAAGGAAATTTTAATGGCAAACAAATCACGATTTACGAGTTTAGCTCAACCGATGATCTTCGTTTAACATTGGCACATGAATTTGGGCATGCCTTAGGCTTGTCACATACCGATGATCCGACTTCACTCATGTATCCTGTTATACAACAACAAAATTTACAACGCTTTGCACTAACACAAAGTGATAAAGCCCTAGTTAAAGCCATGCACTAATCTCAAATAAACCGTAAAGTTACAGTTGTTTTTGATTATCTTTTGATCAAACAGTTTTTTATATTAAATGAAATAGGAAATAATTTTTAGAAATTGACTGGCATAGCACGATCTAAAATTTTAACGATTAATCCCTATCTAAATCTCAGATCATAAAAAATAAATCTCTGTTATCGGGCTATTTTTGATTAATCCATCACCAAAATTGACTATAAATTATATTTAATAGATTAATTTTTATACACTTGTATCTTTATTTATTTTCAATGATTTTTTATTAAATCAATCAATTTAAATACCTTTCCCCAAATTGACTAATCATGAAAGCTGATTAAAATACATCCTTTTTCTTGTTTTATTTCTCCTGTTATGCGTTTGCTCCCTCTCCTATTGGCAACATGTATGTTCATGTTAGGTCATACAGCCTCTTTTGCTCAAATTTCCTCGGTACAGAATTCTACGCCCATAAAATATGGTACTGGTCATCCACTCCGTTATCGTATTGCTGATTTTGATCCTCGCTTGAATATCACGCAACAGCAAATGATTGAAATCAGCAAACAAGCAGCCGCGATTTGGGAAAAAGATACGGGTCAAAACTATTTCGTTTATGATCCAAATGCTGAATTTTCGATTCATTTGGTGATGGATCAACGCCAGATTCGCAGCATGAAACGTTCGGAAAATTTACATCAACTGGAACAGCAACAACAGATTTGGTTAAATGAAAACCAACAACTACAAGAACTTAAAAGACAAATTGCTATTTCGACGGCACATCTGGAATCATTAAAACATGAACATCAAATAGAAACGCCAATCTATCAACAAAGCGTAGAACAACATCAACGACTCACCCAACAGTTTGATCTGCAAACTCAAAAGTCGAAACAACTTTATCAGCAACTGACGCAAGCCATCGAGCAATTTAATCAAACGTTTGCTCCACAAGTTTTACACAAGGGACAATTTCAAGGAAAACAAATCTTTATTTATGAGTTTTCTTCAATTGATGACCTACGCCTCACCTTGGCACATGAATTCGGACATGCTTTAGGTCTGAAACATACTCAAGATCCACAATCTTTGATGTATCCGAGAATCAAAGTACAAGATGCAAAAGACTTTAGGTTAACTGACACAGATTTAGCGCTATTAGGCTTGTCTCACTGAAGATAAATCGATTAAGCTGATGTTTTTATGAGATAACAAGAATGGGTCGATTGTTTTGATTTATTCATGTTATTGTGGTGTGAAAGCATCATTTTAATCTAAATGGAGATCAGCATGAGTTATTATCATATCCTCATTGAAGTGAACGACCACATCAGTACGATTGAGCAGACTCGTGATATCGAAATCCTAAATATTGAAGATATTAGCCCTTTTCTTCACTCGATTTTGATTCCTTATTTCAACGAACAAATTGTTGAATTAGAAGATGAAAATGTGCCTCATGATGAGATATTACATTTGGAAGTGAAACAAACCTTGCTTCCAATTGAACATTTAATCGAAGAAGAACAAAAACAACTGCCAAGTGATACTGATGTCACAATTACGGCTTATGAAATTTTTAATGATCGGGATCTGAGTCAGGATGTTACGGCGGTTATTTTTGATATTTTAGAAGCCGTCAAATTAGACGCTGCGCCATAAAAAAAGGTCTGCACTTGACAGACCTTTTCACATGATTAGCTTATTGCATCATTTTACGCGCTTGCTCTTGGCGGAAAGCACGTAAAATTTGCTGCCCTGCGCGTCCTGTTGGATTTAATCCCAAACGAGTTTGCTCTTGACGAATGGCTTGGCGACTTTTATCACCAATCAAACCATCCACTGCACCAATGTCATGACCACGCTGAATCAAAAATTGTTGAATTTCACGGCGTTCTGCTCTTGATGTTCCCGCATCATCTGTAGGCCATGCCGTTAAAAATGGTGTTCCACCACGCAGACGATCAGACAAATGTGCGATTGCCAAACCATAGCTTTCAGCAGCGTTATAGCTATATATCGCATCAAAATTTCTAAACACTAAAAATAATGGGCCATTCGCACCTGCAGGTGAAATCAAACCTGCTTGAGTACTTCCTGTCAAATTCCCTTGGATCAAAGCTGTTCCATCTGCACGTGTTACACCCTGTGCGATCCAATTATTAAGTGATTTTTTATTGCGGCGACTTTCACCAGAAATCGACATACCTTGTGGAATTTTCACTTCAAAACCCCAAGGCATACCTGTTTGCCATCCAGCACGTTTTAAAAAGTTTGCTGTCGAAGCCAAAGCATCTGGGATACTCGATACGAGATCACGGCGACCATCACCGTCAAAATCTACGGCTAAACGTTCATAAGTAGATGGCATAAATTGCGTGTGACCAAATGCTCCTGCCCAAGAACCATAAAGTTGATCTTGAGTCACATCACCTCGTTGCAAAATACGCATGGTGGCAAAAAATTCACCACGGAAATAACTTTGACGACGACCTTCACAGCTCAATGTACCTAATGCCTGTAATAAAGGATATCGACCAGAAATATCACCATAGTTACTTTCGACACCCCAAACTGCAACCACCGTTTCAGCAGGCACGCCGTAAGCTTGTTCTACACGTCTAAGCACATCACGATGTTGCGCAAGTTTTTGTTGCCCTGCTTGTACACGCTCATTATCAACCAAGCCTGATAAATAATCCCAAATCGGTGTAGAAAACTCTGGCTGATAATTCAAACGATCAATCACTGAATAATCCGCACTTAGATTTTGGGTATAACGATCAAAACTTGCAGCCGAAACACCAGATGCAATTGCTTGAGATCGTAAACCGGCTATACAGCTTTGAAAATCACGTGTTGGACTAAATGTACTGGTATTGCTTACCGCTGGCGTCGTCGTCGTGGTTGAAACTTTTGCGCCATTGATAATCAACTCAGCATGAGCGTTATAAGATAAGGTCAATAAGGCAGTGCCTAGAAAAAGAGGAAAACGGTGCATGATGTCTAAACCATATTTTTAAATTTAAATTTCAGGATTAACATAACACGATCATTGACGTTACAACGTTTGAAATCGTAATTTTTGAATTCATAATTGAGTTTTAAATTTAAAACATAAGATTTAAATTCAAAAGTATCATTTCTTTTAAATTTAAAAATAGATAACTCCTATATTTTGAATTCAAAAGCAACTCTGTGGCTTACACCATCATTTGAATTCAAAAATAGCAACCACTTATGAATTCATTTCACACCATACATTTATAAAAAATAAAGAAATAGACTTAATTCCTATTGTTTTAGATCAAATAGATATCCACAAACCACAACTTTAAATTCAAAACTCAACCTCCTTCAAACTTTTAAATTTAAAAAACTTTTATTTTTGAATTTAAATCAACACGCACACTCAAATCAAAGTTTTAAATTCAAAACAAACAGCCAATATTTAAATTCAAAGCTTAAAGAAAAGTTATCCATAATCTCTTTCAGCTATATCTTTTATTTTATGAATTTAAAGTGACAAAAAAGCGATCCGAAGATCGCTTTTGATGTTCTGTGGATAAGTTAGATGGTCATCTCATCTGTTAATGCCAATGGTACAGGTAAAATTTGAGCAAGTTGACGACACAATGACGTTAACTCATCACGATTATTCGGCATCAATGTAATATGCCCTAACTTACGACCTTCACGTTCAGATTTATTATATAGATGCAAATGTGCACCTTTGAGCGCTAAAACATCCTCCGATTTTGGATGTTGCCCAATGATATTTACCATGACTGTCGGACGCACCACATCAGTTGCACCGAGTGGCAAGCCTGCAACTGCACGAATATGATTTTCAAATTGCGAGCAAATTGAGCCTTCAATCGACCAGTGACCTGAGTTGTGTACGCGACATGCCATTTCATTGGCATATAAACCTTGTTCTGTCACAAACAATTCAAGCGTCAATACACCCACATAATTGAGATGATTCAACAGGCGTGTGATGTAGTCTTGTGCAACAGGTTGTAAATCGGTGCTATTTGGCGCAGGAACAATCGAGTGCGACAAAATACCATTGTGATGGTGGTTTTCTGCCAATGCCCATGTTTTGACATCACCATCTTGACCACGTACCGCAATAATGGATACTTCACGACTGAATTTCACAAAACTTTCAGCGATTAAGCTTTTCGCAGGTCCAAGCTCAGCCCAAGCGGTATCAATCTGATCTTCTGAACGTAGAACAAATTGACCTTTACCATCGTAGCCACCAGTTACGGTTTTTAAAACGATTGGCAAACCTAGATCAGTTACTGCTTGTTTTAAGCTGTCTAAGCTATCTACTGCACGATACGGCGCAACAGGAATACCTAATTCATCAAATAAGGATTTTTCAGCCAAACGATTCTGCGCTGTTGCTAAAGCAAGGCGAGGAGGGTGTAAAGTTTTGGTTTGTGTTAAAACGTCCACATCCGCAACAGGCGTATTTTCAAATTCAAGGCTAAATACATCTGCACTGGCAATAAAATCCTGCAAGGCATGCTCATTTTTACTTGAAAAGACTGGACCTAAAATCGCCGCTGGGCAATCCGTTTCTGCTTCAAAAAAGCTACATTGAATATTCAGTGGCAGAGCTGCTTGCGCCATCATGCGTCCAAGTTGTCCGCCACCAAAAATACCGATGGTTTTATTCATTTATATGACTCTACTTGCTCAGACAAAGTCTTCGCCTTGCATTCGGGCAAAGCGTTGCTTTGCTTATCCTCATTCATGACCAGGGATATTTTTGCTCGACACTTTCTCAGTTTGCGCAGTACGGAAATCCGCAACATTTTTTGCGATCTCAGGACGTGTTAAACCCAGAATTTGCGCTGCCATGATGGCTGCATTGGTTGCACCCGCTTGACCAATCGCCAATGTACCTACTGCAATACCTGCAGGCATTTGTACAATCGAAAGTAATGAATCTACACCATTTAAAATCGAAGATTTAACAGGTACACCCAGCACAGGCAAATCAGTTTTTGCTGCACACATTCCTGGTAAATGTGCCGCACCACCAGCACCTGCAATAATCACTTGGATACCACGATCACGTGCTGTTTCAGCATATTCAAATAAACGATCTGGTGTACGGTGCGCAGAAACCACTTCAGCTTCAAAAGGCACACCCAATTGTTTGAGCATGTTAGCGGTATGTTCAAGTGTTGCCCAATCTGATTGAGAACCCATGATAATCCCGACTAAAGGTTGGCTATCTGTTGCGACCGCATTCATTGGCTTTTCCAAAACTTGATAAAAAAAGAGGGCAGTGTCTCGACTTACGCCAAACACAAAGGAATAAATTGGCAGATATTATAGCGGTTTTTTCAAGCATCCCCAACTACAGAACGCTTGAACTGATCGCAGAAAAATTAGCTGTGATTGCGGAAAACAAAATAGACGCAGCCCAATAAACAGAGCATCGCCCAAACATAATCTAACTTAAAAGGCTGTTTAAACATAAATAGTAAAAATGGGACAAACACCAGCAAGGTCACCACTTCCTGAGTAATTTTCATTTGCCCCAGACCCCAGCCATGTTGACTCAATAGTTTGGTCGCTGGAATCATAAAACTGTATTCGAGTAGGGCAATACACCAACTCAATAAAATTGCTTGCCAAATCGGCGCATCATGTAAATATTTCAAATGACCATACCATGCCAAGGTCATAAAACAATTGGAAATCACCAATAAACACAGCGCTAAAAGAGTAGGGCTCAATTGTATTTACTCTAAAAATTTTGCAATAATTTTATATTAAAATCAGTTCCTGGATAAGGTTTCAAAAACTTAAGGATGCTATGAAAAAATTATTTTTAACGACTATTTTGTGCTTCTCAATAAGTATAAGTCATTCAGTAGAATTAGATCTCGACAATCAAAATGAGGCGCTATCAGATTTAGCAGACATGTTTTATAGTGAAAAAAATGACCCTGTATATCAGTTTGAGACTTTAAACCCTAAAAAACTAGACTATTCTATTGAAAGCTTAAAACTGATTGATACTTATTTATCTGATTTAAGAAAGACCAATTTAGATCAAATCTCAGATGATCAAAGATTTAAGACGATTTTACGCACAGGAGCTTATGTCGGGGAAGTAATAAGAAAAAATGATAAAAATAGAAAGTGGTATTGGGTCGACTATGAGACAGCAAAAGAAATAAATTCTGATTTTTTTAAAGACAAAGCCCTTTCAATTGAACTTGCCGCTGTACTTACGGATGGTGAAAATTTTATATTCCCATTGAATAAAGTTGTTAAATTTATGCAAAATGGTGAAGAGGATAGTGTCTATTTTTTTGCAACGGTAACGTTGAAATCTTAACATTTCTGACTTTAATTTTAAGTAAACAACAACGAATTTTGACTATCTTTTCCATAACAGCCTTGCTATCTTTTCAAGCAAATTTTTAATTGCATTACACACGTTTATTACGTGATTGAATAAGAGAGAAGCACGATGCATCTGCATATTTTGGGTATTTGTGGCACTTTTATGGGGTCTTTGGCTCTATTAGCACGAGATTTAGGACATAAAGTCACAGGTTCAGATGCCAATGTTTATCCACCGATGTCGACGCAACTCGAAAATGCAGGTATTGAGTTGATGCAAGGCTATGACCGTAGCCATTTGCAACCACATCCTGATCTTGTCATCGTTGGCAACGCAATGAAACGTGGCATTGATGCGATTGAATATATGCTGAATGAAGGTCTTCCTTATATTTCTGGTCCACAATTCTTGGCTGATCACGTACTACAAGGCAAACATGTATTAGGTGTTGCAGGTACACATGGTAAAACAACGACTACCACGATGTTGGCTTGGGTATTGGATCAAGCAGGTTTAAACCCTGGTTTCTTGATCGGTGGTGTACCGCTTGGTTTTAGCGAAAGCGCTCGCTTAGGTGGCGGGAAATACTTCTGTGTGGAAGCTGATGAATATGATTCAGCCTTTTTCGACAAACGTTCTAAGTTCGTTCACTACCATCCAAAGACCGCGATTTTAAATAATCTTGAATTTGATCATGCCGACATTTTTGATGACCTTGCTGCGATTCAAAAACAGTTCCATCATTTAGTGCGTACCATTCCAAGTGAAGGTCGTATTATTGCTCCAATTACTGAGACCAATATTGATGAAGTCTTAGAACAAGGCTGCTGGACACCTGTGGTTCGTACCAGTCTTGAGCCAAATGACCAAGCCGCTTTATCTGCTGAACTGATCAGTGCCGATGGCAGCCATTTTAAAGTTCTTGAAAATGGCAAAGTGATCGGGGAAGTGAAATGGAGCATGACTGGACAGCATAGCGTTGCCAATGCTTTGGCAACCATTGCTGCTGCACAACATGTCGGTGTCAGCATTGAACAAGCCTGTGAAGCATTATCTAACTTCGGTGGTGTGAAACGCCGTATGGAGCTTTTAGGTACAGTACGTGGCATCGAAGTCTATGATGACTTCGCCCATCATCCAACGGCGATTGAAACGACTTTGGATGGTGCACGTAAACGTTTAGGCGAACGTAAATTATGGGCAATCATTGAACCGCGCTCAAATACTATGCGTATGGGCAGCCACAAAGATGGTTTAGCACATTCTGCGCGTTTGGCCGATGAAGTGATTTGGTATCAACCAGAAGGTTTAGATTGGGATTTACAACCTGTGATTGCAGCTTCATCAAACAAAGCTGAAGTGAGTCGTTCTTTGGATGAGATCATTGCCCGTGTGGTCAATGAAGCAGGTGAGGGCGATGCAGTGGTGATCATGTCCAATGGTGGTTTTGGTGGTTTACACCAAAAATTGATTACGGCTTTGTCGTAATTTAGCCAATAGCCTATTTTAATCATCTAATTTTGTCACGGTATTCACTATCGTGAAAGGCGGCATGGATGCCGCCCGTTGGACTGTGGTATAGGGATATACCATCAGTCCAACAAAGGATTTTTGTTACCTTGCGGAGTAAACTCCTCAGCCATGAAAAGTAAGGAAACGCCTATATCCAAACAGGTCAATGATTCAGCCTATATGAGGCTGTCAAACTTTCCAAATAGAGATATCTCCGATCTATTTTGAATAGCAATTAACTCAGTTTATTTACCAATTTTAACGGCAAAATCTTCATTGCAATACCCATTGGCAACCATGGCCACTGCGGTACATATGCCTTCACAGGCTCTTTCTCAATCGCTTTCACCAACGCTTGACTACCCGTTTTCTCATCCACTTCAAATGGCAACTTCTTCGCACCCTCATTCAATTCAGTGCGAATATAACCAGGGAAAATCGTCGAGACCTTAATTGGCGTATCTAACAACTCCGCTCGAATCCCCTCAGCCAAATGCGCCACTGCTGCTTTACTGGCTGCATAGGTCGACAAATGCTTCGGTAAACCACGCATTGCACTCATTGAGGAGATCACCACCAAATGCCCTTTATTTTGTGCCCTAAAAATTTCTACTGCTGCTTCACATTGTGCTAATGCTGAAATGAAATTGGTTTCTGCCGTGGCACGGTTCACCTCAAAATGTCCTTTTCCAATACGGCGACCTTCGCCCACACCTGCATTGACAATAATTCGATCAATACTGCCAAACTCTTGCTGAAAAGCTTTAAAAACCGTAAAGACATCATTGTAATGAGTCACATCAAGGGTTTTGATTTTGACCTGAATTGCAAACTGGCTTTGCAATTCTTGTTGTAAGGCTTCCAAACGCTCTAAACGACGTGCACACAGTGCTAGATTGTAGCCTTTAGCCGCAAATTCGCGTGCCATCCCAGCGCCTAAACCTGAACTTGCACCTGTAATTAAAATCGTCTTTGTCATTTCCTTCACCTATTCTTATTTAAATCCATGTTAAAAGTTCTGCATCGTGTGCTTTTAAATAATGATGCTCATTAAAACTCAGTAATTGCAAACGCTCATCAGCCCAACGTAGCGTGGTGATACTGGCATTGGCAATTGACCAATTCAGTGCAAAAATCTGTTTAGCATTCAAACCTAATACCTTGCCGACTGCTACAGAAATCACGCCACCCGAACTAAACACCACCGCCTGACGTTGTTGTGTGACATCCATGTGCTGACTTAACGCCTGTAAGGCACTTTCGACCCGTGATTGAAAGCCTAACCATGTTTCATGGTATTCGTGGTCATACTGCTCTCCAATCCAGCGATCTATCGCACCATCAAAGATACTGGCAAGATAGGCACGTGGATTCGCCACTTGAGCAATATCCTGCTTCAATAATTCAGGTTGTTTAAATCGGGGATCATATTGTGCAAAGATATGCTGATGATCAAACTCATTCCAAGCGGGCTCCGTTTGAATCAAGGTATCTTGAAAATTTTGCGCTAAAGCCAATTGTGCTGTTTGTTGATGGCGCTGCATTGAACCAGCAAACACTAAAGGCTGTTTTTTTAAGGTATGTTTAAAAAAATCACCCACCACCTGTGCCTGTTGCTCTCCTTTAGCTGAAAGCTGGTCATAGCTATCAGCACCAAATGAAGCCTGCCCATGTCGCACCAAATAAATTGTGCTCATCCTTTTAAAATATCCTTTAGCTTTGCGCCATATTCAGGAATTAACTGCTGTGCTTCAGCATTGTTCAGTGCAATTAATTTGAGTGCCCGAATATGTAAGGCATGAATCATGATCCAAAAATCCTTAAAGGCTGGATTATCCGTTTGTTGATGGTAATAACGATAATAAATCTGCTGAGCAATCACGGCTAAACGAAACAAACCGAACACTTCATAAAAGGTCCAATTGTCAGGTTTCAGCCCAGTTTTCTCTAAGTAGTAGTCCACGACTTGTTGACGTGTCAGCATGCCTTTTAGATTGGTTGGTTGACGGCGGCTAGATTTCATCAAAGCATCGTCATCCTCTTGAATCCAATAGGCGAGAGCACTGCCTAAATCCATGAGCGGATCACCCAATGTCGCCATTTCCCAGTCAAGTACGCCAATCACTTGAGTTGGCTGTTGTGGATCTAAAATGACATTATCAAAACGCCAATCATTGTGAATTACGCAGGTCTTCGTATCCGTTGGAATATGTTGCTTTAGCCATTCCCGCACAAAGCTAAAATCAGGCACGTTCGGGGTCAGTGCTTTACTATAACGTCCATCCCAACCTTCCACTTGACGACGACAATAGCCTTCACCTTTGCCCAGTTTTTCAAGTTCTGTGCCTTGATACGGCACTTGATGTAATTCAATCAACTTATCGAGTACATTTAAACAAAGTTGCCGAACTTGTTGCTCATCGAGTTGTAATTCTTTGGGTAAATTAGCTCGTGGAATGATGCCCTCAATCCGCTGCATCACATAGAAATCACAACCAATCACACTGTCATCCTGACACAATGCAACCATTTCAGGTAGGACAGGGTAGAACGGTGCAAGATGCTTCTGCACATTGTATTCACGCGCCATATCATGTGCTGACTTAGCTTTGGTTCCCTTTGGCGGACGACGTAAAATTAAATCGGTATTTTCATATTGAATACGATACGTCCAATTTGATGCTCCCCCTGAATATTGGGTCACTTGTGCTTGACCTTCGAGCACGATACCTTGTTTTTTTAACCATGTTTCAACAGCGGAAATATCGAGTTCTTCGCCATGACGAACCTGACCACCCACATCAATTACTGTCATTTTTATATCCTTATCCGCGACCATAACCACGTTTTTTCAGTTCTAATTTAGCAATCATGCCCTTATGCACTTCATCAGGTCCATCGGCTAAACGTAAACTTCGTGCCTGATTAAAAAATGCAGTCAATGGCGTATCACGAGATACTCCTTCACCACCATGAATTTGAATCGCCATATCGACTACGTTCTGCAATACGGTTGGTGCAACGACCTTGATTGCAGAAATTTCAGTGAGGGCTGCCATATTGCCTAAGGTATCCATCTTATAAGCGGCATAAAGGGTTAATAAACGGGCTTGATCAATTTGCACACGTGCTTCAGCAACACGTTCTAAATTTCCACCGAGTTTAAGAATTTCTTTACCAAAGGCTTTACGCGACATGCCACGATCAATCATCAGCTCTAACGCTTTTTCTGCTGCACCGATACAACGCATACAGTGGTGAATGCGCCCAGGTCCTAAACGACCTTGAGCAATTTCAAAACCTTGCCCTGCGCCACCAATAAAATTACTAACAGGTACACGTACATTGTCAAAACTGACCTGTCCATGACCATGCGGCGCATCATAATCGCCAAAGACAGGCAACATCCGTTCAATGGTCACACCTTGGATATCAATCGGCACCAGAACCATCGAATGCTGATGGTGACGGTCTTTGCTTGAATCAGGGGTGTAGGCCATAAAAATGATCACTTTAGCATTCGGATCACCCAAGCCAGATGACCACCATTTACGACCATTCAGAACAATTTCATCACCCTCAATCACCGCCGTAGCTTGCATATTAGTGGCATCACTCGACGCAACCGCAGGTTCAGTCATGCAGAATACAGAACGTATTTCCCCAGCAAGTAAGGGCTGCAACCATTGTTGCTTTTGTTGCTCACTACCATAGCGCCATAACACCTCCATATTGCCAGTATCAGGCGCATTACAGTTAAATACCGTTGGTGCAAGGAGGCTACGTCCTGTCAACTCAGCAATATGCGCATATTCTTGAACCGATAAACCTGCACCGAGTTCCGCATCTGGCAAGAACATATTCCATAAGCCTGCTGCTTTGGCCTTGCTTTTTAATTGTTCGAGTTGGGCTGGCCATTGCCATTTGGTCCAGTCGCCATCGACATTGAGATGATGGACCTCATCCCAAAAGGCTTTTTCAATCGGTTCTATTTCTTGTTGAATAAAGGTTTGCGTTCTTGCAATAAAATCCTGCGCGCGTTCAGATAATGCAAACATCATTATTTCCCTCAAGGTAAATATTTAACGAAACTTGATTCGCTGCTTTACTTCACCTTAAGCGAAAACTTATTATGAATGAAATGATTTTATTTTATTTAAAACTATGAATCAGATTCATAATACAAATCCGCTCGAAGTCGGGCAATTCCACCGCATAGATATTAATTTATACCCACTTTTTATTGCGATCTTTGAACAAAAAAGCATTTCTAAAGCTGCACAGTTACTCTGTATTAGCCAATCTGCGGTTAGTCATGCCTTACAACGTTTACGTACACAGTTAAATGACGAATTATTTGTACGAAGTGGACAAAAGATGCTTCCAACGCCTTATGCAGAGCAAATTTATCATCCAATCCAAGAGGCGTTATTGACGATTCAACAGATTGCTGTACCACAGCAAGAGTTTGTTCCGAGCATGTTGCAAAGTATTAAGATTGCGATTCACGATGAAATTGAGCCAATTATTTTTCCTCGACTAGTACATCACTTTGCACAGTTAAATCTCGATATTCAGTTTTTAAGTTCCAAACTTGATCGTAAAAATATGCTGGCGGACTTATCTGCCCAGCAGATCGATTTTGTGATTGATCTAGTACAACCTCATCAAGCACATCTACAGTTTGAACAACTCATCCAAGATCATTTTGTGGTGTGTACCCAACAAAGTAAAATGGATCTAGCAACCTACTTATCCTCTCCACATATTGGGGTATCTTCTCGTCGCACTGGGGTTTTACTTGAAGATATTTATTTGAATCGCCAACAATTATCTCGCCAAGTTTTTCTGCGTTGTCAGCATTACGCAACAGCACTACAAGTCTTGGCACAATACCCCAATGCGATATTAACCATTCCACAAAGTATTCTGAATCATCTGCATTATGCGGAAACATTACAGATTCATGCCTTACCTATCGAATTACCAAAAATCACGATGGGGATGTATTGGCATGACCACGTCAAACAAAACCCTCGCCATCAATTTTTACGGCATGAAATTCTAAACATTTTTAATGCGAAACCATGAAGCATCCATTTGCAGATTTACTCAAATTATGTAATGCTACGCGCAGATTTGGATGGCATCATCCATACCGTATTTGTTGACAAGGGGAGTAGCCTCCTCCAAACCTGAGTGTTGCAATTAAAACTCAGGTGTCAGAGCTCCGTCATTACACTTTGCAAAAAGTCGGACTCTGAGCATCATCTCTCATGGTGATGTAGGCAAGACCTTGATCATGTTGAAACAGATGTTTTTTTAATTCATCTGGCAACTGGTCAAGGTTTTTTTATGTCCATTTGCCAGATAGGGAGTAGTGATGGAAACTATCGGCAATTTATGGCTATACCTTGCCTTTTTTGGCATTGTGTCGGTGATGTTAATCATCGACTTTTTAGGTTTTAAACAGAAGCAAAACCAAAATGTTCCTTTTAAACAAGCTGCTTATTGGAGTATTGCTTGGGTCACTGTCGCCATACTGTTTGGTGGTGCATTGTGGCTGTATCTCCAGCAAACAGTTGGGGTGAACATTGCCAATCAAAAAACCATGGAATACTTCGCAGGTTATCTGCTCGAAAAATCCTTAGCAATCGATAATGTCTTCGTTTGGCTCATGATCTTTGCTGCTTTCACGATTCCACCTGCTTTACAACGCAAAATCTTGCTCTATGGAGTTCTCGGCGCAATTGTACTTAGAACCATCTTTATCTTTATTGGCGCTTGGTTCGTTCAAGAGTTTTCATGGATTCTTTATATCTTTGGTGCTTTCCTCGTCTATACCGGCTTTAAATTTCTTAAAGGGCAGGAGGAAGAAAGCAATATCGAAGACAATGCTTTACTCAAATGGTTACGTAAACACCTACGCATCACACCTCAACTAGAAGGCAATAAATTCTTCGTCCGCCGAAATGGACTTTTGTGGGCGACGCCGTTATTTTTAGTATTAGTACTGGTCGAGGCTTCTGATGTCATTTTTGCTGTGGACTCGATTCCTGCAATTTTTGCTGTAACGACTGACCCATTCATCGTTTTAACTGCAAACTTAATGGCTATTTTAGGCTTGCGTGCAATGTTCTTCTTACTCGCTGGCGCAGCTACCAAAATGCATTATTTACCTTATGGCTTAGGTATTATTTTATTGTTTATCGGTACGAAAATGTTGTTGTTGGATGTGTTCCACATGCCGATCTGGATTTCCCTCAGCTTTATCATCTTGGTATTGAGTATTACGGCGTATCTATCGTTACGTCACAATAAACATCAAGCAGAATAATCAAAAAGCATATGAAAAGGGTCTTCAATTGGAGGCCCTTTATTCTATTCAGATATTGTCTATTTTGTCGTTGGATCAACACATTGTAATTTAGGCCATTGCTGCAACCACTTTTTAGAATTTACACGCTGCTTAAAAGTTTCATAACTTACTAATGCAGAATTCCAACGCAATCGTAATTCAAATAAGTCTTCTAAGCCAAAAGGTGCAACGAATTCCAGTTCTCCTACACTATCAAAACGAATAGCAATTGCCGTTGCTGTTTCAGGCCATAACGATAAAGCATGTTCAATCGATGATATCGGCTGAATTTGCTCACCATTTTCCTTACGATACCATGTATGCACCAATGCCTGATTCACCACATCCCATTGCTGCTGAGGGAAGAAGTCTTCTAATTTTTGCTTTAATCGCTGCTGTACCTGATTGTTTCGTTCCTGCTCATCGTAATAAATTACATCAATTTCGCTATTTTTTAAGTCAAAAGCCTGATCATGTAAACATGCCCAAACTGTATTTCGAAGCACACCTGCACTTATATAAGCTTGCGGCTCGATCCATGCAAGTTGTTTTAACATTGCACAAAGTTCAGGAGTATTTAGGATTACATGAGCGAAAAATTTTCGATAGTGTATTTGATGAAGTGTCATTATTGTTCAAATCCAAAAATTATCCATACAGTTCTTCATCTTGACCTCCAAGGTAAAGTGAATTGACTCAAAAAATTTACTCACATTTATACACTTTTTAGTGGCTTAATTTAGGCGAATATTCCAGTAACCTGGACAAAATCAGGTACAATCAACCGAAAAAAGTAAAACTGTAGGTTGTTATGACGTTGGCTACTCCGATCACGGTTATTCGTGGTCGCTTCTTAGATATTCAAAAAACTGTTTCCCAAGCGACTGAAATCGCAGACCAAGTGCGATATATCGAAGATGGTATTCTGATCACTGAACAAGGCAAAATTCGTTGGTTTGGCACTTGGGATGCAGCTCAAGATCACCTACCTACAGATGTTGAGATTCAACATTATCCAGATCAATTGATCATTCCTGGCATGATTGACACCCACATCCACTTCCCACAAACAGAAATGGTCGGTGCCTACGGTGAACAATTACTCAGTTGGCTCAATACCTATACGTTCCCAACTGAAATCCAGTTCAAAGACCAAGCCTATGCCGAAGAAATTGCAAAATTCTTTGTGCAGGAATTACTTAAAAATGGCACCACCACGGCACTCGTGTTTTGTACTGTTCATCCTGAGTCTGTGAATGCTTTATTTGAAGCCGCAGAACAGTACCAAATGCGTTTAATCGCAGGTAAAGTCATGATGGATCGTCATGCACCTGAAGCACTGTGCGACACTGTAGAGAGCGCCTATGATGATTCTAAGGCCCTGATCGAAAAGTGGCATGGCCAAGGTCGCGCCTTATACGCGATTACACCTCGATTTGCACCAACCTCTACACCAGAACAGCTAGAAAAAGCAGGACAACTCAAAGCAGAATATCCTGATGTTTATGTACATACCCATTTAAGTGAAAATAAAGATGAAATCGCATGGGTTAAAGATTTATTCCCAGCACAAAAGGGCTATCTCGATGTCTATCATCATTATGGCTTAACGGGTCAGCGTTCGGTATTCGCGCATTGCGTACATTTAGAAGATGCAGAATGGAAATGCATGCATGAAACTGACTCTGCAATTGCCTTTTGCCCAACGTCTAACCTGTTCTTAGGTAGCGGCTTATTTCCATTAAAGAAAACATGGGAACAAAAAGTCAAAGTTGGTTTGGGTACAGATATTGGGGCAGGGACTTCATTTAGCTTATTACAAACCGTCAATGAAGCCTATAAAGTGCAGCAGTTACAAGGTGATAAACTCTCTGCTTTTGAGTCGCTGTATCATGCAACCTTAGGTGGTGCAAAAGCACTTGATCTCGATGATAAGCTCGGCAATTTCAATATCGGTAAAGAAGCGGATTTTGTCGTGCTAAATCTGCAAGCAACGGCTTTACAACAACTACGTCAATCACGTTCTAAATCAATTGATGACAGCTTATTTGCGCTGTTTACTATGGGCGATGACCGTAATATCGAGGCAACCTATATCTATGGACAAAAAGCCTATAGCACCAACTAAATTATTCAATAAGCGTAGGATTGGATTGATCCTCTTTGCCATGAGCTGCGCAGTTTTGTTGAAGCGAGACAGTGCTTCACGGCAAAATGATACATATTCTTCATCATCAAAAGATGCATGAAAACTCATTTTGTTTTAAAATTCTCACATTAACTCAAGATTTCGAGGTGTTGCAGGTCAACACCTTTTTTATTTTCCCATTTTTTAAATTTTTAGGAATCTATCGATGACTGTTGCGATGCGCGTAATGATTTCCAGTGAAGAGATCCAAGCCAAAGTGAAAGAGCTAGGTGAAAAAATCAATGCACACTATGCTCAAAGTGATAAAGAACTGGTATTGATTGGTTTATTGCGTGGTTCAGTCATCTTTATGGCAGATTTATGCCGTGCGATTGAAAAACCGCATGAACTCGATTTTATGACCGTTTCAAGCTATGGTGGTGGTACCACTTCTAGTCGCGACGTCAAAATTCTGAAGGACTTGGATGGTGAAATTCACGGTAAAGATGTATTGGTGGTCGAAGACATTATTGACTCAGGCAATACACTCAACAAAGTCATTCAAATGTTGCAAACGCGCAAGCCCAATTCAATTGAATTGTGTACGCTGGTGAGCAAACCATCACGCCGTGAAATTGATTTAGACGTAAAATTCTTAGGTTTTGAAGTCGAAGATCGATTTATTGTGGGCTATGGTCTCGATTATGATCAAAAATATCGTCATCTTCCATTTATCGGTGAAATTGGTCTTTGATCAATAAAAAATCTGTATTATCGGTGCTTGAACTGCCCATGCAAAAGTAACTCAAGCACCTGTTTAGCGGCGATTTCGTCGCTTTTTTATTTTTAGATCCTAATTAAAAATATCTCAACACTGCACAAAAATACGACATAAATAAGCAATCCGCTACAGACAAAAGCTCTCCTCATCAAGCAGGATAACTACAAATACTATTGTTAAAACAAGGAGAAATAACAATGTGGTCTCTAATTGTAGCAATTGTCGTTGGTTTCTTTGCGGGTTTAATTGCACGAGCGCTCCATCCAGGTGATGACAAAGCTGGCTTTATTGTTACCACTTTACTCGGTATTTCGGGTTCTTTATTGGCAACCTATGGCGGCCGATTACTCGGCTTATATGGTGAAAATTCAGCGGCTGGATTTATTGCATCTGTGGTTGGTGCTGTGATTATTTTATTCATCTACAACCTCGTTACCAAGAAGAGCTAGAGGCATAAAAATCACTCCCAATTCATGATTGTTATGAATTGGGAGGTTTATATTTATAGTCCCAATTCCTTCCAAATCATTTGAATATCTTCAGCACTACGTCCACCCACCATCTTTAAGCCATTTGAAAAAATCAAAGTCGGTGTGCCATTCACGCCTAATTTACGTCCTAAAGCTAGGTTTCGATCAATTGGATTGGCACAGGTTTTTGCTTTAGGTTGAACATTTTTTTGCAGTAAATTTTTCCATGCATAGGATGGATTTGCATCGCACCAAACTTGCTTAGAAACAGCGATAGATTGCGGTTTTAAGGCATAGATAAAGGTATAAATCGTTACATCATTGAGCTTATCCAGTTCTGCTTCTAATTGCTTACAGTACGGACAGTTTGGATCTGAAAAAATAGCGAGCTGACGTTTACCATTACCTTTGACCGTTTTAATTGCATCTTGTAAAGGGAGTTTTTGCCAATCAATTGAATTTTGCTTAAGTACTAAATCTTTTGTGAGATTTTTTTGGTCTTTTAAACGCACCATTGAACCGATAAACATATGCTCGGCATTTTCATCGAGGTAGATGATTTGATTATCTAGATTTGCACTATATAAACCCGTCATTTCAGTGGCTTGAATATTGGTCACTTGGATATCGGGATAGTTTTTATTTAGATTACTTTTTAAGGTTTCCACATTGGCTAAACTCATCATAGAAACACAGCTCAATAATGAGAATATCCCAATTTTTTTTAACATGACTGACACTCGAATCAAAAATCAGCCGCTATTGTAATCCGTCTCACAAGGCTATACAGCACGACTTACTGAGTCACAACCAAAATCAAACCAATACCCGAGATGTTTCACGTGGAACACTTTTCTAATTGGAATCATTTCCCAATACAGAACGAACCAAAGATTTTTCCGAGCAGATCATCCGCACTAAAATCACCAGTGATTTCACCGAGGGCGTTTTGTGCCAAACGTAAAGACTCTGCAACAAGCTCACCTGCATTAAACACCACAAGCTGCTCACGAGCCTCTGCCAAATAGCGCTGAGTGCGCTTCATTGCGTCTAGATGACGCGTACGGGCAATAAAGGTATCTTCTTCGGGCTGGAAGCCTGCATGCGCTGTAATCGCATCTATGAGCGCCTGAACCCCCATATCCTGTTTTGCTGAAACCCGAATGTGGCGGAAACCTTGATAATCCGTCATTTCTGCTGGTTGACCCGTTAAATCGCATTTATTTCCGATCAACAATAACCGTTTCGGCTCAAGATGATCTGCAAAATATTCATGTGCCAATTGCAACGGTTCATCACCTTGATTTAAGTCGTATACCAACAGTAACAAATCCGCTTGCTCAATCTCTTTGATCGCTCGGCGAATACCTTCGCGTTCAACAACATCACCTGTTTCGCGTAAACCAGCCGTATCCGTTAAAGTAATCGGCAGGCCATTCAAACTGATTTTTTCGTGTAAAACATCACGTGTGGTACCCGCAATATCGGTCACAATGGCACGCTCATGTCCAGCCAATGCGTTTAATAAGCTCGATTTTCCAGCATTCGGTTTACCTGCGATCACCACTTGCAAACCTTCACGTAACAATTGACCTTGACGCGCCGATTGTTGTACCGCCTTGACAGAATCTTGTACATCATCCAATAACGCTAGAATTTTACCATCCGCTAAAAAATCAATTTCTTCTTCTGGAAAATCAATCGCGGCTTCCACATGCAAACGCAAGTGAATCAATTTTTCTAAAACAGTATTAATTTTAGTTGAAAAAGCACCTTGTAAAGAACGTACCGCTGAACGTGCTGCTGCCTGTGAGGTTGCATCAATCAAATCTGCAATCGCTTCTGCTTGAACCAAATCCATTTTGCCATTTTCAAAGGCACGCATGGAAAATTCACCCGCCTTTGCAGCTGTCGCACCTAAATCAAGCAAGCGCGCCAACAATGCATTTTGAATGACTGGACCACCATGTCCTTGGATTTCCACTACATCCTCGCCCGTGAACGAGTGGGGATTTGGAAAACATAAGATAATGCCTTCATCCATCACTGAATTATCTACATCATAAAACTGGCGAAAAGCCGCCATTCTTGCAGTAGGTAGTTGTTTTTGTGTAAGTTCTTTGGCAATCATATAAGCCTTCGGTCCAGAGAGACGAATGACTCCCACACCTCCACGACCCAACGGTGTAGCAATCGCAGCAATTGTGGTTTGATGTTGCATATTTTTCACTTCACAACCCTAAAATTCAGCCAAATAAAAATCCGCTTAAGATTACCATCTTAAGCGGATTTATTCAGTAAAAGTTGGAGAATTAAGACGCTGACTCAACCTTGTTGAGACGATCTTTTTCTACACTCTTATTGATAAATGACTGTTGCAGAATCGTAATGGCGTTGTTGACGATCCAGTAAAGGACTAAACCTGCTGGGAAGAACAACATAAATACCGTAAAGATGATTGGCATCAAACGGAAAACCTTTGCCTGCATTGGATCAGTCGGTTGTGGATTGAGCATTTGCTGCACATACATGGTAACCCCCATGAGTAGCGGCAAAATAAACCAAGGATCCATCGCCGATAAATCTTGAATCCATAGCAACCAAGGTGCATGACGTAATTCCACACTTTCCATGAGTACCCAATACAGGGCAAGGAAAATTGGCATTTGCAGTAACAACGGCAAACAACCCGATAATGGATTTACTTGTTCACGCTTATACAATGCCATCATTTCTTGAGAGAAACGCATACGGTCATCGCCAAACTCTTCTTTCATGCGTTGCATTTCAGGTGCAATGACACGCATTTTTGCCATCGAACGATAGCTTTTCGATGAAAGTGGCCACAAAATCAGCTTCACTAAGATCGTCAAAAGAATAATTGACCAACCCCAGTTCCCCACGATGTTATGGAAAAATTGCAAGCCAAGGAACAATAGTTTTGCAATCGGCCATAACCAACCATAATCTACGGTTTGATTTAAACCTACAGCTAAATCTTTCAGCTCAGACTGGATCTTTGGACCTGAATAGAACTTTGCATCAACTTCCATCGATGTACCTGCAGGCACATTAATGGTCGGAGAAGTAAAGCCAATAATATTCATCTTGTCCGCAGACTGACGTGATTCTAATTTAGCAGTATATGGCTGACCATCCGCTTGCGTCAGTTTTAAATTACCTGGAATCCATGCACTCACGAAATAGTGCTGAACCATCGCAACCCAAGCATTTTTCGCATCAAGATTTAACTTCTCATCAGAGAAGTTTGAAAACTTGAGTTTATTGTAATGTGCATCAGGTGTACCCCATGCGCCACCCAAGAAGGTCCCTAAGGTAAAGATACCTTGGTCAGATTTACCTGGATCATCTGAGTTATCACGTTTTAACTGACCAAACATTTGACCTTGCCAGTTTTGCTGACTGCGGTTAACGACTTGGTGTTTAACGGTAATTGGATATTCACCTTGAGTGAAAGTGAAAGTTTTAATCACTTCAACGCCTTCAGGTGTTTTAAAGACCAATGGAACAGTCAAAACTTGACTGCTTGCACCATCTGTCGTCGCCATTTTTTTGGCATCTTCCATTGTATATGCTGTTTTTTCAACATCATACATTGGACGACCATTTCGGCTGCTATCTGGTCCATTTAATCCAATTAAGCCCGATTGAGCGACGTAAGTACGGTTCGCATCATTTTCCAGCATGACAAATGGTTGATCACCATTTTTGCTTTGATCATGGCTCAATAACTCAATACGAACAATGTCACCACCTTTTGGATTAATCCAAAGATGATAGAGATCGGTTTGTACTGAAATCAGTTGCTGATTCACAGAGGTAGTTTCTGTGGCTTGTTGTGATGCAGTCACATTTGCTTGTGGCAAGTCTGAAGCCGCTGTTGCATTTTGAGCGTTTGGCAAATCTGCAGACACATCATGTGCACTGACCACTGCCGCTTGTTGTTGCGGAGCTGGTGCAGCATGACCATAATCTTTTTGCCAAGCCAAAATAAGCAAATATGCGGTAACAAACATGGCTCCAAGAATTGCAAATCTGGCCCATTGTTGCATAACTAATATCCCAAATGATTAGAGAAATTTTGCTTACATAAACGATCACGAAAGGGTACAGCAACGTGATGCATTTGAGAATCTATTTGATGAAACGAAATAAAACGAACTGCTTTAGGCGGCACTGGGTCATAACCCGACCCTCCCCAAGGATGACAACGACAAACGCGTTTAGTTGACAGCCAGACTCCTTTAACTGCCCCATGCGTTTGTAAAGCTTCTATAGCATATTGAGAACAAGTTGGAATATAGCGGCAACGTGGCCCCAATAATGGACTAATTGCGATTTGGTAGCATCTTATCAACCAATGCAGGATACGTACCATTGGAGATCTCTAATTTTGGAGGGCGGTGGTAGCGACTTTAGAATGCTTTTTTGCTAAACGTTGTAATTTTTGCCAAGCAAAATCTAATTGTTGATGTAATTCTTGATTTGAAATTGTGTCTATACCTACTTTAGGCATTACCACAATATCGATATCAGCATTAAATTGTGCTTGATGTAAACGAAAGCTCTCACGAGCAAGACGTTTTACCCGATTTCGTTCATGTGCACGACGCACCTTTTTTTTAGCAACGACAATACCCAAACGGCTATTTGGCTGTTCGGTTAATTTTGCTAAAAAAAGGAAATGGGGCTGATGCACTTTAAAAAGCGCACCATCAAATACACTTTTGTAATCTGCAGCACAACGAATACGAAATTCAGTGCCAAAACTGTAAAGTGTCATCACCCAAATCTGGTCAGCTTAACAGTATTAAACAGTTAAGCTATGACGACCTTTCGCACGACGACGAGCTAAAACCTGACGACCAGCTTTAGTTGCCATACGAGCACGGAAACCATGAACGCGTTTACGCTTTAATTCAGATGGTTGGAAAGTACGTTTCATATCGAAACTCCCAAAATGATCTTTCTATAAAGGTCCGCGATTTTATTGTGCAATGTTTACGCTGTCAATCAAAAATCAAAAACTTTACATTTTATCTTGTACTTTTTCTTTCATATTTTGGTCGTGCACTATCTTCTCCATTCTTGAAAACAAAAAACATACACAAGCTATCTATTTAAATTATATCAACAATAAGATATATTCACAGCCTATCCATAGACTTACCCACAATAAAGCAAATGTTTTAAATTTATTCTTTGGATTTTGAATTTAAATTTCGATATGCTCAGTTATCCACACTTCGGGTTCGATTTATAAATAAATTCAAATTTTAAAATTTAAATTTATTACTATTAGGGTGGGTATTTTCTGTGGAGAACCACATATTTTCATCATTAAACATATGGTTACCTTGTGGGTAACTCTGTTTTTATTGATTTTATAGATTGTGGATAACTTAGTGGTTAAAACTATCCACAGGATGTGCTAAAAGTTATTCACAAGTGCTTTGAATTTAAATTTAATTCACGAATGCTTTCTTTTTCATCGAAAGTATCTGAAATTTTCCTGACAGATGTGGATAACTTGGTTAGAATGGCGACCCCTTCGGAATGCAAGGGTGGTGGTTTTTTGTTTTTTAAATTTAAAAATGGATAAATAGGGGATGCACATGCTCTGGACAGACTGCTTAACTCGCTTGCGACAAGAGCTATCTGATAACGTCTTTGCGATGTGGATTCGTCCTTTGGTTGCGGAAGAAGTTGATGATGTGATGCGGTTATACGCACCTAACCCCTATTGGACGCGTTATATCCAAGATAATCATCTTGAGTTGATTTCTATTTTGGCTGAGCAATTGTCGGAAGGTCGAGTACGCCAAGTCGAGATTTTGGTTGATTCGCGTCCTGGTACTATTCTAGCGAGTAGTGAACAACCTGCGACCACAACTGCTGCATTGAATACAAGTACTCCAATTCCGACAAAAATAAAGAAAGAGGCTGATTTGGTACAGCCGAGCCAAAATGCCAACAAGATTCCTAAGAAAAGACAACTCAATCCATTATTTACTTTTTCACTATTTGTTGAAGGTCGCTCTAACCAAATGGCAGCAGAAACCTGCCGTAAGGTTTTAACCCAGTTGGGAGCTTCACAACATAATCCATTATTTTTATATGGACCGACAGGTCTTGGTAAAACGCATCTTATGCAAGCTGTAGGTAATGCTTTACTACAAGCTAAACCCAACGCTCGTGTGATGTATATGACTTCTGAAAGTTTTGTGCAGGACTTTGTTAGTTCATTGCAAAAAGGAAAAGTTGAAGAGTTTAAAAAGAATTGCCGCTCTTTAGATTTATTATTGGTTGATGATATTCATTTATTAGCAGGTAAAGAAGCGAGCTTGGTTGAGTTCTTTTACACCTTCAATGCTTTACTGGATGAATCAAAGCAAATCATTTTGACTTCAGACCGTTATCCAAAAGAGTTAACGGAATTAGACCCGCGTTTAGTTTCCCGTTTTTCTTGGGGATTGTCAGTGGGAGTTGAACCACCAGACATCGAAACTCGTATCGAGATTTTGTTAAAAAAAGCTGAAAATAGTGGTGTAGATTTACCTCGAAATTGTGCTTTATTTATTGCCCAACAAGTGGTTGCCAATGTACGAGAGCTTGAAGGTGCACTGAATAAAGTCGTAGCGATCTCGCGTTTTAAAGGGACTGCAATCGATTTGGATGTGGTGCGAGAATCGTTGAAAGATGTCTTGGCAATTCGTGCGAGAACCATTAGTGTGGAAAATATCCAACGTGTGGTCAGTGAATATTTCCGTATTCCATTAAAAGAATTGATTGGACCGAAGCGTACGCGTATTTACGCACGACCTCGTCAACTGGCGATGGGCTTGGCACGTGAGTTAACAGGCGATAGTTTTCCTGAAATCGGCATGGCATTTGGTGGCCGTGATCATAGTACCGTGATGCATGCTTGCGAGAAAGTGGTGAGTTTGCGCGAAGAAGATCCAATTTTTAATGAAGACTATAAAAATTTACTACGTTTGTTGCAAAGTTAGTTTTGAGCATTATTGCAACTGACTCTATTTTCCTAGTTGCAAACTATTTTTAAGTGCAGCATAGTACACTGCTAATATTCGTAATCAGCTTCCGTTGTAAGAGGAATAAACCGTGCGTTTGAAAATCGCTAAAGAAAGTTTAGTCAATGTTTTATCTCATGTGGTGGGGGCTGTAGAACGTCGTCATACATTGAATATTCTTTCGAATGTCAAAATTCAAACTACACCGCATGCGTTAACCATTACAGGTTCTGATTTGGAAGTTGAGTTGGTGGCAAGCACAAATTTAGCCGAAGGTGCGTGTTTGGAGCCGGGTGAAACAACTGTTCCTGCGCGTAAATTGGTCGAAATTTGTAAATCTCTACCTACAGCTGCCTTGGTTGATCTACAAATTACGGAAGATCAGCGCTGTATTTTAAAATCAGGTAATAGTCGTTTCGTTTTGGGCACCTTGCCTGCTGAAGATTATCCTTTGCTCACTACTGAAAATAGTCAGGGGACACAAGTTCAAGTGACCCAACGTGAGTTAAAACGCTTATTTGAAAAAACAGCGTTTGCTATGGCGGTTCAGGATGTACGTTTTTATCTCACAGGTACTTTGCTAGAAATTGATCAGAATCAATTGCGAACTGTAACAACAGATGGGCACCGTTTGGCATTGTGTGAAGTTTTAGCTTCTTCGACTGCATCCGCTCCAATGCAAGCAATTGTGCCACGTAAGGCTGTTGGTGAATTACAACGTTTGCTGAGTATCGAAGATGAACAGTTGACCTTGTTGATTGGTCGTGAATTATTAAATGTGACCATCAACACGCCGAGCCGAGACAAAGAGCAGAGCGATATCACAGTACGTTTTACCACGAAGCTGATTGATGGTAAGTTCCCAGACTATCGTCGTGTGATTCCAAGAGGTGGCGATAAGCATGTTCTCATCGCACATGATGTTTTCAAGCAATCCTTACAGCGTGTGGCGATTTTGAGTAATGAAAAACTGAGAGGAGTTTTCTTAAACTTCAATCAAGATTCATTACAGTTACGCGCCAATAACCCAGAACAAGATGAAGCTGTTGAAGATTTGGCTATCCAGTATCAAGATGCGCCTTTAGAGATGTCCTTTAATGCCCAATATATTTTGGATGTATTGAGTGTTCTTGATGGGGATGATGTAAGAATGAGCATGACCGAAGCAAATCAATCGGTGCTTGTACAAGATCCTGCTCATCCTGATCAAACTTATGTTGTGATGCCAATGCGTGTTTAATCAACATTGATCATTTGAGTTTAAAGCATGCAAATTACGCGTTTAAATATCGAGCGTGTACGAAATTTAAAAACGGTTGCACTCACTGAGTTGCAACCGTTTAATATTTTTTACGGAGCCAATGGTTCTGGAAAGACCTCAATTTTGGAATCGATCCATTTGTTGGCTACTGGTCGTTCATTTCGCACTCATATTCCAAAGCATTACATTCAGTATGAGGCTGATGATGCGATTGTCTTTGCACAATCAGTTCATGAGCGGATGGGGATGCGAAAACTGGCTTCTGGTGAACAGTTGATTAAAATCAATGGAGATACCATTGCAACACAAGGACAATTAGCCAAGCGATTACCATTGCAACATTTAGATCCACAAAGTACCGATATTATTGATCAAGGTGCCAAGCCTAGGCGACAGTTGTTAGATTGGTTGATGTTCCACGTGGAACCTGAGTTTTACTTTGCTTGGCAATATTATTCTCGTGCACTTAAGCAGCGTAATAGCTTACTTAAAACACGGCGGAATTTGACCTTGGCTGATTTGGAGCCATGGAACAAAATGTTGAGCGATTATGGTGAAATTTTGCACTCGCAGCGAGTCGGTATTTTAGAGCAATGGAATTTATTTTTTAAGGAAGATTTAAAGCAACTTTTGCCTGATATCGAAATCGAATTGGAATACCATGCAGGGTTTCATACTGAGCAAGGGCTATTGCAAGATTTAGTACAGCAACATCAAAAAGATTTGGATCGACGCTATACTGAGTATGGGCCGCATCGTGCTGATTTACGCTTAAAAACCAAGGGCGATGCCATGCGCAGTGATGCTGCTCATGTGTTATCACGAGGACAAAAAAAGTTGTTAATCATGGCATTAAAACTGTCACAAATTGCAATGCTACATGCGAGTAATAAGGAAACTGTGGTATTATTAGATGATCTGACAGCAGAGTTAGATTTAGCTGCACAACAACGCTTAATGGAGCGATTGAGTCAATTAGGAAGTCAGGTTTTTATGACCACCTTAGACCATACGTCGGTATTAAAACACTTACATGATTTGTCGATTTCTTTTCAATTGTTCCATGTTGTTCACGGTCAAGTCAGTCCTGCTGCGCCATAATTTTATTTCCTCATTTTTGGATAGATTCGATATTTACTAGGGAGTAACCATGAGTTCAGAGTCTCAATCAGTCTCTCAAACAGAACAAACAAATGAAAAGGCTTATGATTCCTCTAGTATTAAAGTATTACGTGGATTAGACGCGGTTCGTAAACGTCCTGGCATGTACATCGGGGATACTGATGACGGTACAGGTTTACATCACATGGTATTCGAGGTAGTGGACAACGCCATCGATGAAGCATTGGCAGGGCACTGTGATGAAATTTTAGTCACGATTCATGAAGATGAATCAGTGAGTGTTTCGGATAATGGTCGTGGTATCCCAACCGATATTCACCCTGAAGAAGGGGTTTCTGCTGCAGAGGTGATTCTTACGATTCTGCATGCAGGCGGTAAATTTGATGACAATAGTTATAAAGTTTCAGGCGGTTTGCATGGTGTTGGTGTTTCAGTCGTAAATGCCTTATCCAGTAAATTGCAATTGACGATCCATCGCGCTGGGCAGGAACACCAGCAAGAATATCATCATGGTGATCCACAATACCCATTACGCGTGATTGGTGAAACTGATCGTACGGGTACGATTGTGCGTTTTTGGCCAAGTGCTGAAACCTTTAGTCAAACCATTTTCAATGTCGATATTTTGGCGCGTCGTTTGCGTGAGTTATCATTTTTGAATGCGGGTGTCCGCATTGTATTGCGTGATGAACGTGTTAATCTTGAAAATGTCTATGACTACGAAGGTGGTTTATCTGAGTTTGTTCGATATATCAACGAAGGTAAAACGCATCTCAATGAAATCTTTCATTTCACTACCGATGCAGATAATGGCATCAGTGTGGAAGTGGCGTTGCAATGGAATGATAGCTATCAAGAAAATGTACGTTGTTTTACCAACAACATTCCACAAAAAGATGGTGGTACGCATTTAGCTGGTTTCCGTGCAGCATTAACCCGTGGCTTAAATAGCTACATGGAAAATGAAAACCTGCTCAAAAAAGAAAAAGTTGTGGTGTCTGGGGATGATGCCCGTGAAGGCTTGACGGCAATTATCTCAGTTAAAGTGCCTGATCCTAAATTCTCTTCACAAACCAAAGAAAAGTTGGTGTCGAGTGAAGTTAAACCTGCGGTTGAGCAGGCGATGAACAAAGAGTTTTCTGCCTATTTGTTAGAAAACCCGCAAGCTGCGAAATCAATCGCTGGCAAGATTATCGATGCTGCTCGTGCTCGTGATGCGGCGCGTAAAGCACGTGAAATGACTCGTCGTAAGAGTGCTTTGGATATTGCAGGTTTACCAGGTAAGTTGGCAGATTGTCAGGAAAAAGATCCAGCTTTGTCTGAACTATATCTGGTTGAGGGTGACTCTGCGGGCGGGAGCGCTAAACAAGGTCGTAACCGTAAAATGCAGGCAATTTTACCGCTGAAAGGTAAAATTCTAAACGTTGAACGTGCGCGTTTTGACAAGATGATTTCAAGTCAAGAAGTGGGCACTTTAATCACGGCGTTAGGCTGTGGTATTGGTCGTGAAGAATATAATCCTGACAAATTACGTTATCACAAAATCATTATCATGACCGATGCGGACGTGGATGGTTCACATATTCGTACTCTGTTGTTGACCTTCTTCTTCCGCCAAATGCCTGAGTTGGTAGAACGCGGTTATATTTATATTGCTCAACCGCCATTGTATAAATTGAAAAAAGGCAAGCAAGAGCAATATCTTCAAGATAATGAAGCGCTTGAAACCTTCCTTATTTCAAATGCAATTGATGAGTTGGCGTTACATGTGAGTGCGGATGCACCTGCGATTAGTGGGGAAGCATTGGCGAGTGTGATCGCAGATTATCAAGTTTCACAAAAGAGCTTACAGCGTTTAACACAACGTTATCCAGCAAGTTTGTTAGATGGTCTGTTAGAACTAGATGCATTTAAAATCGATCATAACCACGAACGTGAGTATGTTGAAACTTGGGCAGAGCAATTGCGTTCAGCCATTGAAGCATTGCAGCCGAACCTTCGTCCTGAAATCAGTTTAGAAGCATTTGAGCGTGAAAATGCTCAAGGTGAGAAATCAGCACATTATTGGCCACGTGTCACGGTGTACGTCCATAACTTACCGCATGCTTATTTATTAGATGCTGGATTATTAAATTCAGCAGAATATGCGCGCTTACTTAAAAACTCAAAGAGCTGGTTTAAGTTACTTGAAGAAGGGGCTTACTTACAGAAAGGTGAGCGTCGTATCCAAGTGGCAAGTTTCCATCAGGTTTGGCAGCATATTTTACAAGACTCTCGCCGTGGCATGATGATTCAACGCTATAAAGGTTTGGGTGAAATGAATGCTGAGCAACTTTGGGAAACCACGATGGATCCTGAAAATCGCAATATGTTGCAAGTGACCATTGATGATGCGATTGAGGCGGATCGTATGTTCTCATGTCTCATGGGTGATGATGTTGAACCTCGTCGTGCCTTCATTGAAGAAAACGCACTCAATGCAGATATTGACGCTTAAATTCTGGATGTAAAAAAAGACGATGCCTTGGAGCATCGTCTTTTTTTTTGAAAACTAGCAGGGAAGGTTTCACGTGGAACACTAAAGGATTAACTATCTACCAAATCACTCACTTGAATAATCGCGTGACCAAATAAATAACCTGCAGTAACTAGAACACTGATCCACAGCAACGCACCTAGGATATTGTAAACTACAAAGTGCGTATAATTCATATTGCTTGAACCTGCTGCTAGCGGTGCAAATGAGCGTGCAAAAGGAATGAAGCGGGCAAGAAGGATAGTTTTCCCACCATGCTTTAAGAAAAACACATTGGTTTTTTGTAGGTATTCTTGTTTGATGAAGCGAGATTCTGTATTGAAAATTCGATCACCAAAATGGCGACCAATATGGAAATTCACCATATAACCCAATGCAGCAGCGAAAAAAAGCAGTGTAATCATATAGCCAAGATGCATAATTTCGACTACTGAACACAAAGCGCCAACAGCAAGTAATAGGCTATCACCGGGTAAGAAGAACATGAAAACAAAAGCTGTTTCAGAAAAAATAATCAGAAAGAGAATAGCGTAAATCCATAAACCATATTCTTGAACTAGGATTGGCAGGAAGTGTTCGAAATTAAAAAGAAAGTCTAAAGAGTTCATTCAGTTTGTAGTGTCCCAAATAACGTACTCAGCAAATTGCAGTACAAAAAATATTAAACGAATCTAACCCTCAAGATTCATTCGTAGGTGATAACATTACAATAATGGGGCTTGAGTATATCTAGCCTGAAGCCAAAGCTCAATTTTTTGAGAAAATTCAAATTTTAATCGAGATTAAAAAGTGAGATAAAAGAATAACATTATTCAATACAGATTTATGTTACGGGGATGTTGATTTGAGCTTGGGAACAGGCTTAAAGGTTTTTAAATATCTACATGTATCTAAGATCCATATATTTCTATGCAGTAAATATATGGATCTATATTTTTAAATTAATGCGTAAATGACGCTTCTAATTCTTCTAACTCCATCATAAAGGTGAGCAATTGTTCTTCATATTGCTCTAGTTTGTTTTTTAATTCACTTTGTTCATTCATGAGCTTGATTAAATCATCTTTGCGATTAGCTTCGTACAATGCACTATCAGCCAATGCATGTTCAATATCGACTAAACGAGGCTGAATCTTTTCAATTTGAGCTTCGACTTTTTCAATATTTTTACGCAAAGGACGGGTGACTTCACGACGTCGAGCAGCTTCTTTACGTTGTGCTTCTTTATCAACTTTCACGCTGCTTGCTTGTTGATTGGTCGCTTGTTGTTGTAATGCATTTTGGGCATTGATTTGTTGTTGACGTGCTTCTCGTAACCATTTTGCATAGTCTTGTAGGTCACCATCAAACTCAGTACAACGCCCTGCATGTACTAACAATA
Source organism: Acinetobacter sp. ATCC 27244 (assembly GCF_000156555.1). Classification (NCBI taxonomy): domain Bacteria; kingdom Pseudomonadati; phylum Pseudomonadota; class Gammaproteobacteria; order Moraxellales; family Moraxellaceae; genus Acinetobacter; species Acinetobacter sp. ATCC 27244. The sequence continues at coordinate 42,610 of NZ_GG665977.1, forward strand.
ATTCATCACAGACACTGGCAATAAGTTGGCGTTCATGTGAAACCAGTACCACAGCGCCTTCGAAATCTTGTAAGGCCATACTGAGTGCATGACGCATATCTAAATCTAAATGGTTGGTGGGTTCATCCAAAATTAAAACATTTGGACGTTGCCAAACGATGAGTGCTAAAGCCAAGCGCGCACGTTCGCCACCAGAGAAGCTTTCACATGGTGTATCCATACGTTCGCCACTAAAACCAAACCCACCCAGAAAAGCTCGTAATGATGCTTCACTGATTTGTTTATCCGCAATCCGTGCAAGTTGCAACATCGGACTGGCATTGGCATCTAAAGCATCCATTTGATGCTGCGCAAAGTAACCAATATTGAGTAGTTCAGATGCTTTACGTTCACCAGACAATAATGCTAAATCACCCACTAAAGTTTTGATCAGTGTTGATTTACCAGCACCGTTCATTCCTAATAAGCCAATACGTGAGCTTGGCGTGATTTGTAAGCGAATTTTTTCTGCAATGATTTTGTCGCTATAACCAATACTGGCTGCATCTAAACTTAATAGCGGAGAACTCATTTTGGTCGGTTCTCGGAAGCTAAATGTAAAGGGCGTATCTACATGGGCTGGAGCAAGTTGTTGCATTCGTTCTAGTTGTTTGATTCGGCTTTGCGCTTGACGTGCTTTGGTGGCTTTCGCTTTAAATCGATCAATAAATTTTTGTAAATGTGCACGAGTTTCTTGCTGTTTCTCAAAAGCTTGTTGTTGTTGTGCTAAACGTTCACTGCGGGTGGTTTCAAAAGTTGAATAATTACCTGTGTACAGGGTCAATTCTTGGTTTTCGATATGAAGGATATGATCAGTAATTGCGTCAAGAAAATCACGGTCATGAGAAATAAGAACCAGTGTCCCCTCATAAGCTTTGAGCCAGTCTTCTAACCACAAGATAGCATCTAAATCTAAATGGTTGGTCGGTTCATCTAGTAGTAAGAGATCTGAACGACTCATCAAAGTACGTGCTAAGTTTAAACGCATGCGCCAACCACCAGAGAAACTGGCGACATTTAAGCTTAATTGATGATCTAAAAAGCCTAAACCAGCCATCAATTGAGCCGCTTTTGCTGGAGCGACATAACCATGAATCTCATCAAAACGCCCATGCAGTTGGGCTAGATCATCGTTACTCAATTGATCGGGGTGAGCTAATCTTTCTTTGATACTCCAGTATTCCTCATCGCCTGAAAGAACAAAGTCAAGCGCAGGCATTTCCAAGGCCTTAATTTCTTGTGCCATGTGCGCAACTGTCCATACCGCAGGACGGATTAAGTTACCTTCGTCAGCAACCAAATCACCCAAGAGCGCTGCGAATAAGGTCGATTTACCAGCACCGTTTACACCCGTTAAGCCAATTTTCCAACCCGGATGAAGTTGCATAGAGGCCTTTTGAAATAAAATTCGGCCACCACGGCGTAGTGAAACTTGGTCAAACTGGATCATAAGTATGCAGCATAGCGAATAGATAGCAGCATTTTAAGGGCTATCCCAATGAATGCAAACTTTTCTATAGCAATCGAAAAAGAGCTTTAAAAAAGTGTGATGAATATGATTAAAACTGATAATAATCCGATGTATGTATATAAAAATACTGTTAATTTGATCAAAATTTGACTATATTGATTTTGCATTGATGGAAAAACATGCAGAACAGTACAGAAGGGAAAACAAGATGAAAAAAGGACTTTGGTTATTGGGGGCTGCGGCTTTATTTGCGATGAGCTCACAAGTACAAGCAAAACAAAAAGTTTGTGTATTCGATTTATTAGGAAGAGCAGGTGAGTCTTATAAACTTCTTGAAGAATGGCGTCTTTCTGCACAAACATGGAAAGCAAATATTGAACTAATTCCTTATCAGGATGAGGAAAAAGCGGAACGCGATTTTGACCAAGGACGTTGTGATGCAGTGTATATGACCTCTATGCGTGCGCGAAAATACAATAAATTTGCGGGTTCGATTGATGCTGTGGGTGCAGTCACTAGTAATGCAATTGCACAAAAAGCGATTTCATTTGTGCTCGATAAACGTAATCAACACCGTTTAGTGGCGACTTTCAATGGTGAGAAATTTGAAGTTGCAGGGATTATTCAAGTTGGTTTAGCTTATATTTTTGTGCGTGATAAAAATATTAATACCATTGAAAAGGCCAAAGGCAAGAAATTCGCATATTTACATTATGATCAAGCGCAAAAAGCCATCGTGGAAAGTATTGATCTGGTTGCAGTACCCTCTAATATTTCAGACTTCGTGCAAAAATTTAACCGTGGCCAAGTGGATGTAATTGCTGCACCTGCTTATGCTTATAAACCTTTAGAGATTAACAAAGGTTTAGCAAATGGTGCTTTGTTTAATTTTCCAGTCGTAAATATCACAGGAGATTTGATTATTCGCCCAGAAAAATTTCCTAGTTCTTTTGGCGCGCAATCACGTCAGTGGTTTGTTGGAAAATTACCAAGTAACTTTGCGATGGTACAACGTTTAGAAGCGGGTATGGATGCAGCTCGTATCAATTTATCGAATGAAGATAAAGTTCGTTACCAAAAAATGTTACGTGATGGGCGAATGAATTTGACCAAAGAAGGTGTATACGATGCAACCATGATGAATGTGTTGAAACGTGCGCGGTGTACGGTTGAACGAACAAATTTTGAATGTTCTTTAAGCGGTGAATAAACCATAATCTGGTTAAAAAATGACAAAATGTAGCAATATTGACACAAAAAATAGAGTACTAACTCTATTTTTTTCCATAAAACATGATTAATATTTGCCTTGTACAAGGAGACAGACATAAGTTTGTAGAAGGAAGAAAAAATGAAAAAAATTGCGTTCGCTGCGATCACCGCATCTATCATGGGTTTTTCTGCGTCAGCTCAAGCAAACAAAGTAGACGTATGTGTATTTGACTTATTGGGTAGATCTGGTGAGTCATTCAAAATGATGCAGGATTGGGCATTGGCTGCTAAGGGTTGGGGCGCTGATGTAAATTTGGTTGCATTGACTGATGAAGCTGTTGCAGATAACAACTTCAAAGCTGGTAAGTGTGACGCTGTAGCAATGACTTCAATGCGTGCACGTCCATACAATAAATTTGCTGGTTCAATTGACTCATTAGGTGGTGTAACGAGCAATGAAATTGCGCAACGCGCAATTACGTTTGTATTAGATGCACGTAATGCTGCTAAAATGACCACCAACTTAGGAAACAATAAATACGAAATCGCTGGTATTGCACCTTTAGGTTCTGCGTATATCTTTGTGCGTGATAAGAGTATCAACTCAATTGAAAAAGCAGCAGGTAAGAAATTTGCTGTGCTTGGTTATGATGATGCACAAAAAATCATGGTACAACGCGTAGGTGCGCAAGCCGTACTTTCAGATATTTCTAACTTTGCTGCTAAGTTTAACAATGGTCAGGTAGATATGGTGGGTGCGCCTGCTTATGCTTATAAACCATTAGAATTAAGCAAAGGTCTAGGTACCAATGGTGCGATGTTTAACTTCCCTGTCTTGCACGTAACTGCAGATTTAGTGATTCGTCCTGAGAAATTCCCAGCAGGTTTTGGTCAAAAGTCACGTGATTGGCATGTAAAACAATTGCCGAAAGCATTTGCAATGATCAAGCGTTTAGAAGCGGAAATTCCTGCAAAATACAGAATGGATTTAAGTGCTGAAGACAAACTTAAATATCAAAAACTATTACGTGATGGTCGTATGGATTTAACCAAACGTGGTATTTATGATGCCAGCATGATGTCTGTTTTAAAGAAAGCACGTTGTTCAGTTGATAAAGCGAACTTCGAATGTGCATTACCTGGTGAATAATCCAGAATTGCAAAAAAGCATACTTAAAGCCTAGATTTATCTAGGCTTTTTGTTTTTTTGATTATGTCATTAAGGTCATTGTCTTCATGACGAAACACCGTGATGATAGAAGCATAAAAATCAGATGAAATCGTGATGATTTAAAAATATGTTTGATCAGGATGATGAAACAATACCGAATTTAAACATATATTCATTTGAAAGCCTTTTTCTGAGGGACTTCATTTGTTCTTCACAAGCTTAAGGCTATGCAACAACACTCAAACTAGATGCAAAGGAAAAAATAACATGCAATGGTTTAAAACAATTTTACTTGCGTCAAGCATCGCCACTGTTTCTGTCGCTACACAAGCAAAGCAAACCCTTTGTGTATTTGATTTAGTGGGTCGAAATGGTGATGTCTATGCTTTGATGAAAGACTATCAGATTGCTGCCAAATCGTGGGGTGCGGACATTGAGTTGCGTGTGGGACAAAATGAAGCCGTACTTGCAGAAGATTTTAAGGCTGGCAAATGTGATGCTGTCAGTATCACAGGCATGCGTGGTCGTCAGTTTAACAAATTTACAGGATCACTCGACGCGATTGGCGCGATTACAGACCTAAAATTTGCAGTCAAAGTCATGCAAGGTCTAGCCAGCCCAACCTTTGCTAAAGCAATGGTGAACGGTCAATATGAAGTGGTGGGCGTTATTCCTGTCGGGGATGCTTATTTGATGGTCAATGATCGTAATATTAATACGGTCGCGAAGGCTGCAGGCAAGAAAATCGCTGTATTAGATTATGATGATGCTCAAAAAATTATGGCAGCTCAAGTGGGTGCGCAAGCGGTAAGTTCAGATGTGACTAACTTCGGGGCAAAATTTAACAATGGTCAGGTTGATATCATTGGTGCACCAGCTGCTGCATTTAAACCATTAGAGTTACATAAAGGCTTAGGTACAAAAGGTGCGATTGTAAATTATCCAATTTTGCAAGTAACGGGAAATATTATTATTCGTTCCGATAAATTCCCAGAAGGTTTTGGGCAAAAATCCAGACAATGGGTGAGTTCTCAATTACCACGGGCCTTTGATATTTTAGGCAAAATGAAAGCTGACATTCCACAAAAGTATTGGATGGAAATACCAGCTTCTGACAAACCTGGATATCAGAAATTAATGCGTGAGGCACGTATTGATTTAACCAAACGCGGTATCTACGATAAGCGTATGATGAAGTTATTATGGCAATTCCGTTGCCGTGAAGATGCCAAGAATTTTGAGTGCGCTTTACAGGACGAAAATTACAAATAATCTTGTGAAAAAGTCTGTAACGACACTTTAAAAGTTCAAAGACCGACCCGATATTAGGTATGCTATACTAAATATTGGGTCTTTTATTTATGAAAGACATATTGAAGTCTGAGGAACATCCATGACCGCCCAAGCTCTCGAATTGTCAGATAATGCTGCTAAAAAAGTTCGCCAACTGCGCGAAAGTGAAGGTAATAATGACCTGATGTTACGTGTTTACGTCACGGGTGGAGGTTGTTCGGGTTTTTCGTATGGTTTTAACTTTGCTGAAACGGTCAACGAAGATGATGCGGAATTCAGCAATGGCGATGTCAAAGTTTTGGTTGATTCTTTAAGTTATCAATACTTAGTGGGTTCAGTGGTTGATTATTTAGAAGGTCTGGAAGGCTCGCGTTTTGTGGTGCAAAACCCGAATGCAACGACCACTTGTGGTTGCGGTTCGTCATTTTCAATCTAAGATAGATTTGTTTAAAAGCCTCTCGATGAGAAAGTCTGAGAGGCTTTTTTATGCTTAGACCGCCGTAATTGTTCCTAAAATACGATCACCAGATGCACCTGTAACCGTAGCTAAATTACCACTCAGTTGTTGAATAAAGCGCATTGCTAGCCAAGCAAATGCTGTTGCTTCTACCCATGTTGGGGCTAAACCTAAAGCATCCGTCGTTTGGACTGACCAATTATGCTTACGTAAACGCCAACGTAGTTGTTCTAGCAAATGCGAGTTATATGCGCCACCACCACAGACATAAACTTCACCTGTTGGCATTAAATCCTTGCTTCGATAAATGGCTTTTTTAATGGCACGTGTGGTGAGTTTCATCAGCGTTGCTTGCACATTTTCTGGGGTATCTTCCAGTTCATCATAGTCGAGATCATTGCGCCAATCACTTATTTGGTCATCGAGCCATTCTAAATTAAAGTCCTCTCGGCCTGTGCTTTTAGGTGGTTCTTTAGCAAAAAATTCATGATTTTGTAAGCGATCTAAAAGTGAACGAATTGGTTGTCCGTAAGCTGCCCAATCGCCATTCTCATCATAAGCATTTCCAGTATGACGTTGGCACCATGCATCCATTAGAATATTGGCTGGGCCAGTATCGAAACCATAAACGGCATTTGGATTGTTTGCAGGTAGCATACTGACATTGGCAATACCACCTAGATTGAGAATGACACGGTGAATGCTGTCATGTTGGAACAATGCTTGGTGGAATGCTGGAACCAAAGGTGCGCCTTGCCCACCTGCCGCCATATCGCGACGACGGAAATCTGAAATGACAGGAAGTTGAGTAATTTCAGTAATGATGTTGGGATCACCAATTTGTAAGGTAAAACCATATTCAGGACGATGACGAATAGTTTGCCCATGTGAACCAATGGCTTTGATTCGTGATCGGTCTAAACCGTTCATTTCAATCAGTTGATTGACACCCTGTCCAATCATTTGTGCCAATGCAACATCTGCTTTTCCCATACGATCAATTTCGTTATCGTCTGGTAGCGTTAATGCCATCAACTCATCACGTAATTCTGGATCAAATGGGACGGTCAATGTGGCGTGCAAAGTTAAAGGTTCGAATGAAGTTGCAACAATATCAACACCATCCATGCTCGTGCCAGTCATTACACCAATATAGATTGCGCTCATAAACAACTTCCCCTGCAAGATGCTGAAAAAATGTTAGTATATCGCACAAATTGAATAACTGATGTGTTTAGGTTTTGTGATGTCAAATTTCTTGCCCGCCGAAGAACAGCTTGCTCTCATCCAACGAGGCACGCATGAGATTATTTCTGAAGAAGATTTACTGAAGAAACTCAAAGAGAATCGTCCACTGCGTGTAAAAGCAGGTTTTGACCCTACGGCACCTGATTTACACTTAGGACATACGGTTCTCATCAATAAATTAAAAACCTTCCAAGATTTAGGGCATGAAGTCACTTTCTTGATTGGTGATTATACTGCGATGATTGGCGATCCATCTGGGAAAAGTGCAACGCGTCCGCCTTTGTCTAAAGAACAAGTTCTTGCTAACGCGAAAACCTATCAAGAACAGGTCTTTAAAATCTTAGATCCAAATAAAACCAAAGTTCGTTTTAACTCAGAATGGTTTAATCAAAGAACGGCAGCTGATTTGATTCAATTGGCGAGCCAACAAACCGTATCGCGTATGTTAGAGCGTGATGACTTCACCAAGCGTTATAACAATCATCAACCGATCGCAATTCATGAGTTTTTATATCCATTAGTACAAGGTTATGATTCAATTGCGCTTGAAGCAGACGTCGAGTTAGGCGGAACAGACCAAACTTTTAATTTGCTGATGGGCCGTACCTTACAAGGTCGTTATGGTCAAGAATCACAAGTGTGTATTACTGTGCCAATTCTTGAAGGTTTAGATGGCGTCAATAAGATGTCTAAATCTTTAGGCAACTATATTGGTGTATTTGACACACCAGGTGCGATGTACCAAAAAATCTTGTCGATGCCAGATAGCTTGATTGAACGTTACTTTGATCTACTTAGCTTTAAGTCACTCGATGAAATCAAGGTTCTACTTGATGAAATGGCAGCAGGTCGTAATCCACAAGAGATCAAACGTATTTTGGCGCTTGAGCTGGTTGAGCGTTTCCATGATGCAGAAGCGGCTGAAAATGCACATAAGAGCGCAGGCAACCGTGTAACAGAAGGCGAAGTACCCGAAGACACACCAGAAGTAATCATTTCTCGTGGTGAGTTTGGTGGTGAGTTATTTATTGCAACCATTCTTCGTGTTGCAGGTTTAAACCCAAATGCAGCATCAGCTAAAGATGCGGTGGGTCGTGGTGCTGTTAAAGTCGATTGGAATGTGGTCGATATGAGCTATTCTGTAAAAGAGAATGTCACTTTAATCATCCAATCTGGTAAAAAAGCCATTGCACGTGTGACTTTTACCGATTAAGCCATAAAGAAAAAAATAAAAAGCAGGCCATGAGCCTGCTTTTTATACGTAAATAGATGATAAAAACAACGAAAACACTAG
>NZ_GG665976.1:0-5743 GCF_000156555.1 Acinetobacter sp. ATCC 27244
ATATATTTAGTAAATAATACAAATATCTTCACTTTAATATGAACTCCAGTTTTATGAACACAAGTTCTCAAAACTCAAATCGGCGATTAATTCGAGAAATCACGATTATCCTTATTATTAAAGTAATCCTTCTCATGGTAATTAAACACGTCTGGTTTGATGCACCAACAATTCCAAAAGATTTTAACAATCAAGTTGCCGAGCGTATTGCTGGTGACTTATCTAACACTCAGGAGACACGTTGATGATTTCTGAAAGCGTGGTCGATCTTTCGCGGTTCCAGTTTGCAATGACTGCGATGTATCACTTCATTTTTGTCCCTTTAACTTTAGGTCTTGCTTTTATTCTTGCCATTATGGAAACCACTTATGTGATTTCTGGTAAGGAAATATATAAGGACATGACCAAGTTTTGGGGAAAACTTTTTGGGATTAACTTTGCTTTAGGTGTCACCACTGGACTAACAATGGAATTCCAGTTCGGAACGAACTGGGCATATTATTCTCACTATGTCGGTGATATTTTCGGAGCACCGCTTGCAATTGAAGGCTTAATGGCTTTCTTCTTAGAGTCTACCTTTATTGGGTTATTCTTTTTTGGCTGGGATCGTCTCTCAAAATTTCAGCATTTAGGAGTAACTTGGTTAGTCGCAATCGGTTCAAATATGTCCGCATTATGGATTTTGATTGCAAATGGTTGGATGCAAAACCCAGTCGGTGCTGCATTCAATTATGAAACCATGCGAATGGAGCTCGTAGACTTTGCAGCCTTGATTTTCAACCCAGTGGCTCAGGTTAAATTCGTCCATACTGTATCTGCTGGTTATGTGACAGGTGCCATCTTTGTTTTAGCGATCTCTAGCTACTACTTATTGAAAAAACAGGATTTACCTTTTGCACGTCGTTCTTTCGCGATTGCAGCTATCTTTGGTTTAGCATCTACTTTATCTGTCATTTTACTCGGTGATGAATCTGGTTATGAATTAGGTGATGTTCAGAAAACTAAACTTGCGGCTATTGAAGCTGAATGGCATACAGAACCAGCACCTGCTGCATTCACCTTATTTGGTATTCCAAATCAAGAAAAAATGCGGACTGACTACGCCATTAAAATCCCTTATGTCATGGGTATTATTGCAACGCGCTCCACTGACAAAGAAGTAACGGGTATTCACGATCTCATGAAACAACACGAGGTACGTATTCGTAATGGTATGGTGGCATATAGTGAGTTAGAAAAACTACGTGCGGGTGATCGCTCACCAGAGTTACTTGCATCATTTGAGCAAAATCAGAAAGACCTTGGTTATGGCCTTTTATTAAAGAAATATGCGCCAAATGTTGTTGATGCAACTGAAGCTCACATTCAGGCAGCAACCAAAGATACCATTCCAAATGTTGCAGCGTTGTTCTTTTCATTCCGTGCAATGGTTGCTTCTGGCTTTTTGATGCTTCTACTCTTTATCTTGGCAACTTGGGCAGTGGCTAAACGCAATGCTGAAGATAAACCATGGTTACTCAAATTTGCACTATTCTCTCTCCCACTCCCATGGATTGCGGCTCAAACAGGTTGGTATGTTGCTGAAGGTGGGCGTCAACCGTGGTCAATTGGTGAAATTTTGCCAACACACTTATCTGCATCTAGTATCAGTGCAGGCGATGTATGGGGTTCGATTATCGCTCTCGCTGCTTTCTATACAGTTCTTCTCATCATCGAAATGTATTTGATGATCAAGTTTGCACGTCTAGGTCCAAGTTCTTTACACACTGGTAAGTATCACTTTGAAAAACTTGAAGCAAAATCAGTGGAGGCTCAACCATGATCGAATATGAATTACTCAAAATTATTTGGTGGGTATTGGTTGGTGTATTGCTTATCGGCTTTGCACTCACCGATGGCTTCGACATGGGAGCAATGGCCCTAATGCCATTTGTCGGTAAAACAGACAATGAACGCCGAGCTGCAATCAATACCATTGCACCACACTGGGATGGTAACCAAGTTTGGTTTATTACAGCCGGTGGTGCGTTATTTGCAGCATGGCCTATGGTGTATGCAGTTGCCTTTTCGGGTATGTATTGGGCACTACTACTGGTCCTGTTTGCACTATTCTTACGACCCGTTGGCTTTGACTATCGGTCTAAATTAGAAAACACGCAATGGCGTACGTCATGGGATTGGGGGTTGTGTATAGGCGGTGCTGTTCCTGCGCTAATCTTTGGTGTGGCTTTTGGTAATTTGTTCTTAGGTGTTCCATTTGGCTTAGACGAAACTCTACGTTCCCAATATACAGGTAGCTTCTTCGCTCTCTTAAATCCGTTTGCATTGGTTTGCGGTATTGTGAGCTTATCCATGCTCTGCGCTCATGGTGGTTCATGGTTGATGTTACGTACAGATGGAGATTTATTTCATCGTTCTGCCAAAGCAACACAACTGATGGCAGCTATTTTTCTTGCCTGCTTCCTTGTAGCAGGTGCATGGCTATACTTCGGCGGTATTGAAGGTTATAGCTATGCCACTGCTATCGACACCAATGCCGCACTCAACCCTCTTGCAAAAGAAGTTGTGACGAATGCAAACCATGGCTGGATGAATAATTACTTAACCTACCCAATCACGGTAGCCGCACCTGTTGCAGCCATTTTAGGTGCAATACTTGCACTGATCAGTGCAGGCAAACAAAAAGCTGCTATTACCTTTACAGGCACAAGCTTAATGATTGTTGGTGCGATTCTTACAGCTGGATTTGCACTATTCCCATTCCTGTTACCATCCAATATTGATCCAACCTCTAGTTTAACAATGTGGGATGCTGTATCTAGCCATAAAACGCTCGGAGTGATGACGGTTGCGGCTTGTATTTTTGTTCCACTCATTTTGATCTACACCTCTTGGTCTTATTACAAAATGTGGGGCGTAATTACCAGCAAACACATTGAAGAAAATTCACATAGTTTGTACTGATTGAGGAGCAATGATATGTGGTACTTTGCATGGATTCTAGGCATTTTAATGGCATGTTTTGCAGGTGTTCTGAGTGCACTATATATCGAACACCATCAAAATCTAGATGAGGAATCCTAAAATGGCAAAAGCAATGACAACACCGAAAAATAGTAAGGCACATGTATTTGCAATGACCATTTCGTTTCTGTTGGCATTGCCACTCGCAGCTATTTTACTGGTACATCCTGCCTTAATGTTAGATGCTCAGGGAAATTACAACCATAGCTTACTGATGTTGGTTATGATTGGAATTTCTGGTGGCTTTATTCATGGTGTAGGATTTATTCCCAAGTTTTGGTTATGGAAATGGTTATTCAGTCCATATGTTGCATGGCCACTCATGGTTTTAGGCTATTATATTTGGGTCGGTAATTAAACCTTATACAACGATCAAGTAAAGAGGCATTTTAGGTTAAACTCGAAATGCCTCTTTTTCAACACCAAACACATACAACGTAATTTAAATGCAATTACAAAATGCATTTTATCTTCTTTTTTAATTCAATAAGTTGGATGAATGTCAGAGGTAAGCCAACTTCCGCATCTAAGGGATAAGGCAACATCTTTCCTGTTTTTTGATAACCACGACGTTGATAATAAGCGATTAATTCTTGTCTTAGATCTAAAACACTCATGAAAATATCAGAAACTTGAGGATGATCAACCATAATATATTGCTCAACGAAATTAAGCATTTTACGACCGCAGCCTAGATTTTGGATCATGGGGTGAACTGCAAATGTACCTATCTCTACACTGCTACCATCAAATGTTAAACCCACACACGCAATAATTTTGTTCTGCTCGTCTTCACCCACAAATAATTCAAATTGTTCTTTTTCTAGCTCATCATTTAATTGCTTTTCCGTTATCCGACTGCCTTCTACTAAATCTTTTTCCGTGGTCCAACTGCGACCAGACCGCGTTCTGTATGCTATGTTCAATAATTCTATAAGTTGATCTACATCATGCCTTATTGCTTTTCTAATTTTTAAGCTCATCATTTCTTCGTTATATCTTTTTAATAAAAAAGCCGATGATAACATCGGCTTCACTAAACTATAAATACGTTAGTTACTCTGACCAGCTAACCAAGCCATAAACTTTTGACGTTCAGCTTTAGAGGCTTTTTGCCACAACTCAACCAATTGCTGATCAGTGGTTCTGTTAGCATTATTAGATGTTGTTGCAACTGTAGCAACAGGCTCAGCTATTGTTGGTTTTGCACCTGCGTATACGGCTGCAGGTTGATTAGCGGTATTATTTTTATTCTTTTGAGTTAGATCAAGTGTTCGGCTTAATAAACCACTACCAGTGAACCAAGGTTTTGCCTCATTATTAGCACCAGTTTGTTGTACGATCAATTTCTTATTTTGGTCATAAAGTGCAACTGTAGGCTGTTCGGCATATTTTTTTGCGGCTTCAAAATCTTTTGGAGCATTAACCAAACCCAAACGATAGCTTTGGTTATCTTTTAAATTTGGAGCTTGAATGGTGACAACGCCCGATCTCACGATGTCATGCTCACCACTTAAATGCTCAAAATACTCACGGTATCGAACATTCAGAGTTATGTCACCAGCATCAACTTGATAGTTATTTTTACTTGAAGGTAATAAACCAGAGTTTACCTCTTGGCCATTCACCGCAACAATAACGATTTCTTCAGGCGCAGTAATTGTAACCGCTGAAAAAACAGAACCACTGAATAACAAACCGAAAGCAGCAATACCAACTCTTAAAGACATTAGACTTTTCTCGATATAAACTATTTATGAAACCGTATGCACTATGCTACGAGATTATGACTATTTTATGACAATAAGGCGAATGACCTATCTTAAGCCTTCTCCCATCAAGTGATATATACCTCATATTTGCCGTTAAAGACCATACCACTTTTGCCCAATCTTACTGTTTTTTCTTATTACAAAAAAGAGCGCACAAGCGCCCTTTTTATTTCACGACAATTTTAGTTAAAAGTTTTAAAACGTGCTGCATCATCCATATAGGTTTTTTCACCAGCTGGTGCTTCAACTGAACCAAATACTAGCTGAGCACGTAGTTTCCAATTAGCAGGAATCGCAAAAGTTTCCGCAACTTCTTCATCGATGATTGGATTGTAATGCTGTAATGAAGCACCGATACCAATTTCAGCTAACGCAGTCCAAGTCGCAAATTGCGCAATGGCACTTGAATGTTCTGACCATACTGGGAAGTTATCTGCATACAATGCAAATTGTTCTTGTAAACCTTTGACAACATCTTGATCTTCATAAAATAGCGCTGTACCAAAGCCAGCAGCAAAACTATCAATTTTTGCATTGGTGCTTTCAAATGCTTCAGCTGGTACGATTTTGCGTAATGTTTCGCGCACAATATTCCAGAAATTTGTATGTGACGCACCATATAAAGTAACAACACGTGATGTTTGTGAGTTAAAAGATGATGGGCTTTGCTTTACAGCCTCACGAATTGTTTCTTCAATCGTTGCTTGATCAACTGAAACATTTTTACCAATGGCATAGATTGTACGACGTGCTTTAATGCTATTTAAAAAGTTACTCATGTTGTTATTCCTACCTGTACCCGATGGGAGTTATCTTGGATTGAATGTAGTGTATAACGACTCATTTTCCTGTAATAGCCTAAAAAATATAACAGATCGTTTCGTTTTTGAAACAACACTATTCTCAGACTATAAAAAAAGACCCCTTATATGGGGCCTTTTTAGCAG
>NZ_GG665975.1:0-3252 GCF_000156555.1 Acinetobacter sp. ATCC 27244
ATATATAACTTTTGTAAGTCAGTGCCTCGATCATCTTTCTTTGACCTAGCAGAAGTATTATCGGGATTTATAGGTAGTTGTTTCCACTTTGCCAATAAATATACAAATGCTTCCAATTCCATTAAATACTGCCATACCTGCGGATCTATCTGAGGATATCGATCTACCAAGTTCCCATAAATAAACTCAATATTTTTTATAGATTTCTTTTCCATCGTTCTAAGCTTGATGTACTTAAAATATTTCCACAAACCAAATTCAAATTTTTCTACGATAGGCTCAGATCGCTTTCTTGGTTTTTTTGGGGTCTTGGTGTTTTGCTTTATGGTCTGCGGTTTATATATAAGCCCCTCATTTTCACAACAAAAATATCGCTTACATTCTTTACCTGCAATCCATAACTCAAACAGTGCTGAAGAGTTAATGACATAATTTAAAGTTGTCCTGATGAACAAATTATATTTCTCACTATCTTTAGCTATAACACCAGATCTGACGTTATGAATTATACGTTCACAATAAGGCTTATACACCAACTCTCGATATTTATTTCTTTGGATTTCTTGAGTTGAATACTCTTTCCCATCGAAAAAACGAGAGTTTTGTTCATAAAGTGGGAGATTGAGGTATGTCTTTTCCCATATTTTTTCTACCTCATTCTTTATACTATCCATAGATTCTGTTTTTTGGTTTTTGAAGACAAATATGCCAAATACAGAAAAATCATAGTGTGAACCAAAATCAAGTTTTAGAAAGCTCGTAAGTATTCGTTCATTACTTTTAACCTCATATCTAAAAATGTTTAGATGATGAAGGGTCCTGTTTTTAGCCCATTCTAGTTGCGCACCATGTATTCTTATCGGATCTATTAGGGGGTCTAAACAATAACCAAGTTTTAAACATAAAACCTTTACTTTATTCGATTCGTTATAGGATTGATCAAATCTTTCCTTGAAGTACTCAAGATCCCGATACATTTTCAGCCAAGTATTATCTAGCATCGCTGGAAAATTATTGAGCCATTGCCTAATTAATAGCTCCTCACTCCCATCAAAAGCGTATCTATGCATCCAAAACCTTGATAAGTTTTGTGCAAGAACATTGAAAAAAATCCGCCAATTTTTAGGTAAAAGAATAAGCGCATTAACTTGAGGATAGCATGTACTGAATGGATGAAATCCGAAGATTGAATCATCTGTTCTAGACGGTTTTGTTGAAAGTATTTGTTGGTAATGTTGCTTGATATAATCCAATTGAGCAACATCATTACGTTCTGGATCAAATAATTTTTTAATAAAATCTATTAACTGTTTTTGTCTTTTATCTGCTATTTCCTCACCAAACTGTCGGCGTAAGGCAAGTTCATAAAATGTATCCAATGCATAAATAACCTCAGAGTTGACCTCCCTCCCATGTAGCTGAAGGAAGATTCTCAAAACCTCAGCAATGTCTCTGATTCTTCTATCCACGTCAATTTTAGTAAGTTCCATACCCATAAATCAGCCATTTTTATTCTATAAGCTATATATTACATAAATCTTGTTTATAAAAAACACACCTATTTTCACTTAGTCAAAATTATAAAATAAAAAAGGTGCTTTTGAGGATAAACACGGCATAAAAACAAAATAATGATAATCATTAATAAATGATAATAATTCCAAAAATAAGAATGAGAAGTTCGAGGCAGAAAAAAAAGCCTAAACAAAAAATCAGAGAAGATTTTTCTGCTTAGGCTATATTTTTAAAATATTATTTTCTTTTTCATCTAAATTTAAAAGCAAAATTTTTAGTGTTATGCAAAAAAATGGCATCAGTGTAGTTCAAAGGAATATGTCTCTAGACGCTCTGAAAGCTCCCCCCTACTTGGAATCTTTTTCAATAATCTCTGCAAGCAGTTCTGGACAATTCCGTACATGATTAAGAAGTGTCTGTTCTTGATCATTCGAGTTAAATGCCATTTTTTTCTTCAAAATATCTGCAACATTATGGGCATTTAAAGCTCGTCTAAATTCTCTGTTTTCTTCTTCCAGACTTTTAATGTAACTAATATAAGTTCGATCCTGAATTTTGATATCACAGGCACCCTTATAACGCTTTTTATTATTTTCTAAAGCATCCCGTAATTCTGCAATTTTGCTGGTATTTTCTGCTACGCGACTTGTGATCCAATTTTGATCAAAGGCTTTAAGCTCTTTTTCCAGTGTCGGGTAAACATCATTGATTGCAGCTGTAACAGATTTCCAACGTCCTTTTATTTTTGCAGTTTCTCGTAATACACGATAAATGATCTCTCGCTTTTCATAAAGATTACCTTCATAGCGCTTTTTCACATTTTTTATGCCATTGATTCGGCGTTGTAACTTTGGGTGCTGAAAAACATGCTGATCGAAATCAAGTTCTAGGTATGCATAAAGTATACGTCTATAGCCATCCACGCTGTGTTTATTTTTTTGATTATCATCCATCCCCAATAATTCTTCTTTTAGTTGAGCAATCCGATCTAATAACCGATTCAGCTCATAAAACTGTGAGAGTTGAGCTTCTCCTCTGAGTGAAATCTCATCAGCCATACATTTTCTTATTAACTCAATTTCGTCAGCAGAGAATGCCTGTTGCTCTTCCAAATGCCCTACACCACCTGCATGGTAAATGTAACAATTAAGCATTTCCGCCTCTAGAATATTGATGTCTTCATTAGTAATTTTCATCATACTCAAAATAAAAATATTATAATAATTATTAATTTAACACATATTCTAGTATAATATTTTATTATCTTTGTAGTATGCTAAAAAAAAACTCAATGAGTCACTACCATTAGGTCATGGACAGTCATTAAGTCGGCATCACACGAAAAGTCTGATGTAATTGAATTGATGATTGAGTAAAATTTGGCTCAATGGAAACTAGTAAAATGTTAGAGTCCCGTTATCGTGTAAAAGATTTAGTCAACTATCCTGAACGTCCAGCAAAGGACTATGTGGATCGTAGTGGCCGTAGATGCAAAGTTTCATACAAGCCTGCCAGCAAAGGCTTGTTGAATATCACAGAATCAACTTTTTGGAAGATGGTTCGCCGTGGTGATTTTCCTGAATCGACATTTAGTGTTTTGTATACGAAAGTCAAAATTCAAAGTTTGGAGGGTGTGTAAAATGGGTATTGCACATAACTTTAAAATTGATCGTAGAATTCGAGCAAAAGAGTTTATGGCACTTCTTTCTATTGGCAGAACCAAGTTTTATCGAATGA
>NZ_GG665974.1:0-8484 GCF_000156555.1 Acinetobacter sp. ATCC 27244
TTATTGATAACGCAAGAATAATCATCAATTATACGCGCAACCTTACCTATTGCATTCTTTACATTAATCACTTTTAACTCATTCATTATCAAAGGAGATCTCATTTAAAAGGGTAACAGATAATTGGTCTTTGACTACTAATTTACTTAAAGTTTCGGCTTCTTTAGGTGGTGTATCGAAAATTTTAAAGTCTTTTAATACTTGTAATTGAACTACTGTCTCTTGCTCATAGTATGGAACAACTATATAGGCTAATCTTTCAGCAAGAGATTCTTCTACATAAATAAAATAGACTACACTTTTGCTGTAAAAAGGCTGTTTTTTAAAAAGAAATGTTTTGTTTGCTTCGCTATATGAAACTGGAGGAGCACCACTAGATAACTTATTTTCATTTTTACTATTTATCAAATCTTTAATTATTTTAATTAAAAGAATAAATATTGTTAGAAACAAAAAAATAATAAATAAAAAATATTTAATAGATAATTCAGTGGATGTATCTAGAAAAACTGTAGTGACACTGCTTATTACACCAATCACACCAATTGCATAAGCAATAGTAATATGAGAAAAAAAATAGTCTTTCCAATCTAGATTTTTATTTAACACATTTAATTACATATAGTTAGGTTCATACTTTAACTTTATCATAAACTTTATATATCTTACATGAATTAGAGTTCTTCCATTTAACATAATGGGCGTTATACGCAATACACTTGTATATTAATATAAATATCAGATACTTAATAGAACCATAAAAAAGCAAA
This sequence comes from Acinetobacter sp. ATCC 27244, assembly GCF_000156555.1. NCBI lineage: Bacteria > Pseudomonadati > Pseudomonadota > Gammaproteobacteria > Moraxellales > Moraxellaceae > Acinetobacter > Acinetobacter sp. ATCC 27244. The sequence goes on from NZ_GG665974.1 coordinate 771, forward strand.
AATGCCCAAAAAGCCGACTTTGAAACAAGTCGGCTTTTTTATGAGCGATTTTGATAGTTTTTGCCAATAAATCTGACTAAAAATTACGCTTCTCAACTTGAGTGATACAATTTTGTGATACATTATTGTATATACAAATTTGAATGTTTTTTTATGGAACAGTATTTCGAATGGGATGAGGCTAAGAATCGAAAGAATCAGAAAAAGCATGATATCTCTTTCGAAACTGCAAGCCTTGTTTTTGAAGATCCGCTGAGGATCTCAATCCAGGACAGACATACCGATGGTGAAGAACGTTGGCAAACCATTGGAAGAGTAAAAGGCGTACTAATGTTATTAGTAGCTCACACCATCTTCGATGAAGATGACTGTGAAATCATACGAATCATTAGTGCAAGACAAGTCACTAAGGCGGAGCGAGATAGATATGAGCACGGTTAGATACTCACGCAAAGAACTAAATGAAAAATTTAGTGAGAAGCAAGATGCTGAAATTCAACGCTTGCTTGCTAAGGGAACGGTTCCTGACGATCAGCTAGATTTCTCAGATATGCCTGAAATTACCGACTGGAGCAATGCTGTACGCCATAATCGATTCTATCGCCCAGTGAAGCAACAGACTTCCATTCGTTTAGATGCTGATGTACTTGCATGGTTTAAAGCTCAAGGCAAAGGCTATCAAACACGAATGAATGAAATTTTGCGGGATGCCATGCTAAAAGAGTTAAAAAATCATCAGTAAAAATGGGAGCTTAAGCTCCCATTTTTGTGTTATTCCCAAGTAGAAATGTCCTACCTAATAACCAAATAGAAATGTCCTATATGGACATTTCCAAGTCAAGCACAGGATTTAGATTTCGTTGTTCAATCGCTGTTTTCTGTGCTTGTCTACGTGGCATCTTTTGAGAACGATTGCGTTTGTTTTGGTGTTCCAGTTGTTCATGCTGTTGTTGAATATGTGCCAGCACAGAACCCAAACGTTTATTCTCAACGATCTCTCGCTGGTTGAGCTGACTTAATTTATCAAAGATGCTGTAATTGATTTTTCTTCCCTGATATTCAATGGCTACAGTACCATCCGGATATTCCAGGAACTCAAGATACTTGCCGCCCAATCTTTGATTTTCTTCGCTGTTTTCCAAGATATATACGCATTTATCATAAGTAATCGTCAAGCTGTTCGTGACCCTGCGGGGTTCACGCCAGGTAAAAACATCATCTAATTCTTCGGCTGTTTCAGCGATAGGCCGATGTAGATCCTTGGAATTAAAAGCCATCTTGGCGAATTTACGATTAAATTGCTCAATAAAGCACGGCAGCCACTTATTGGCATCTGCAATTGAACTGATGCCTTCTAGACGCATCTCCTTAATCAGACGATCCTGAAGTGTTCTATTCGCTCGTTCTACACGACCTTTGGCTTGAGGGGAGTTAGCGAAAATGATATCGATATTGAGAGTGCTCAGAACACGTCCAAACTGGGTAATCTTGGTGTCTTTCTTGCTACTTTGATTCACCCTAAAAACTGAATGTTTGTCACTGTAAAATGCCAATGGCTTACCATGCTGTTCGATATATAAACGTGTCGAAATCATATAGTCAAAGGCTGACTCTGACGCACAGAAGCGTAAATGCTGCAATTTTCCTGTGGCATCATCGATGAATACTAGCAGACAGCATTTAGGTGCTCGACCTTCAAACCAATCATGGTGTGAGCCATCAATTTGGATCAATTCACCATAACAATCTCGGTTATAACGAGGCTGATATGGTCGTTTCAGGCGCTTGCAGCGAGGGATCCATAAATCGGCTGCAATCATCCAGGAACGCAGGGTTTCTACTGAAAGATCGAATCCATGCACGGTGGTGAGCTTTTCATGCGCTAAAGTGGGTCCGAAACCATAAAGTTGATCTGAAACAATATTGAGACACTTAAGTCTGAGTTCTTCAGGAAGTTTAGAATTGCTGATTTGGCCACGACCGGCATGGGCTAATGCAGCGGGACCTTGAGCTTTGTATTTCTGCAGTAAGCGTCTGATGTGACGTTCTGAGATATGAAGTAGCTGAGCAGCCTGGGATTGAGTTATACGTTGATCACAGATTTCTTGCAAGACCGACAATCGTTTAAGTTCTTTATCCGACATAGACACCAACATATCAAACCGTCCGCTAAGGAAATTGCAAAAGCGCATATTCTAAAAGCGGACATTTTTACTTTGGAGAAACCGGACATTTCTATTTTGGGCTTACATTTTGACTTCGTATAACGTGTATTATGTTAATTTTAGATAATCTAACTAAATTTAATATCTATTTAAATACTAACCTTAAATTCGCTAGTGCTAGCTCGTTCTTACAAGCAAAAATCAAATTGAGTAAAAAATGGGTGAAATAATTCAGTTTAAGAAAAAAAGAATTTCTAAAGGCATAATAATCTCAGGATTAGGAGGGGTTAGTAATGAAAATGGACCTGTAGCTAAAGATTTAACAGATGCTGATTTGATGTTCTATGGCTTGTATTGGGATAACATCGTTATTACACAAATACCAATGTTCCATTTTACTAACAGCATTATTGAAGAATTTAGAAGTAATGGAGTTATTGATTTTTATACAAATGCCCCACCACCTCGGATTCATTCTTCAGAAATGCAAAGATTAGCTTTAGAATCTTTGTTAGCATGCCAAAGTGTGAGAAAACAAACTAAAGACTCTGATTGGATTATTTATAATAACGTTGCAGATGGATTCAATACTATAGAATCTAACGATTTAATAGAGCAACAAACAATTAGAATCGAAATTGCAAAATGTCTTCCTTATCCAAGCACTTATGTTCCTATAGACACTCTAAGAAAATTTAGAGAGGACTATATTGATGAACTTGATCGCCTTCATTTAACAAAATATAAACTATTTGAAAAAATAAGTTCATATGAAAATTTGGAGAGAAGAAATCTTGCACAACTATATGAACTAGCAGATTTTCAACAGGCAATAAGAGATTATGAATTCGCTTTTTCCTCTAAATTTTCCTATTATTCGATGAAATCTTTGATTAGTGATATTAAACGTAATAAATCTCAATTATTAGAAGCTGGATTAGCTACAGGAGATCTCTTAATGAGTGGTCCCAGCCTATCTGGCACTTATAATCTAGGTAAAACCTTCTTTAATATTTTTAGCTCAAAGCAAAAGATTCATGAGGCAAGGAAAAATTCACCAGAATTTCAGTTCATAGGCTCTGCAATCAATAACGGAATTATCTTACAGAAGTTTAGTCATACTTTTGAATAGATAGATAAATTGAATAGAGTTAAAGAATGAAATGTTTAAAAATGTTCTGAAATTCACAGGAAAAATATGACAAAAGATGAGCTAGAAGCTTTGGCTGATTTAAGGTTAAAAGAAGCTAAAGTTTTATTTGAAAATGGACTATTCCAAGGAGCTTTTTACTTATGTGGATATTCTATTGAATGCGCATTGAAAGCATGTATTGCTAAATCTTTTCGGGAAAATGAATTTCCGAATAAAAAACTAGTAAATGAATCTTATGTGCATGATTTAAATCAGTTATTAAAGCTTTCAAACTTAAGTATCAAGTTTAAAAATGATGCAGAAAATGATGCAAAACTTGATATTCATTGGGCATTAGTAAAAGATTGGTCTGAACAATTTAGATATAAACCGACTATCGAAAAGATTAGGGCAGAAGAGTTAATTAAAGCAGTTAGTGATGATCAATCAGGAATACTTCAATGGATAAAAAAACACTGGTAATTCAAAAAGAGTTATCTACCGATATGGAGTTCTCAGGTGATTTTTTACTAAAAGAGCTAACTAAAAAACATATCAAAATAGATGCAGCCATGTGGTTTTTTTATACGGAAATCAATGATTGGAAATATATTTTAGTATTTGACGAGTTTTCTCAAAAAGGTTCTTCTTTTGTTTATGAGACAATTAGCAATATTAACAGAAATGCACTCTCTAAAAAATATAAAAGAATTCCTCTAAATTATATTGAGGTCAAATCAAACACATCATTTATTTATAAATCAATGAAAGGGCTAATTCATATGCAAAGTGGAAGAGTCAGAATAGCTAACTCTATGATAAATAACTTTGAAATCAATGATTGCTTAATATATAGATACGTTTAAATATTTAACATAAAATCTCTTATGCGCAGCCCAGGTTAATCCTGGGCTTTTTGTTCAATCTGATCATTGGTAGCAAACAGACCAGGATTGGTAATTTTGATGTTTTCCTGACAACTCCTACACAGCATCAGACCAGCAAAAAGTTGTACATGTTCCGTTGATTCACAGAAGGCACATGGCCGTGGAAATTTCACGACATTGGCATCACTCACAATCTCTTTATTCATCATTATTTATCCGTTAAAAGCTTATTCCTTTATAAATAAATTTCAGCGGATCAATGTTAAAAATTGCTATCTTTAAGAACTTTTGTCGAAAATAATTATCAAATCAAAGAACCTTAATTGACCGTTTTGACATATCCCCCTTGAGAACTTAATTCTCTAAAATAAAAAAATAAATGTTCACTCTATATTTTAATATTTTTCAGTTACTTAATGTCACTTTCAAGTGGTTTTTGTGAACATTTGCTTGAACAAATTATTTACCATATTTATCAAAAGCTTAACTACAAAAAACACCTGTTTTTTTGAACAAACCACTGAACATTAAATTATTAATTTAAAACAATAACTTACTTTGATTTTAGCTCAATTTTTTGAACAAGATTCTTCACTATAGAAAATAAAGGAATGCCTTGTCTAATCAAGGTTTGAAGGTTGTCATCTTTAGATGCGTGGTGTGTGAACCAAAAAATGTCGGTATGTACCGACACCCAACCAACTAAATTGACTTAACTGACATAAAAGATAGTGCTTGGCTCAAGGAGAGTTCACTTACTGAGATCCAGATAGCAAATTAAAAATCGGGTACAAGAAAACCATACAGGTGCTAAAACTCATTCAAATGCGATTTAAGCCACTTTTTCATCTAAACCATAAAGAACACTATCAAACTAGAAATCAGGCTAAAAATCGAAAATAAGAGCTAAATAAAGAGGATTTCTGATCAAGATAGAAATGAATAGAGCGAGTGTCTACGAGCGAACTACTAAAATTTGCGTCTCAACCCTCTGAAAAACTGCTTTTTAGGTTTATAAACCTAAAAAAGTGAAATTTAGATGCTGAAATTAGAGCCTAGACCGAGCGAAGCGAGCATAAAGCTCTATGAGCGAAGCGAATTCCGAGTTGCTTTTGCTCTTGCCTTTGCTTTTTCTTCTCAAATTCACAACGAAAAGAGCCAAAAAATTGCCCCTCGAATCGAGCGAAAGCGAGATTCAATAGAGTTTGAGCGAAGCGAAAACCAAGGGCAATTTTGACCAGACAGAGTTTTTAATAATTTTTAATAATTTTTAATGCTTTTAGACATGCTGAAAGCCTTTATTTATAGTATATACAAGGGATATACAACACCAGAAAGTCACCTATACAACACCAGAAAGTCACCTATACAACACCAAAAAGTCACCTATACAACACCAAAAAGTCACCTATTTACACCGTTTATTAATGATGGTGTAATAACACCATGTATAATAAAGGTGTAGCAAATGCCTACCAGTGAATTAATAGTAAAAGATAACGCTTTAATTAATGCGAGTTATAATTTGGATACCGTAGAACAACGGTTAATTCTACTGGCTATCTTACAAGCAAGAGAAACAAGAACAGGGATTGATGCAAACACTAGGCTACGGATCCATGCCAGTGACTATATGAGCAGATTTAATGTTAATAAGCATGCTGCCTACAAAGCCCTAAAAACAGCAGTTACCAACCTTTTTGGTAGACAGTTTAGCTATCAAACAATTGATGAAAAAACAGGAAAATCAAAGAAAGTAATTTCTCGATGGGTTCAAAATATTTCTTATATTGATGATGCTGCAACCTTAGAGGTTACTTTTACAATGGATGTAGTACCCTTAATTACACGTTTAGAAAAACAATTTACAAGTTATCAGTTAAAACAAGTTACCCAATTAACAGGAAAATATGCCATTCGACTCTATGAGTTGCTTATAGCATGGCGTGAAGTCGGTAAGACTCCTATATTTGAAGTTTCTGACTTTCGTTCGAAGCTTGGCTTAACTTCAGATGATTACCCAAGACTAGATACATTTAAACGACGTGTACTTGAATCAGCAGTCAAACAGATAAATGAACATACAGATATCATCGTTAAAGTTGAACAACATAAAGAAGGCCGCTCTATTTCTGGATTCTCTTTTAGCTTCAAACAAAAAAGAAATCAGAACAAAGCAATAGAACGTAAGAAAGATCCCAACACATTAGATATTTTTTCCAGCATAACAGATGCTCAACGCTACCTATTTGCTAACAAGCTTTCAGAATTACCTGAAATGGGGAAATACTCTCAGGGCACTGAAAGCTATCAACAGTTTGCAATAAGAATTGCTGAAATGCTTCAAGATCCTGCTAAATTTCAAGAATTACATCCTTATCTTGAAAAAGTTGGCTATCGTTAAATGACTGATGTAACGTTACATGATTAATTATTGTCTACAAGCATACAGATTTTTACTTGGGTTACATGATGAAAGCACTATCTGTTATTGAGTTATCACAACTTTACGGGATGAATCGACAAAGTATTTATAAGCGTATAAATAAAGGAGATTTATCAAAAAATAGTGATGGGAAAATAGATTTATCTGAAGCCATACGAGTATTTGGCGAACCATCGAATAAAAATAATAATGTAACCACGTTACAGTCTACTGCGGTACAAAAAGAGACAGAAGTAGACATGCTAAAACAACAGGTAGACATACTGAAAAAACAGCTAGAACTTGCACATGAGCGAGAAGTTTTCCAACGAGAACAGCTAGCAGCAAAAGACAATCAAATAGAAGCAATACAACGACTGCTAGAAGCTCCAAAAACCAATATGACTACGTTTACCGATCAGAAACCTGGTCAGGATATAGCAACAGATCCTCGGTCAGAACCTGCGCTAAAAGATGACGGAGTGACTACTCCGGAACAAACAGAAAATAAGCGTATTCCTATTCCAGAACATATCGAAGAAGAACCAAAGAAAAGGGGCTTTCTGAGCCGTTTTTTTCTGCCAAATGGGTGAAGGTACTATTAACTATGCCTAATCAAAACCGTGGAACAATGGTTAAGGAATGAGCGTGAAACGATCTAAATCACGTAAAAAGCCCAATCTGATAGGACTGGGCTAGACATTTAGTGATAAACTATTAATTTATAAATAAATAAAACAGTCATTGCGCATAAGGTGTATTATGTTAATTTTAGTTATTCTTAGGAATAATTAAATCGCCTACTTTTAAATTAAGAAACTTTTTAGGCTCCGTAACAGCTGGTTCAACTATTTCATACTCATTTAAACCTGCAAATATACTTCTTATATCTGATGCATTCTTTCTACGTTTTACAGCAGCCCTAAGAACCCTTTCTTCGGATGTTCTTAAAGTAGCAATACGTTCTTGGATGGTTTCTATGCGAGCACTACCTTTGACAATATGTAATTGCTCTAATTCTTCGTTTGTATCAGGATCGACGATAACTTCACCTAATTCAATAATAAAGAACTCTTTACCTTGCTCTAAGCCATCATTGGCTCCC
>NZ_GG665973.1:0-5548 GCF_000156555.1 Acinetobacter sp. ATCC 27244
GTTTTTTCCCAGCATCCTTCTTCTGTAGCTGACTCAAATACAATTCTAAATCACTGTATTCAAGCTTTTGCGCTTTAAAATTCAGATACCGTGTCGCCAAGGTTTTTAAAATATTTAGTTCCATCTGATCTAGTGCATTCTTTTGAAAAAGTTCATACAGATCTAAAAACTTCTGTTCATACTCGGTTTTAAGAGGCAGATTATTCAACTCTTCAAACAGCAATTTCAACTTCAGATGTTCACGATAAGGTTTTAAAGCCTCTTTGACCAGAACCTGATCTGTCTGAGTTAGCCCCTCAAAATTACAATCAACACTATTTAAAGCCTTTAACACTTGAGATTGAAGATCAGAAAGCTGTTCTTGCTGTTCTAAAAACTCTACAAATGCATGTAACTCAGCAATCTGTAACAACTGAGCAGGTCGACCACGCTTTTTTGCTTTTTCCATTTCCATCATCTGCCGCCAAATTTTCAGACTGCCCTCTTTAAATATGGTTTTACCATATTTAAAGAGGGCAGTCTGAAAATAATTATTTAATATAAAAATAAAATTTCTTGAAAAGAATTTTTATTTTTATATTAAATAATTCGCACTTGACAGTTTCTCCTCATCGGAGAAACTAGTACGCAATGGGGCGCTTCCCCCTTGACCCCCTTCAACCGGATTTTTCAGCCATACAGGCATTTCAAATCCGGGCGGTTTTCATTCCGTTTCACTGCATAAAAACCGAACCCACAACCCAGCAGAGGTGAACATGGCCAGCTACCACTTCAGCGTCAAAAGCAAAAATAAGGGCTATGCGACCGGCCATTATCTCTACATTTCCCGGCTGATGCAGTATGAAGGCATCCGCAAAACCAGCAATGAGACCATAGAACATATTGAACCTGGTCGATGTATGCCTGCCTTTGTAAAAGATCCCATTGATTTTTGGCAGGCAGCAGATACGTATGAACGAGCCAATGCCAAGGCCTACATGGAGTATGAAATTGCCCTACCGAATGAGTTCACGTCAGAACAGCGTAAAACGCTCATAGAGACGTTTTTAGACAAACATATAGTTCCACAGCAATATCCGCACTCATACGCCATACACAACGTAAAATCACGTATCAGTGGCGAAGATCAGCCTCATTGTCATCTGATGTTCTCGCTAAAAGCGGATGACGGCATTGAACGCAGCGCAGAACAGTACTTCAAACGCTATAACCCTCAAGATCCAGCCAAAGGCGGTGCCAAAAAAATCCAACTTCAAGATGGCCATGAAGACTATTCCACTTTTTTGATCTATATCCGAAAACAATGGGAAAATCATTTGAATGATGCCCTTGCACAGCACTGCCCGACCGTCACCTACACACTGGATGGCCAAGACATCACCATCAAAAATCAGGTTTCAGCAGACAGCTATGAAAAATATAACGAGATCCACAGCACGCTATACCTTCCAGAGCCAAAACTAGGCGTTGGACAACAAAATGCGACAGCGGAATATCTCGCCCAAATCCAAAAAATCAGAGAACACAACCAGCAAGAACGAGAACTCGAAGAACGCCAAAAGCAATTAGATCAACAACATGAATATTTTTATAGTGCTGAAAACAACCCATTTTCATCATTGGAAGTCATGTATTACCTGAATTACTTAATCAAGAATGCAACAAATAAGGACAAACTAAAAAATGATTTGAATGAAATTATCAAAAACCAAGGCCCTATACTTAAACAAGAAGCTTGGTCCATCTACGAAATGAATGAAAAACTAGAAGACTCAAGACGTAACAGTACCCCATGTTTTGAGTTCGAGGTGCATTCACTTCCTGAATACGTATTACCGATACAAAATACGCCTCCCAAACGCACTCAATCAGAACCAGTACAACCTAAAGCTGATGATTATGATTACGGTGGCCCTGGTTTTTAAGCTCAGTTGGTTTTATCCAAAGTTTACAGAGCGAGTGTCTACGAGCGAACAGACACAATTAAAATTTTTGCCATGCTTTTTCCCTGATTACAAACTCCCCTTTGCTGCTGAGACTGAGATACAGAGCATCCCGGAGGGTGCGAACAGATTTAATTTGCATCTAGGTCGAGCGAAGCGAGTATAAAAAACTTATGAGCGAAGCGAATTCCGAGTTGCTTTTGCTTTTTTGAAGTTATCACGAGATTAACCCAAAAATTGCCCCTTCGAACTGAGCGTAAGCGAAGTTCAATAGAGTTTGAGCGTAGCGAAAACATAGGGCAATTTTTCATTCTTTCCTTTTTAATATATTTTAAATCTTTTAAATCTTTTCAGTCGTCTCTGTGCCTTATATAGCAAAGGTTTCAGCGTTTAAATATGACGGATTGACTACTAACTATGACGGATTGACTACTAACTATGACGGATTGACTACTTAACTATGACGGATTGACTACTAACTATGACAAGTATATATTTGTCATATATTAGAAAAATCAATGGTTTTGTTTTGAATAAAAATCACGTTGTAAAATCAAATCAAGTAATAGAAGCATCGTATCAATTAAGTGCCGTAGAGCAACGAATTGTCTTAGCTGCCATTTCACGGATTCCCAAAAATCAGCCTATTACAGATGATGAGTTATACCCTGTTAGCGTCGATGAATTAAAACAATTGGGCGTACATGAGAAAACTGCATACAGAGATTTAAAGGAAGGTATTAATAGACTCTATGAGAGGTCTATTAACCTCAGTATTGATGATAAATCTATAAAAATGAGATGGGTGCAAGAAATCCAATTTTTAGATAGTCAAAGTGTCATTGGAATCCGTTTTTCAAAACCCATTCTGCCATTTATTTCCAATCTAAGTAGAGAATTCACCAAATATGCCTTATCAGACATTGCTGGGATCAATAGTGGATACGGTATTCGTATTTATGAGCTACTGGTTCAATATCGGCAAATAGGTAAGCGTGAAATTTCTGTTGAGAGTTTACGGACAATGTTAGAACTCGGTAAAAAGTACCCATTATTCGCTGATTTCAAGAAACGAGTAATTGACACTGCTATAGACCAAATCAATGAATATAGCCCTTTAAAAGTCACTTATGAGCAGAAAAAAACAGGGCGTAAAGTCACTCATATTATCTTTTCTTTTAAAGAAAAATCTAAATCCATAACACATACCTCGAAAGATTTTTATCAGCTATCTGATGCTCAAATTAATCTATTCGGGAATCAATTATCACGTTTACATGAGCTTTCCCATTTAGCCTCAGAAGGTGAAAGTTATGAGATTTTAGCTGCTAAAATTAAGGATATGCTTAGAAACCCTCACCAACAACAGCAGTTTTTGCCACACTTAAAGAACTTAGGGTTTAAAGCTTGAGTGTATTGAAGAATACACTTATTGTATTCTTCAATACGTATCCTAAATACACAGCAATACACTATGAAAACAAGTACAAAATACAGTGTTAGTGATGCAGCCACACTGTATAAGAAATCTCGTGCTACACTTTATAAAGATATAAAAAATGGGGTGTTAAGTCGTGATCATGATGGCTCTATCGACTTCTCTGAGTTACTCCGCGTTTATGGTGAACCTTTTAGTGGAAAACACTCAAAACACACTGATACGTCTCCAACACAAACTATAAATACACCTGAATACACAGACAATACAGTTATTGAACTAAAGAATCAGATCGATTTTCTAAAGAAACAGTTAGAAAAAGCAGAAGATCGCGAAGCTAAAGCAAATTCTCGTATTGATACATTACTTACCCTAATTGAAATGAAGCCAACTCAGGTTCATCCCACACCAACTTCAGATCAATCTTCAGTGCAATCTAGTCCATCTCAAGTAGAACCTACATTGAATGTAGATAACGACAAACATGACGGATTGACTACTCCAGAGAATAAGCGCATTCCTGTTCCAGAGCATGTTGAACCAGAGCCTAAAAAGCGTGGCTTCTGGAGTCGTTTTTTTCTTCCATATGGTTAACTTAGGCTAAATAAAACCGTGGAACATTGCTCAATAAATAAGCGTGGAACGTGAAAAATCATAAAAAAAACCCACCTTGGGGAAGATGGGCTATAAACTAGAAACTACAGCATTGATTTCTATAGATAATTATAACGCATTTCGTATAAGGTGTATTATGTTAATTTTAGATTTACTAAAACTATTTTTTGAGAACTAGGCTGTTATGGGAACTGTAAAGCTCAAATCTTCTGATGAAGTTTTTCAATTAAAAATTAGTCTGCTAGGTAGTGATCCTGAAATCTGGAGAACTATTCAAATTTCATCGGCAGCTACTTTATCTAGGCTCCATAAGGCAATTCAATCTGCTTTTGATTGGGAAGATAGCCATTTACATGAATTCACGACTATTAAGCATGAAAAGATCAATAAAAGACAAAAATTGAAAGAAGTTCTACGTGTAGGTAAAAAAATTATATATACATATGATTTTGGCGATTGTTGGGAACATTTGATTACTGTAGAAAGCAGACAATCTCCTGATTTAAATAAAAAATATCCATGTTGTATAGATGGTCAAAATCATGCTCCATTTGAAGATATTGGAGGAATTTTTGGATATCTTGATATTTTAGATGCATTACAAGACCCCAAACATCCAAGATATGACGATTACATGCAAATTATCGAGGATGAAATAGGAGAGATAGAGTTTGATCCGACCTACTTTAATTCACATGATATTAAGTTTTAAACCTGATTTAACATAAGGGCTGTTATACGAATTCCCAAGGCATGGCTTTTAGTCATGCTTTTTTTATCAAAAGAGTATAGCTGAATGATAGCAAGCCAAATCGCATACAATATCTATCATTAGACTTAATGCAATAATTAAATGATATTGTTATCATTAATCTAATAGAATTAAGATTAAATGATAGAAATGAATACACGTATTTATCTACGAGCTTCAACTAAAGATCAAGATGCAGAAAGGGCTTTGCAGATTCTTCAGGATCTAAACCAAAACTTGAATTTGGGTGAAACCATTGTGTACGTGGAAAACTATAGTGGTACGAAGTTAGACCGACCTGAATTGAATAAGCTGCTGTCAGAAGCAAATCAAGGTGACACCTTGTTAGTTGAAAGTATTGACCGCTTATCACGCCTAACCCAACGAGATTTTCAAGAGCTGAAGCGCAGGATCCAGGAGAAGGGACTTCGTTTAGTCGTAGCGGATCTTCCTACTACCTACCAACTGATTCAAACCAGTGACAGCATTACTCATTCAATCCTGGAACTCATCAACAATATGTTGATTGATCTCCTGGCAACAATGGCTCGCCTAGACAATGAGAAACGTATAGAACGTATTAAGCAGGGCCTGGCACGTTCGGGTTACAAGCCAACAGGTAAGAAAGCCAATGAGGCTAAGCACAAACGAATAAAAGAATTGCTAGCAGCTGGCAATATGACTAAGGAAGAAATTGCCAAAGCAGTGAATTGTGGAGTTGCAACTGTCTATCGAGTTGCTAAAGTTATCTAAAAGCGGACATTTTTACTTTGGAGAAACCGGACATTTCTATTTTGGAGT
>NZ_GG665972.1:0-4018 GCF_000156555.1 Acinetobacter sp. ATCC 27244
GTATTGAAAAGTACATTAAACAATCACAAGAAGATTTTGATTTTCTTATTCAAGTATCAGAAAAAAAATGTCCATCTAGCTTAAATAGGGCAATTACTTCTATCAAAAATGCAAAGTCTAAAAAGGCTCGTATAGCGGCAGAAGATGTTTTACAACAAATTATTGTTAGCTCAATATCTGGAGAAATTATCACGGCAAAAGAAAAGAGGGAAATCTTTGAAAATAACTATAAATCATTTTAAAAACCTATAGTTCGCACCCGTTGGGATGCTCTGTTACTCCCGTTTGCGATCAAAAGGGAGTAGGTAATCAGAGAGAAAAACATCATGAATTTTACTACTACTGTGACGCTCGTAGACACTCGCTAAAGTCTACATCTCAAAATCATTGCCCTTTTTCTTTTCCTCTTCAAAATACAAACTATTATCTAATTGATTTTTATTAGATAATTCAAGAGATTCATTGTATTGACGCTGCCTTTCTTTCGACTTCTCATCAATCAAAAGTACGTCATATTCATTTTTACACTTACCAACCAATACATCACTTAAAGCACGTTTTACTTCATTCGCTTTTTCATAAGCCAATACACCACCCTCTTGCACTTGATCATCTATAATGCTTTGAATTGCAACAATATATTTTGCAGATGAATCAAAATTATCATAGTAACTTGGTCTTGTTCCCCAACTTCTAAAAGTATCGTCATAATCTTTACTCTTAGAATCTGCACATTGATTTAATATAATTTCTAATTTCTTTTTAAAATCATATACTTCTCTATCACCCATTAGCCTAAGTATCTCGGCATATGGGTTAGTTGTAGGCTCATTATTATCAAGCAAAACAGTGTAGTTAGCCCCCTCTCTAATAACACCCTCTAATTTGCGCTGTATTGCGCTATAAGCCAGTTTTTCAGGTTCAGTAGTACATTCACCAACTTTATCTCGTAAATGCGCTCTATCAGCCTCTATTTGCATTTTACGATCACTTTCTAGTGTCTTCCTAAATTCTATTGCCTGTTGCCTCTCTTGCTCTTTTGCTAACTGTTCACGTTGCGCCCTTAATTGCGCTTCAAATCGTGCATCCTCTTCCCTTTTTCTAATCAATTGATTTTTATGATCTTGTATTCGATCTTTTAAACTTTGTTCTATTTCCTTGTAGTCATTTGGAAAAAGTTCTTTAAACTCAATAATTTGAGAAAATTCATCAAGCATTTTATCAATCTTTTTTTCTAACTTTTTTATCTCTTTAACAGCATTTTTATGTGCTTGAGCTTCTTTCTCTGTCTTAATTATTTGCTCTGAAAGCTTTACAGATAGGGCCTCTTGGGCTTTTAAAGACTGCTTTTGATAGTATTCATGCTGCTCATCAAAAAGACTTCCAAAATACTTCTGCAACTTCTCATCTTTTAAAGGTTTTCCATCTAGCATATGAATTGCAGAATCATTATAAGTAATTGTTTTTAAATGTGGTTTTTGAATTAAATATTTTTCATTATCAGGCTTTTGAATTTCTGCATAAAAATCTTTAATTGTCGTATGTTCTGCCTTGCTCCCCTCTACCCCCCTTTCAAGTCCTAAATGCTTAACCTCATTATAAAAATCAGTCTGCATTTTTGATAATTTTGACCTACCGCCGAAAAATTCCCTAGCATTCAAATTACCCTTAGAGTCAATAGGCACAACATATACAGCCATATGGGGTGTGGTTTCATCTCTATGAATCGTTGTAGATATAACGTTTTCAGCACCATGTTTTTTAATCAACCATTCCTTAGCCTTATCAAAAAACTCACTATCTTTTTCCTTATTTTTCCATCCATTCCAATCTGGTGATGCCGTGATTAGATACTCGATAGCCAGTACCGCATTTTTTCTTGTTTTTTCAGGAAGTCTATTTTTAATGCCATCCATAACCTGTCTAGCCGTTTTCAGGTCATGTTCATTATTAACAGTGCGGTATGGGTCAGCATTAGGGGTAGGTCTATTGCGATAGTTATGGCTTAAAGATGCAGCAATATTGCCCATCGTTTTCAGTTTTTCTGTTCTGAGAATTGCATAACTCATACAACACATCCTGTCGCTAGTTTTTCCCCGTAGTATGACACGGGAAAAAACAGTAGCGAAGCGAATGTGTACTCACTACACAATTTAAAAACTAAGTTTTTAAATTGTTCCTTTCGCAAGGGGGAAATCTCCCCCTTGACCCCCAAAACACGAATCCAAAGGATGTTTTAAATTCCACAAAAAATCCTTGGCAACACGGAAATCCGTATCAATACCATTTCTCAAAATGTCGAGTTCAATCAGTTCTAAAAATTCGACACGCATACGATGGAAACAAATCGTCCACCAATCTTGTTCACCAAGATTAAGCATGTTTTCATAGACCTCATCTTGCAGATCCTCGGCTTCTTCATTTACCAATTCTTCATCAGATTTATCTTTAACTTTCAATAGTTCTTTAAGTCCTTTCGACCAAAACAATTGCCTGCGCCCCTTGAACGCCTTAGCATAGACACTAAACAAATGGCTATACTTGTCCTTTGTCGATGCTTCCATGCTCGCCAGTTCAAGCACTTCCCAAACTGTTAGCGATTGCCTATTACGTTTACCAATCTTTTGATGCCCTTGCGTCATCTCTTCAGCTAGACCCCATTTGCTAATATAGTCTGCCAACACATCATCTTTTGAACCTATTTTTAAATCCAAACCATGAGCCTTTGATGGTTTACCAAGTCCAACTTTTACGCACTTATCAGCCCATAGCTCATACAATTCATCCTGAATCAAATCTATATCCTCGTCCTGATACTGATTTTCCATAAAGATCAGGATATGAAAATGCGGATGCCAACCGTTGTTATCACTATATTTAACTTCAGTTGCAGTGATATGCCCGACCATTGGGAAATTTTCAGAAAAATAGGTACGACTATCTCGATTCGTCCAAAGGGCATGTTTAGCTTTACTCATTTTTTTGAGCAACGTCCGCAAGTCATCACCCAAATAATGAGGTACTGTCAGAGTCAACATAGCAACATGAAAACGCTTATCACGACATGTTTTCATAGCATCGGACAGTTCTTTTTTACGCTCTTGAGTAATTTTGTACGAACAATCAGGGCAAAGCCAAACAGAACCACACCATTGGAGATTGGTATAGTGGGCCACTTCCTTTGTAGCGTTGTATTTAATGCCAACAGGGGCAGTACCATCAATACGACATTTACCGCAAGCACATACACGGTGCTGTTTTTTCTCATTAGGTTTATACAGAATTTCACCAGCTCGTTCTTTTAGCTGTGTAGTGACTTTTCGGTATTCTCTAGCCTTGTTTTTATCAAATATTTTTTCTTTAGAATCAACGGTGGAACATGATTTTGTAATTGTCCCAAGAGCGCGATTTTTTTTGACAGGCGTGACTTCAGAATGCGCTAGAACGCTTCTATTAAAAGAATGGTGTTTTTGATTATTTAAACTACTTTGCATCCCTCAAGCCCCTTAAACGGCTTGCGAGATGTAGATGTATTGCTATAATGGCTTTGCATACTAACATTCGCATACTGTTGATTAGTATGTACATCAAAAGCCCACTCTCGCCAAAGAATTCGGGCTTTTTTTGTGCCTGTACTAATCTGATTATTAAAAAATTCCGTATTTGAAATTACAACCATTTCATTTTGATTGCAACTGGCGAATAACAAGCCTAGCAAATATGAAAGATAAAAAACCTTTGGTTCAATAAAATGGTTTATATAAGTGAACTAACTTTAATAACCAACCTAATTAGCTAAAATCCAATATGAAAAAAGTCCTTTTACCTATCATCATCCTACTATCATCTTGCTCAAGTGAATCTAGCTATGTCGATGAAACAGAAGAAATAATTAGTATAAATATGATTAACAATATTCTCGAACTATCAGAATGCCTTTCAATAGAAGCAACACCTGGAGAAAAGTTCGGAATAGTGCAAGCAAGCACTATAAAAACTAGCATTAAAGATAAAGAAA
>NZ_GG665971.1:0-15152 GCF_000156555.1 Acinetobacter sp. ATCC 27244
ATAAAAGATAATCAAAAGTTTCGATCCAAGTTAGATGGTGACAGCACAGATAATTTATTAAGAGTGAATAAAGCTGATCACGAATATCTGCTAAATAGCAGCTCCCCTGAGCCTAAGCAAGGCGAACTTCAATATGAATTTGTGCAATTACACCTTAAAGAAAATCAAGTATTAAGTGCCAGTGCAGGTTTGGATAGTCGAAAAGCACCAGAGCAATTACAAAGTACACTGTTACAATGTAATTTCAGCTAATCATAATTAAATCAGGCAATTGAAACATCATTTTTGATTGCCTGATTTAGATTAAGAAATCAAATTTTCATTCATTGTTAGAAATATTAATTTTTATTGTCATTAAACCGTCATCAAATGTTAACCAAAACTTCATATCTATTAATTAGTTTACTTATCAACTAATTTTTAGAGAAAAAACTTTGAAACTAAAACCATTACTTTTACCTATATTAATCACCTCTCTATTATTTACCGCATGTGGCGGAGATGACAATAATTACTCATCATCAAATCAACCTTTAGAAAAACCAAAGCCACCCGTAACAACACCTCAATTTAATGGTGAACTTCTTGAAGTTGGTGCAAATGGTAATGTTAGTGAATTTGGCGGAGCAACTCGTTTAAAAAAAGAACGTACTCAAGCAATGCGAGAGTCTCTGAGTGACAAAACCGTCAAGCATGTAATTCTATTTATTGGTGATGGTACGAGCGATTCTGAAATCACCGCAGCACGAAACTATGCAGAAGGCGCGGCTGGTTATTTTAAAGGCTTGGACGTCTTACCTTTCACTGGAAGCTATACGACTTATTCATTAAATAAAGATGGCGAAGTTGATTACGTGACCGACTCCGCAGCATCAGCAACTGCATGGGCTTCTGGAATTAAAACTTATAACAATGCCTTAGGCCTAGATATTCGCGGAAACCATCATGCAACACTATTAGAGCTAGCAAAAAAAGCTGGATTTGCGACAGGTAATGTAACCACCACAGAGCTGCAAGATGCAACCCCTGCCGCTTTAGTCTCGCATATCAGCGCACGTAAGTGTTATGGACCAAATGAAACCACTAAACGTTGTCCTGAAAGCGCATTGGAAAATGGTGGATTAGGTTCGATCACAGAACAGCTTTTAACAACACGTGCTGACATTACTTTAGGTGGCGGCAAGAAAACATTCTATGAAGTTGCAAAAGCAGGTCCTTTCAAAGATAAGACCTTACTTGAACGCGCAAAATTAGAAAATTATCGTATTGTTGAAGACCTAAACTCGTTAAAAGCAGTTGATAGTGCCAATCAAAACCAGCCTTTACTCGGCTTATTCGCCGATGGCAACCTTCCCGTTATCTGGAGTGGTCCAGTAACACAATTAAATGGACATAAAAAAGGTGCTGAAAGCTGCCGAGATAATAGTGCCTTTTCTATTCAAACACCACGCTTGGCACAAATGACAGAAAAAGCGATCGAGCTATTAAGCAACAATGAAAAGGGCTTCTTTTTACAGGTTGAAAGCGGTTCTATTGATAAACGAAATCATGCAGCCGATCCATGTGGACAAATTGGTGAAACTGTACAGCTTGATGAAGCCATTCAAGTTGCTCTTAAATTTGCAAAAGAACACGGCGAGACATTGATTGTTGTAACAGGTGATCATGCACATACAAGCCAAATTATACCAATAAATGGAGATAGCCCAGGACAAACTGCAGCTCTGAAAACCAAAGATGGGGTGGCAATGGCAATCAACTATGGCACCGCTCCAGAGGGTTCAAGTCAACATCATACTGGTGCACAAGTCCGTATTGCGGCTTATGGACCTCGTGCTGCGAACGTATCTGGCTTACTAGATCAAACAGATTTATTCTTTATTATCCGTGATGCGTTAGGCATTCAACAAAACGCCTCAAGATAAACAGTACCAATTAAGGCGACCACAATATTTGTGGTCGTTTTTATCTATGGAAATTGAGTCATGCACATAACCACTAATGTGAATGCTATACTCTTTCCAACATGATGATTCAAGCTTAAATTTGATGCCAATCACAAAGAAAATTCCTAAACTCCTTATTTATTTAAGGCTCATCCTTGGCATACTCATTGTTATTATTACCCTAATGCAAATCAAATTTTATCCCATTTACACTGTAATCTTCCTGACATTAGGACTTCTCAGTGACATTTTTGATGGCATCATCGCTCGACATTTGGGCATCTCAGATCAGAGTCTACGTAGATTAGACTCAAATATTGACCAAATTTTCTTTATCTGTGCGATCAGTGCAATTTATTTGCAGCAACCAGAGTTCTTTAAACAACATATTTTTCCAATCATTATTTTAATTATCTTTGAAGCATTCACTTATATCATCAGCTACTTTAAATTTAAGAAAGAAATTGCAACTCATACGATTGGGGCAAAAATATGGACTTTATTTTTATTTGCATTGCTGGTTCAAATCACACTTACAGGACAATCACAACTTTTATTTAACGCAGTTATTTGGCTAGGAATCCTGACACGCATTGAAATTATCGCAATCATTCTCACACTCAAGCAGTGGCAGAATGATGTGCCTAGTCTCAAACAAGCTCTTCGTTTAAGACGAGGATTAGAAATTCAACGCAATCGTTTTTTTAATGGTTAAATAAACCAATCAGACGTTATTATTTTTGATAGTACCAACTCGGTAATTGAACCTGCTTCAACTGTTTACGATGTTCGATGTAATTTCTATCATGTTTCGCAACTTCAGCCCAAAAAGCTTCACTATGATCAAAATGTTTGGTATGTGCCAATTCATGCACACAAACAGAGCGAACAATCGACTCAGGCATCAAAACCAAAGCTGCATTTAACATGATGTCATGTTTAGAGGTACAACTTCCCCACCTTGTCTTTGGTTTTCGGACTGTACACGCTTGGTAAGGCAAGCCGATTTCTCGGCTGATTTGATTTAAATATTCAGGTAAAAATTGTTTTGCATAAGCCAATACCGCTGCTTGTAGTGCTTTTTCAGACTCTATCTCTCGGATAAATAACGTCTGTAATTCCCAATTAAATATAAAGATGTGGCGTTGTTTTTGTTTCACAATGGAGAATGGTTGAGTATGGGCGAATAATACCAATTGCTCAGGAAAAGTGGATGTTTGAAGCAGTTGCTGTTGTTGCTTCGCCCATGTAGCCAAAAGCCAGGGTTCGGATTGATTTAAAAATTGTTGAATCTGACGTTTAGTACAAAACAGCGGTACCGTCAAACGAATGCCAGTTGGCTCGACACGCAAACGCAAATTTCTCGCCCTTGCATGTCGAACTACTTTGACTTCTGGTAATGGTGTTTCTACAGAAACAGATACCATTACTGCGCTACACGCTCTTCAATTCCATTATTGGTTGCAACAATTGCGATCGTTGCTGCATTGAGTGCGAAAATACCATTGGTTACAACACCTGGGATGTTATTTAATGTTTTCTCTAACTCAATTGGATTGAGGATATTTAAATTATAAACATCCAAAATCACATTCCCATTATCAGTCACAACACCTTCACGATATACAGGATCACCGCCTAAAGCGACAATTTTACGTGCGACAGCTGAACGTGCCATCGGGATCACTTCAACAGGTAACGGAAAATCACGTCCTAATTGCTCAACCCATTTCGAATCATCAACTATACAAATAAATTTTTTGGCAATAGAAGCAACAATTTTCTCACGTGTCAACGCGGCACCACCACCTTTGATCATATGCATATGACGATCTATCTCATCAGCTCCATCTACATAAGCATCTAGGCCGCCTACAGAGTTCATATCAACAACTTCGATACCCAATTCCTTAAGGCGTTCTGCTGTTGCATTTGAACTCGCAACTGCTGCTTCTAATTGCAATTCAGGTAACAAATCAATTAAAAAGTTAACCGTACTTCCAGTTCCTACGCCCAAAATGCCGCCTTTAGGCAAATGTTTTAAAGCTGCTTTAGCCGCAGCTTGTTTTTTTTCATCTTGGGTTGCATATAGACTCATGACTTCACTCAACTATTTTGACATTTGCTGTAAGAAAACAGCGCAAATGCACAGGGGTTTGCTACAATGATCCCCTATTTTAAACTGTTATAGGGAAGATGAACATGCTGTCTCGTGTGGTACGACAAATTTTACAAGCAACGGTTTATGATGTTGCGATTGAAACACCGCTAGAAGCAGCTCCACGAATTAGTCAAAAAATTAATAATAATATTCGATTTAAACGTGAAGATTTACAGCCTGTTTTCTCCTTCAAACTTCGCGGTGCTTATAACCGTATTAGCCAGCTTCCAAAAGACCAACTTGAGCGTGGGGTAATCTGTGCTTCAGCAGGAAATCATGCTCAAGGTGTTGCTTTATCAGGAAAAAAATTAGGTATCCATGCCATCATTGTCATGCCAAGCACCACACCTGACATTAAAGTACAAGCTGTTAAAAATCTTGGTGGTCAGGTGGTTTTACATGGCGACAGCTTTGATATCGCGAATAAATATGCCAAACAACGTGCTGAAGCAGAAGGTTTAGTTTTTATTCCGCCCTACGATGATGAACTGGTCATTGCTGGACAAGGCACCATTGCCAATGAAATCTTACGTCAGTGGCGTGATGTCGAATATGTTTTTGTTGCTGTCGGCGGTGGTGGTTTAATTGCAGGTGTAGCTGCCTATCTAGGTGAAGTTGCACCACACGTCAAAGTGATCGGTGTTGAGTATGAAGAGTCAGCTTGTTTAAAAGCTGCACTCGCGGCCAATGAACGTGTGATTTTACCGCATGTTGGATTATTTGCAGATGGCACAGCAGTTGCACAAATTGGTGAACTTCCTTTTGAAATGGTACAACTGCGTAAATCAGACAATTCAGGTCCGATTGTTGATCCAACAATTGTTACGGTAAATACCGATGAAATCTGTGCTGCAATCAAAGATACCTATGATGAAAATCGTAGTATCGTTGAACCTTCTGGTGCAATGGCTTTGGCTGGTATAAAAAAATACGTTGCCGAACATCAAATCAGCGATAAGAACATGGTCTCAATTGTTTGTGGTGCAAACATGAACTTTGATCGCCTCCGTTATATTGCTGAACGTACTGAATTAGGTGAACGTAAAGAAGCAATCTATGCTGTCACCATCCCTGAACAAAAAGGTGCATTTCTTAATTTCTGCCGTTCATTACAGGGTCGCAATATTACTGAATTTAATTATCGTGCAAGTGATAGTAATCAAGCACAGGTGTTTGTTGGTATTAGCCTAAAAGGCGGCGAAACTGAGCGTCACGAAATTCATGAGATGTTAAAGCAGCAATATGAAGTAGATGATCTTTCAGATGATGAAGTTGCTAAACTACATATTCGATATCTAATTGGCGGTCATGCCAATATTGAAAACGAACGTTTATTCCGTGTGGAATTTCCTGAACGACCAGGTGCACTATTAACCTTCCTTGAGCGATTAGGACCAACGCATAACATTACGTTATTCCACTACCGTAATCACGGCGCTGCCGAAGGTCGAGTACTGGTTGGTTTACAAGCCACTGATGCGAAGCAAAATCCGGATGGGCTTATTGAGACGCTTGAACAAATCACTTATCCATATGCTGAAATTAGCGACAATATTGGATATAAGCGTTTCTTAAAGTAAAAATCACAGTCAAGAAAACCGACAGTTGTCGGTTTTCTTTTTATGTGTACTAGACAAATGTTTTCGAGCAACACAAAATCATTACAAAGAGAATTTTTATCCATTTTAAAATAGATAAAAAGACATTCTAATCATTTAGTTAAGGACCGTTATGGCACAATTTGCAGTCATTGGTTTAGGCAGTTTTGGTGCAACTGTTGCACTTGAACTTACTAAGCTAAATCATGATGTTATCGGCATAGACACCCAAAAACGTAATGTCGAAAACCTTGCAGACAAAATTACTCATGCGGTTATCGCAGATGCTACTGATGAACATGTACTAGATGAGTTGAATGTACAAAACTGTGATGCTGTTGTTGTTGCAATCGGTGAAGACATCGAAGCCAGCATTTTATGCGTGCTCAGTTTAAAAAATCTAGGAATAGATAAAATTTGGGTCAAAGCAAAAACCAAAGCACACCATACTATTTTATCTCATCTCAATATTAATAAAATTATTCATCCTGAAGAAGATATGGGTGTTCGCGTTGCACAGGCACTCAACTATCCAATGGTAAGTCGATATATGGCATTGGATGATGATCACTTTATTATTAAAGTTCCAATCAAAGAAAAATTACATGGTATTAATTTATCCGGCTTGATGCAGCTAGCACCTCACGTCAAACTTCTATTGGTTAAACGCAATAAAGATATCTTCTATGAAACAGACACCACCTTTACATTAAATAAAGGAGATGTACTTATCTTAGAAGGATTACTTGTAAATCTTAAAAAACTCTCTGAGTGTTTCCAATAAAATGACAACGAAAACACAGACACAAAAGATTTTTAATCTAAGTCCCCCGTCTCTTCTTGCCATCGGATTTCTTAGCTTTATCGTAATTGGAACTTTGTTACTTAAGCTTCCTATTTCGCATACTGGACAAATTTCTTGGATGGATGCCATTTTCACTGCGACCTCTGCCGTGACGATTACAGGCTTGTCTGTGGTTAATATTGGAGAGTCTTATACACATTTTGGACAATTTATTATTCTGCTGATGATCCAGTCGGGTGGATTGGGTTTTATGACCTTTGCGATATTAGCAGCACTCAGTTTGTCTCCAAAAGTGGGCTTAAAGCAACAGATGATGGCACAAGAAAGCTTGGGACAAACAAGCTTATCGAAAGTCACTTTTATTGCTAAAGGTGTTGTGGCTTATACCATTTTCTTTGAGTTGATTGGCGCTATCATATTATCAACCAGCTTTATTCCTCTTTATGGGATACCAAAAGGACTCTACTACTCTGTTTTTTATAGTATCTCCGCTTTTAACAATGCTGGATTTTCTCTATTTGACAATGGACTGAGCAATTTTTATGGCAATTACTTTATTTGTCTCACCATTAGTCTTTTGTACATCTTAGGTGGAATCGGTTTTTTAGTTTTAATGGATATTAAACAGAATAAAAAATGGAGAAAACTTAGTCCAAACACCAAACTTGTTGTAAGTACCATCGTTATTATCAATATATTTGCCTTCATCATGATTTGGCTCTTAGAATCGCGTAATCCGATGACATTAGGGTCAATGAGTCTTGGTGAACAAGCCGTCAATTCATGGTTTCAAGCCACGGTACCTCGTTCCTCGGGTTTCAATACAATTGACACAGGTTCAATGAATAACAGTACAACACTTCTCACCATGTTACTCATGTTTATTGGAGGTGGCTCTCTGAGTACTGCAGGCGGAATCAAAGTTGGAACCTTTGTCATTTTGGTGCTGTGTGTGGTTGCATTTCTACGACGTAATGACGAAATCCGCATTTTTAATCACGCCATTTCGCAAGAAACGACCTATAAAGCCCTCGCTGTTGCGGCCATAACTGGAATGCTCATATTTCTTGGTGGCTTTATTATATTGATATTAGAACCTGAACTTGATGTACTGGACTTGATGTTCGAAGTGTTATCAGCCGCCTGTACCGTAGGACTGTCGAGAGGTGCGACTGGAGAATTACATGATGGCAGCCTACTTGTCCTGTGCCTATTGATGTTTACGGGTCGGCTAGGACCACTCACACTAGCTTATTTAATCGCTACTCCAAAAAAGAGTCGTTTAAAACACCCTACTGCAAATATTCAGATTGGGTGATGAGGATTGTCATTTAAGCGTGTTCAACAACAACGACTTGCCTACAAATACCATCAGCTTGGCGTTGTTGTTCAAATTCGTTTTTGGTCATTACATCAAAATGATCACAGAAACTAATTTGTTGTTCATCAATAGAATAAATTAAGGACTGATTACCAACGCCTTGAAAAGTATCATAGAATACGATGACAAATTTCCCATGATCAAAGGCTTGCTGAATATCGAAGTAAGACAAAGCAGCTTGAACTGGAATGTTTAAACGCTCAGCATCAAAGTAACTTTGTCTTTCATTATCATCAATATTTGGATCAGGATCGGTATAAAATGAGACCTTAAAACCTATTTTTTTTAATGCTACAGCTAAAGCAATGGTAAATGTACCTTCTTGCTGATCATGGCGACACAAACGAATTAGATCAGCAATATCAATATGGGTATCATATTGTTTTACAATCAACCAAACTGCAAATACACCACAATTTGCCTCTAGCTCCAGCAAAGGTTTAGGAATATTTAAGCCCATTTAATACCAATTCATCAGCGACACACCCAAACCGACATAAGTTGCTTTGTGATTATAGTCAATCAAACTTTCACCATAACCATCAAACAATTGGAAGTGTCCACGCAACTTGCCTGTAATAGGAAATGCCCAATCAAACTGAACTGCGCCATTCGAGCGATCTCCGCCTTTTAATGAATGTCGTAACATTAAAGAAAATTCATTATCACCCTTACGGTAAAATGCGGTTAAATCGCCACGACCAATATAATCCTTAATATCAGGGTTATTATCATCTTTGGCATCTTCTTCTACCCGATACCAAGGACGCAGCATAAGTGCGAAATTATCTTTTTCAAAACCAAGATTAAAAATCACACGGTTCCAACTACGAGATAACGGATCTGAACGACCATTTGATTGGTGGTTCAACGTGACACCAAGCAAACGCGCATTCAAACCTAAAATTTCATAATTGGTTCTAAACATCAAACTCGCTTCAGGTTCATAATTGGTCTCACGAAATGGTCGTGATTCTTCTGAATTGTAAACTTGCCAGCGTGAAGATTGCGTATAGCCCAACCAGAGATCACCATTATTTCCAAAGATATTTTCCCAAGCTTTGGTCTTTAAAGAAAGCTGAAACTTGGCTTCAGATGACGTTAGATTTTGCTTCTCATCTACCGTATTTACAGGATTTGGACTGCTTGGAAATTCATTTTTATTACTGGTCCAAAATACAGGTAACAAATAGACTGGTTGATAGGCACGGATATTCCAAGCACCTAATTTGCTTTCTTCTGAAAGCTCCCAGCGGCGGTCTAATAACGACACGTTTGGATCAAACTTTGGTGCTGGTCCTAATATGTGAAAATCACTGACTTTCTGTACAACTTTGTCTTTTAGTGACTCTGCTTGCGGACTTTCTTTACGCTCTACCACAGGCGCAGATGCAGCCAAAACAGGTTCTGGTGCTGGTTGCTCCACTGACTCGATAATGGTGGGTGCTTTAAAAAGACGGTCATAACATGCTAAACGGTCTGCATTGGATGCTAAAGCGACACAGGCTTCCGCAGTGGCTGGGCTTGCAGGTGCTGTCGCTTGTGCATTTGCCAATGACGTAGTGAGTGAACTGAGTATCGTAATAACACTCAGCCCAAGATGACTACGTTCAAATGATTTGAACGTCATAGATGTCTCCAACTTTTCTTTTAATTAACCTGTTGAATATTAAAACCAAGTTGTTGTAAAGCCTCACGCTTTGCAAATGGAGCAACAACAGCTTTAACTGGTTTCTGTTCGAGTAAATATTGTTTCGCAACACGTTGCAAATCAGCCAAGGTTACATTTAACAAGCGTTCACGTAGTAATTTTCGGAATTTTGGTGTGCGTGCATGCAAATAAGCATAACAAGCAGTAATCGCCTCACCAGCTGGCGAACCTGGCTTATCCATGCTTGCAACAAGACCTAAAATCGCTTCCTCTAGTTGATACGGATACTGTTCGCTGTTTAGTAACCATTGAATACTCGCTTCAAAATCTTTAAAAGTTTCTTCTAAGCGAGGATCTCTATAGCTGTAAAAACGGAATGAACACGCATTTCCATCATAGCTTGCTCCACCACCATATGCGCCACCTTTTTCACGAATCGCACTATGTAAGAAACCGTTACGTAGATAAGCTGCTAGCACCATTAATGGTGCAGCATCAGGATGTGAAACATCAACAGCTTGATAGGCAGATGCACAAAACTGTACATTTGCTTGGATTAGCCATGCCTCATCAACATTGCTATCCACTCGTTCGATCTGAGTCAGTGTTACAGGTGTAGGATCAACCTCTAACTTATCCCAGACGTTTTGGATTTCTTCAACCAATCGATCAGACTGATGTTCTTCACAAACCAATAAGAATTGTTTTGGTGCTTGCAATAACATACGGTGTATTGCTTGTAACTCAACAATGAGTGCCTGATAAGCCTCATCATCTTTGTCAATCTTGCTCACAAGCTCACTGAGCCAATTTAAAGCACCTAGACCAGTATTATGATAATCACGGCGAGCCAATGCACTCATTTGACGAGATGCTGTTTGCATCGCATAGCTATGTCCAGAACCCGATAAACGCGACTGCCAACGAGTTTTACGTTGCTGTAATAACTCGATAATCCGATCTTTCTCATCAAAGCGAAGCTTTTCAAAAGCCAATTTCAATAACTGAATTGCATCAAGTTTTTGTGTAAGTGACTTAGTTGTAAGCGTCAACCAAGCACTAATACGATCCTTATCATCAACCTTACTTCGTAAAGATGCACCCATGCCCAAGCCACCGCTTACAGCCGTTTGGATCTGTTGTAACTCAAGATAATTGTATTCACCTGCACCAACTTCACCCATCAAGATAGACAGTAAATTGAAGTATGGAGATTGAACAATTTCATCAGGGATTTGAATCAAAACTTGTTGATAATAAATACCATTGGTTCCCGCATGATAAAGATTCAATGGCGTGTCTAAACGATTACAAATGATCTCACGCAATTGACCTTGTACGATCTGAAGATCAGCAGGAATGTCCTCCAAGCCAACTTTTGGCAATAACTCAAGGTCATCAGGCGTATCTTGACGCTTTTTTAAAGCATCCGTTTTTTGCTGAATCTCGATCCTTTGTTCTTCAGTTAGGTTCGCAGTAATTTCAGCCAAACGCGCTTGTTCATCTTGTTGTTCTTTTGCTGACTTAGTTGCATCTGGCACCAAAGTCATTTGTACGCGATGTGGATTATCCAACAAGTGTGTCTGTATTAAATTAGACAGCCACATCGGATCTTTTAGCTCTTCTTTGACTTGCTCAATTGCTGAGTCTACATCCCAAACATGAATTGGGTCGTTGTGGTGAATTGCACTACTCAAACCATTCAGAATCAAACTTAAACCATAAGGTGTACCATCACCATTGATTTCACGCTGATGTAATTCGATTTGATGAAGAATTGCATCCACGAGATCCTGATCAACAGGTTTTGATGCAACCTCTTTTAAAATATTTAAAACACCATTTTTGAATGTTTCAGCATGCTCAGCATTTGAACCTTGCACGCCGCAGTAGAAAGTCATTTCAAAGTTACTGTCATCAACACCCATAATTGGTCCTGTAGATTGAGCGTAACCACAGGTTTCTAAATAATGGCGCAATGGCGAGGCAGAGTTTTCTAATAAGATCCCTTCGACTAAACGCATGCCTAAGCGTAACTTAATATCACTTGTTTCTGGCAATAACCATGACAATACGTGATAAGTCTTATCGTTTAAATCATCACTATCAACTGCATAAGATTCTGTTACTGTAATCGGTGCTGCTAAACGCTTCTCTGGTTTTGAATATAAAGTAGTCCCTTGAGAAAACTTATGTAACGCCAACTTTTCAAATTGCTCTTGTAGATCATAAGCACTTTGATTGCCAAAAGTCATAAATACAGCATTACTTGGGTGATAATGGGTTTTATAAAAATCCACCAACTGTTCATAGCTCAAATCTGGTATGTCTTTAGGATCACCGCCAGAGTTATAGTGATAGGTGGTTTCAGGGAATAAATGATGTGCAAGCTGATGATAAAGCTGATCTGTAGGGGCACTCATAGCGCCTTTCATTTCATTAAAAACAACACCTTTATAAACGGCTTGATCATTCTCAAGTTCAATTCGAATCCCTTCTTGAGCAAAGTCCAAAGGATTCAAATTCGCTGAGAAAGCTGCATCTAAATAAACAGATAATAAATTTTGAAAATCTTTTTTATTCTGTGTTGCAAATGGATAAGCAGTCCAGTCTGCTGCCGTGAAAGCATTCATAAACGTATTGAGTGAACGGCGAATCATTAAAAAGAAAGGGTCACGAACAGGAAATTTTTCAGAACCACATAATGCTGTATGTTCTAGGATATGCGCAGTCCCTTTCGAATCCATAGGTTGGGTTCTAAATGCAACCAAAAATACATTTTCGTCATGATTGGTTGCTAAGTGATAATGAACCGCACCAGTAACTTTGTGCTTATATTCTAAAACGTGAATATCGAGTGCTTCTACATGGTGTTGGCGTAATAACTGAAACGCTGGATGAGTCGTTTTAGCAATACTTTCAGAAACATCGACAGTCATATGATCTCCAATTTATCTATTTAAATAGTTACTCTTGAGAGTCTACCGAAGAATCGTAATCGATATCCATGTAAATTAGTCTATTTTTGTAGAAAAATTCATCGACTGAGCGATATCCAAGATGAAAATCTAAAATCATTCTAAACTTGATTTTTTCTCAACAACCTACAGTAATCCTGAGCATTAGTGTAAACTTTATGTTTTGATTTTTAATGTGATGACAAACATGGCAACTGTTGATCTTTTTGCAATTGGGAATGCGCTCATTGACCAAGAATTTAAAGTCTCAAATGAGTTTTTAACAGAACATGCTTTGCAAAAAGGCACAATGCAGTTGGCTGATGGTGAAACTCAATCTGCGTTATATCAAAAACTACAAGATACCCAGACTTATAAAGGGCAAGCAAGTGGCGGTTCAGCAGCAAATACAACGGTTGCTTTTAGTTCATTAGGTGGAACAGCATTTTATGGATGCCGTGTCGGGAACGATGAACTTGGTTCGATTTATTTAAATGGCTTAAATGACGCTGGTATTAAAACCACAGCTCAATCAATCAGTGAAGGTGTCACTGGTACATGCATGGTCCTGATTAGTCCTGATTCAGAACGTACTATGCAAACTTATCTTGGTATTACTGCTGAGCTTTCTGATGAACAAATTGATTTTGAACCATTAAAAACAGCGAAATGGCTTTATATCGAAGGATATCTATCAACCAGTGAATCAGCTCGTGAAGCTGTGAAACAAGCACGCCAAATCGCTAGAGAACATGGTGTTAAGATCGCTCTTTCTCTTTCAGATCCAGCAATGGTGCAATATGCACGTACTGGGCTTGAAGAACTATTGGGTGATGGCGTAGATTTATTGTTTTGCAATGAACAAGAAGCGTTGATGTTTAGCGAGACTGATAATCTCAATGATGCTATTGAAGTTTTGAAAATCAAAAATCAACATATTGTGATTACACAAGGTGCAAATGGCGCAATGATCATTGATCCAGCTCAACAATTTCATGTTGCGGGCCGACATGTTGAAGCGGTAGATGCTAACGGTGCTGGTGATGCTTTTTCTGGAGCATTTTTATATGCAATCAATGCTGGATTAAGCCTACAAGCAGCTGCACAACTTTCAATTTTGATATCAAGCGAAGTTGTTGCCCAATTTGGTCCACGTTTATCAGTCGATCATTACGCTAAACTCTTTGAGCAGTTTAAAACCACACAACAGGAATGTGCTTAACATGGAAAAGATTTGCATGACTGAAGAAGTCCCTGAACGTGAATCGCGTGCGTTTGACACAATGAAAGGGACAACTATTTTTATTACTCAAAAGGATGGTGGTTTTTACGCTTATCAAAACGTATGCCCACATTTGCAAACCGAACTTGAGTATTTAGAAAATCAGTTCTTAGATCAAGATCGTGAATACATACAATGTTCTACTCATGGTGCACTATTCTCAGTTGAAACTGGTGAATGTATTTCTGGACCATGTCTTGGTGACTTCCTTGAAAAAGTTAATTTGGAAGTCCACTCTGATGGTGGTATTTATATTGTTGATTAATTCTTAAATTAGTATTCTGCTATGACTGAGTTTTTTCTAAACTACTATCTGATGCCTTTTCACATGAGTGTAGTCGCTTTGATTGTGCTCAGCATCGCAGAAACAATTGGTATTCTGATTGGGTTACGGCCAAGTCATCTGGTCAAAAAACTGACTCCTGAGTGGATTTTAAACTCACCTCTTTTAGACGTTAAATTTTCGAAATATCTGATCGTTGTTTTCCTGCTGATTAATTTTAGTTTTGCAGGCTATTTTTTAGAACTTTCTTTTTTTGCAATTCAACATTACTTTATCTCCCCTTACTATTTATTTATCCCAGCATTAATTATCGACATATTTTTTACGGTCTTTATGATTCACTGTCTAGATCAAGTGATTAAACCTAAAGTGACTCATACTCACGCTAACTTGGTGGGTCGTTTGGCAACAATTTCCACGGGGAATGCTCGCCCTGGGTTTTCAGCTCAAGCACGTGTTCGTGATGAATTTGGACAACTGTATTATGTACAAGTTGAGCCAGAATATGGTGAGTTAGAGCTACAATCTCAAGTACTATTAATAAGTCAAAGATCAAATGCACACTACCTTGCAAAAAAAATATCTACCTCAAACAAGCTCTTTACGGCTGATTAAAGTGTTAAAAGCACGTTTTACAGTGCATTGTTACAAAAAATAACAATAAAGTATCCAAAAACATCTTCTTTGCCACTTTTTTAAATCAGAACAAATCAATAGAAAAAAGCTAGAGTAATTTCCTCATTTATTCTCCCCCAGAAAACATAGTATTTTACTTGGTTTAATTCATTTTAAATCTTTACGCTGTATATTTTTAAGGCACAGATATACAACCTCATGTAAACATTAAAATTTATTTAATACCCACCATTTTAATCAACTTTTTATTTTGATAAAAAATAAATAACCAACAATTTAAGTTGGAATTTAATATTTAATTATAAGTATTTTAGTCGGATTTAAAATAAATAACCAACTATTTTAATAAGGAATCAATATACAAAAGAATATAATAAATATATTACACTGATTATTATAAGAATTTATGAAAAAATACATTCAAAATACATCTAAATTTTATTTTTATTTAT
>NZ_GG665970.1:0-11090 GCF_000156555.1 Acinetobacter sp. ATCC 27244
AAGTATTGTTTTTTAAGCATGAGACCTATTCCAATACCCAAAAAATATGAATTGTAGCAATAAACCCAAAGTTCATCGGATATGAATGGAGACAATAACAACAAATATAAAAAAAAGAATACAACTACAATACCTGATAAAGCATATGAAATAATTTTTCTTCTTGTTGATTTTCCATCTTGTGTAGTCATTATTTTAAGTAAAAACTTTGCACAGCCTCTAAAAACAATTTCATAAAACTTTCCAAATAAAAAACCTAGAATAAGACCTAAAAAAACAATTATGGGTAGATTATCCAGCATATAAAAATCATTCTCAAACAATAAATGAAGACGTAAGAATACCAATTAATAAAAAAACATAATTCTAAAATGCTACCAATATGCTTATAGTTTAAGTTAATTAATTTTTAAAATTAGCACGTTACAACAAAACTAGGTTTTGGTCGTAAAAACAATTATTTCCACGTTGAAACTGTTAATTTTTTCTTAATTTATATCAGACAAATAGTACATTCTAATAAAACTGACTCGAATCCAACATCTGTAAAGTAATTTTTTTCACTTCATCACGACTTTGCATGATATGTGCTTCAATCGCCTGAATAGCTTCATCTACTTTACGATTAAAAATATAACCCAGTATTTTCTGATGCTCCTGATAAGTCGCTTCAACGCGATAATCTTTAGAGAAGTCTAAGCGACGGATAATACGGATTCGCTCACTCAAATCACGATGAATTCTCGCCATTTCATTATTCCCAGAGGCACGAACTAAAGCGCAATGGAAATCCTCATCTTGTTGTGACAATTGTTTAATATCTTTTAGATATTGATGAGGTTCAATCAACCATAAATCTTTTAAAACGGATAATTCAACCGAGTTTTGATGATCCATCTGACAAAGTTTACGAATCGAATCTTTTTCTAATACGATCCGGACATCATAAAGTTCTTCATAATATCGAAAATTGAGCGGTCGGATTTGCCAACCGCTACGAAAACTCACATCAACATAACCCTCTTGTTGCAAACGATATAATGCTTGTCGGATTGGGGTGCGACTTACATCATAAGCTTTTGCAACTTCAGATTCAGTGAAACGTTCACCTGGCATCAGTTTGAAATCAAAGATATCATTCTTGATGCGTTGGTAAACCAGCTCAGACAAATTGTCTGAGCTTTTTGTTGTTTTTTATTTTAGTTTCTTTCATGCAACCTTGCCTTATTCCATATAAACCAGTGGTTCACCACTATGTACGGTTTGCCCTGCTCTACAAATAATAGCTTTTACAATGCCATCTTCTTCTGCATAAACAGGAAGTTCCATTTTCATTGCTTCAATAATAGCAATAGTTTCACCTTTTTTAACCTCTTGACCATGTTCAACAAAAATTTTCCAGATATTACCTGTCATCGATGCATTTAATGATGCTAAATGACTGTAATCAGCATGGTTATTTTCTTGAATCTGTTCTTCAGGTTGAGCTGCAAACTCCTCTTTCCAGCGATCCACTTCAGTTGTGAATGCTTGTTGTTGCTTAGCTTTAAACTCGGCAATACTTTCAGCTTCATTCTCTAAGAATTTTACATAATCCGCATAATCGAATTCTGTTTCTTCAATCTTGATCTCAGCACGACCATTTTCAAAGTCAGCGCGCCATTGATTCAGTTCTTCTTCTGTCACCTCAAAATATTTAATTTGATCAAAGAATTGTAAGAACCATTGTTTATCACCAAATTGTTTGTTTTTCTTAAACTTGTTCCAAATTGGTAAAGTACGCCCTATCAATTGATAGCCGCCCGGTGAATCCATGCCGTAGATACACATGTACATGCCACCAATACCCACTGTTCCCTCTGCGGTAAAGGTACGAGCTGGATTATATTTAGAACTGAGTAAACGATGGCGTGGGTCAATCGGTACGGCACAAGGTGCTGTTAAATACACATCACCCAAGCCAAGAATTAAGTAGTTTGCATCAAAAATAATATCTTTGACTTCATTCCGATTTGCCAAGCCATTAATGCGTTGGATAAAATCAACGTTATTTGGCAACCACGGTGCTTTAGAGCAAACACTTTCTTGATAGCGTTCTACAGCTCCTAAAGTTGCACTATCTTCAAATGCCATCGGCAAATGTACGATACGAGATGGGATTTTTAATTGACTTAAATCTCCCATTTCTTCTTCAAGTTGAAGTAAGTGAGCAATCAACTGTGATTGTGGAGTCACTAAACCATCGTATTTAATCTGTAGTGAACGAACACCCGGTGACAACTCCAATACGCCTACAATTTTTGCATTACGGATCATTTGAATCAGTTGATGCACCCGTAAACGTAAAGCCAAATCTAAAACATTTTCGCCGTATTCTAAGAGAATATAACTATCACCTGCTTGGCGATACACTGTTTTTGGTGACAATTCAGTTGGTTCTCGTTGTGCCAAGATCGTACTGACAACCTCTTGAATTGGCTCAATCGTTTCTACAACCTTTCTTGCTTCCGCAAAGTTTTGGATATTTTCAATTTGCTGACGTTCAAGTTCATTGGCTTGTTCAACACTAATCGGATAAAAGCGAATTTTATCATCGGCTTTAAGTTGTCCCACTTTCCAAAGTTCTGCTTTGGCAATCGTTACAGGACAAACGAAACCGCCTAAACTTGGACCATCTTTTGCCAGAATCACAGGGAAATCGCCTGTGAAGTTAATTGCACCGATCGCATATTCACAGTCATGGACATTTGATGGATGTAAACCTGCTTCACCACCATTTTCTCTTGCCCAGCTTGGTGTTGGTCCTGATAAACGCACACCTAAACGATTTGAGTTAAAGTGAACTGTCCACTCTGATGCAAAAAACTCTTCTACATACTCAGGTTTAAAGAAATCTGGTGCGCCGTGCGGGCCATATAACACCGCAATTTCCCATACATTACTATATTCAGGAATCAAGTCAGCCGACAACGCTTGCGGTTCGTCATGTGCAAGTGGCAATTCTGCACTAGCAAATGCTGGATCAACCATTTTAATCATGTCACCGACACGTAAGGTACGACCTGCATGACCACCAAAATTACCAAGCGCAAAAGTAGAACGACTGCCTAAATAAACAGGAACATCCAAACCATTTCGTACCGCTAAATATGTACGGCAACCTGATTCAACTTGACCGATTTTTAAAATTTGTCCTGCTTTAACTTCAACAGGCTTCCAAAAATCAATTTCCTGATCATCTAACAAAGCAGTACAGCTCGCTCCCGCCAAAGCAATGGTTGTATCTGTATGGAACTTTAATGTTGGTCCAACTAAGGTAAACTCGAAACCTGCGGCTTTAGCATCATTTCCAACAATACGATTGGCAAGCTGAAATGCATAATCATCCATTGGACCCGATGGTGGTACACCAATATCCCAATAGCCTGTACGACCCGGATAATCTTGAATTGAACTCAACGTCCCTGCTTGAACCACTTCAATTACGTTTGGCGTGTAGTTGAAATCATCCAACATTCTTGTCCAGATTTGCATAGATTCAAAGCGCTGATCTGAAACGATGGCACGTGCGTAATCCAAGTTTGTGCTGATACCGTTCAAACGCGTTTCAGCCAATACATGCTTTAATTTTTCAATAGCACTGGCACGGTCATCAGCATGAACAATGATCTTGGCAATCATCGGGTCGAAGTATTGAGAAATCTCTGTGCCAGTTTTCACCCAAGTATCAACCCGAATCCCCTCTGGAAATGCAACCTCTGTCAGTACGCCCGGACTTGGTTGGAAATTTTTAACAGGATCTTCGGCATAAACACGAACCTCAATCGCTGCACCTTTCGGCTGAATATTGCTGAGATATGCCCAATCAAGTTCATCACCAGCAGCAACTTTGAGCATGCATTCAATTAAGTCTAGACCCGTAACCATCTCAGTGACTGGATGCTCAACCTGTAAACGTGTATTCACTTCAAGAAAATAAAACTCATCTCGATTGGCATCGTAGATAAACTCAACCGTTCCTGCACTACGATAATTAACGGATTTCCCCAGTTCTATCGCTGCTTGATGTAGTTTTTTACGTGTCGCTTCAGGTAAATTTGCCGCAGGTGTTTCTTCTACTACTTTTTGGTTACGACGTTGCAAAGAACAATCACGCTCACCAAAGGCAACGACTTGCCCTTTTCCATCACCAAAAATTTGCACTTCAACATGTCGAGCTTTATCAATAAAGCATTCAATAAATACGCCTGCATCTTTAAAGAATTGTTCGCCCAAACGTTTTACACTTTCATATGCATTGGTTAACGCTTGTGGTGTATCACAACGGGTCAAACCAATACCACCACCACCAGCAGTACTTTTCAGCATAATTGGATAGCCAATACGATCTGCAGCAGTCAATGCTTCCTCTAAGCTATCCAACAATCCAGTTCCCGGTGTCATTGGTACATTGGCAGCAGCAGCCAATTCACGAGCACGATGTTTTAAACCAAACTCTAAAATTTGCTCGGCCGTTGGCCCCATAAAGGCAATGTTATTTTCCTCACAGGCACGGGAAAAATCAGCACTTTCAGAGAGAAAGCCATAACCAGGAAAGATTGCCTCAGCGCCAGTTTGTTTAGCTGCCTGAATCAATTTTTCGATACTCAAATAAGTATCAGCTGGTTTTAAACCATCTAATGCAATTGCAATATCAGCATCTTCAACATGTTGCGCATAACGATCACTATCCGAATACACAGCAACACTGGTTACACCTAATCTTTTAAGTGTGTGAATCGCTCGAACAGCAATTTCACCACGGTTTGCAATAAGTACAGTTTTAAACATGATGATTTCCCCCAATTAATTCGCTGTGTTTGCTGTTTGGCTGTTACGATGCTGGATATAGGCTCTCCATCCACCAAAATGACTAATATTCTCTGCATCATCTATGCCATAAGGCTCACAGATAAAACCTTTCACCCAGCGCCCATCTTCTAGTTCGACATTGCCCATCCCTAAAGGTGTCGGAATTTCTGCCACAAATTCACCAAATCGAGCAGTTGGGACATCCCAAAGTTCAACAATAATGCTTTGTCCATCTTGCTGACGTGCTAAGCCGGGTTTTGGTGGAACAGTGCCATTCAAGGCATAAAGCGCATAGTTTTTAGAAGTTTTGGTGGTTTCGATATGTACAGCATCACGTGTGGTGAGCTGAAAATTCAGCGGCATACCTGTCAAATGAGCACCGACGACTGCAACGCGAATATGATGTTGCGAAATAGGTGTAGCAGAACTTAAAGGTAGCGTTTTATCCAATGCCCCTAATTTCAGTGCAAGATAGTTTTGCCAAGCTTTGCCAAAATGAACCAATGCCGCATCATGCCAAGCTGTTGCAATTAGAGTGATTCCAAACGGTAGATGATCAGCTCTAAATCCTGCTGGCAAAGCAAGCGCACTGAGATCGGCTAAATTGGTAAAATTGGTATATGTTCCCAAATGAGCGTTATATTCAATCGGATTTTGTTGAAGCTGCTCAATGGTGTAGATTGTAGGTGCGGTTGGGACAATTAAAGCATCAAAATCAGCCAATTTTTGTTGGATTTTTCGAGTTAAATCTTGTTTTAAATATTCTGCATTATAGGCATCCACCGCTGAATATTTTTCGCCGTTTTTAATAATTTCTAATACCGTTGGATCAAATGCATCAGAATTAGCTTTCAGTAAATCTTCAACGGCTGCGGTACGTTCTGCCACCCATGAACCTTGATATAGTTGCGCTGCCAGTTGCTCAAAATCTGAAAAATCAATTTTAGTGATTTCAGCATTTAATGACTCAAGTAATTGGATTGTTTGCTGAAATGCTTTTTCAGCCTGTTCATCGCCAAAGAAATTTAGTTTTTCTGGAATGGCAAATTTTAATTTGCTAGAGAAATGCGCTGGCACATTCTTTGGATGCTTACGTGAATAACTATCCAATGGATCATAGGCTTCTAAAACATTTGCAACCAAGTCTGCATCTGCAACGATTAAAGCAAAGATCGAAATACAATCTAGACTTTTACATGCAGGCAATAACCCTCGATTTGAAAACCGCCCTTTGGTTGGTTTTAACCCAACAATATTGTTAAACGCTGCGGGTACACGCCCTGAACCTGCGGTGTCTGTACCTAAAGCAAATGGAACAAATCCACGAGCAACCACACTTGCTGAACCTGAACTTGAACCGCCACTGACATATTCAGGTTTAAAACTGTTTGTTACTGCACCAAAAGGTGAACGCGTTCCCACTAAACCCGTTGCAAACTGATCAAGGTTGGTTTTACCAACTACGATTGCACCCGCTTGCTTCAACAAACGCACTGTTTCAGCATCTTGTGCTGCAACTGTCGTTAAAGCTTTACAAGCTGCGGTAGTTACAAACCCTGCAACATCTATATTATCTTTCACTGCAAACGGAACGCCGTAGAGTGGAAATTGTTTTGCTAAACTTTCAGCTTCTTTAGTTAATTCATTGAGAACTTGAATTTGCTGTTCAATCTGTTCTACCGTCGCAATTGAAATCCACGCATTGTCTTGAGGATCAATTGATGCAACCAAATCTTTTAAAGTATCAAGTTGGATCTCATTTTTCGAATAAGCTATTTGCCACTCTGAAATTGTCCAACCTAAAGTTTTTATCTCATGCATTTTATGAATCCCATCTTGTATACAAGTTTGGATAAATAAATGCAGAAAGTGTGCCAATTAATTTTTTATATAAAATTCAGTATATTGTCTTAAATATGAGTGTTATTTAAATTTAGAGATAAGCTAATGGTGCTAAAAAAGCTTTGTTTTAATGCAGATGCTCCATAATTCAGCACAGTCTGATAGTAATGATATAAATCAATTCACATTGAATGATTTGATGATGCAGCTTATACACCATCAAATCTAAACTTAAAAATTAAAAATGAATCACCGTACGGATCGATTTGCCTTCATGCATGAGATCAAACGCATCATTGATATCTTCAAGTGGCATAGTATGGGTTACAAATGGTTCAAGCTGAATCTCACCTTTCATCGCATCTTCTACCATTTTAGGTAATTGAGTACGACCTTTTACTCCACCAAAAGCAGTACCCATCCACTTACGACCTGTTACTAATTGGAATGGACGAGTTGAAATTTCCTGCCCCGCACCAGCTACACCAATAATGACGGATTGTCCCCATCCACGATGAGCACATTCCAGTGCAGAGCGCATCACATTGGTATTACCAATACATTCAAAAGAATGATCTACACCCCAACCTGTCATTTCAACAATCACTTGTTGGATGGGTTGATCATAATCTTTAGGGTTTAAGAAATCAGTTGCACCAAACTGTTTTGCAAGTGCAAATTTATCTGGGTTAGTATCGACTACAATAATACGCCCAGCTTTAGCTTGGCGTGCGCCTTGCACAACAGCAAGACCAATTCCGCCCAAACCGAACACAGCAACACTATCGCCTTCTTGAACCTTAGCTGTATTGTGTACTGCACCAATCCCTGTCGTCACTCCACAGCCCAACAAACAGACTTGTTCATGATTTGCTTCTGGATTGATTTTTGCCAACGACACTTCAGCCACAACTGTATATTCACTGAAAGTTGAACATCCCATATAGTGATAAATCGGTTGACCATTATAGGAGAAGCGAGTGGTTCCATCAGGCATCACACCTTTACCTTGGGTTGCGCGGACGGCAACACAGAGATTGGTTTTACCTGATTTACAGAATAAACATTCTTTACACTCTGCTGTATATAAAGGGATGACGTGATCACCCACTTCAACACTTGTAACACCTTCACCAACTTGAACAACTACGCCTGCACCTTCATGCCCCAATACTGCTGGAAAAACACCCTCAGGATCATCACCTGATAAAGTAAAGGCATCGGTATGACATACACCAGTATGGGTAATTTTAATAAGCACTTCACCTGCTTTTGGCGGTTCAACATCTAACTCTACAATTTGTAGTGGTTGACCAGCGGCAAAAGCCACAGCTGCACGAGATTTAATCACAATATTGCTCCTTAATTTTACTTTAAATAAGATTTAAGAATTTTACTGACTTGAAT
Organism: Acinetobacter sp. ATCC 27244; assembly: GCF_000156555.1. Lineage (NCBI taxonomy): Bacteria > Pseudomonadati > Pseudomonadota > Gammaproteobacteria > Moraxellales > Moraxellaceae > Acinetobacter > Acinetobacter sp. ATCC 27244. The sequence goes on from NZ_GG665970.1 coordinate 8,101, forward strand.
AAGCTCTTGACTGCGTTGCAACTCAGAAGAGTCACCAACAACCAATGTATCTTTTAAATGGATTTCGAGGAGTTCAGTCATCAAACCGTTTAATGCACCACGGACTGCACAGATTTGTTGCAAAATATCAGCACACTCTGTGTCATTTTCCAAAGCACGTTCCACACTCTGAACTTGACCTTGAATTCGTTTTACACGTGTGAGAATCTTTTTTTATCCTGTAATTGTTTAGGCATAATGTCGACCACATTAAATCTAAAAAACATACTATACACTAGTATAGTACATTGGTTCAATATTGATACTTTTATATAGAATAAGATTAAATCGTTACATTAAGACCTTAGAAATAAGAGGGTTTTAGAGATATATAAAATCAACAACATATAAATTACAGATGGATTCAATCTTGACAAATAAAATGATAGAAAATTCATACCATTTTAAAGTCATAACACTTGCCATTGTCTTAGGACTGAATGGTTGTACTTTACCAACCAATCAAAATAATGAGTGGAGTAATCATCCCTTGCAGACTAAAACAAAATGGGTAAATGACCCACAATCTGAGCTTAACATTGAACAAGGTCTAACAGCGGTTTTGGCTTTAGATGACGCATTTCTAAGCATTGCCTCTCGTATGCACTTAATTCGAAATGCAAAACATCAACTGGACCTCCAATATTATATTTGGAATGACGATATTATCGGCAACTTGATGTTGTATGAGTTACTCAAAGCAGCAGACCGAGGGGTGAAAATTCGCTTATTAATCGACGATCAAAATGGAACAAAACTTGATAAAACACTTGAAGCACTTTCTCAACATCCGAATTTAGAAATTCGTATTTTTAATCCATATAAATTCAGACATCTTCGTTTTATTGACTATATCTTTAGGCTCAATCAGATCAACCATCGTATGCACAATAAACTTACTATTGCGGATTCATCGATTGCTGTTACTGGCGGTCGAAACATTAGTAGTGAGTATTTTGAAGCAAGTGATCAATTTCAGTTTAGTGATATGGATATCTTATTCTATGGATCTTCTGTAGATCATGCCGTAGAAATATTTAATGAATTTTGGAATAGTGATTTGAGTTATTCGACCGAACAACTCATTGGTAAAGGAACAAACCAACAACTCGAACAAATCAAACAGCACTATCAGGCATTGGATGAAAAAAATACATTAACAGAGAGTAAATTAGAGGCTGCTCAAGATTATTTGAAAATTCGACTTCAAAATTATCCTATTCAATGGGCCAAAGCACATTTCGTTGCGGATCACCCAAATAAAGCATCAGGACAAGCAAAGGAACAAGATCTTTTGTATTCTCAAGTCTTAAAAATCATGGGGAAACCAGAACAACATATGGAGTTAGTCTCTGCGTATTTTGTACCTACCAAACGTGGGTCAGAATACTTAAATCAACTCTCAAATAACGGCATTAAGGTTCGTGTATTAACCAACAGTTTAGTTGCGAATGATGTCGCCGTGGTTCATTCCTTTTATAGTCAATACCGAAAATCACTGTTGCAAAATGGTGTGCAACTTTATGAGTTCAAACCAAATATTGAACGTAAGAAAAGGACTTGGTATGAAGTTGCTACAGGCAGTGTCATTCCAGTCAAAGGTAAAAACCGATCAAGCTTACATGCAAAATTTTTTGATGTAGATGGTAAAGTTTTTATTGGCTCCTTTAACTTTGATCCGCGATCGGCTCACTTAAATACTGAAGTTGGATTGGTTGTTGAATCTGATCATTTACAAAATCAAATCACCACACTTCTTGATGAACATATGCTACAAGTTGCCTATCAGCTCAAACTTGATACGGATGGCAATATTATCTGGTATGAACATAAAGAAAATGGCGAGATAATAAAGCATCATCATGATCCTGAAAGCACTAAGTTTCAGCGTTTTACTATGAATTTTGTGTCATATTTTCCAGTGGAATGGATGATGTAAATCAATATTGATAACTAGACTAACCCTATTTCCGTGAAGAACTGACGATAGGCATCTGCTTTTTTCTCTAGTGCTAGCGGATATGCCCGTGATGATGAAGGCAAACGATATAAACTTAATTTCCGATCCATATAATTGACTTGTACAGATTGCCCAATCATCGGTTTAGCTACTTGCTCAGGGAAATGTTGCATTAGCGTGTCAGTTGCCTTATCACCTGTCGTCATGATGGTGTGACACAGTGGAATTTGCTCTAGCAATTTTGATAAATCTGTGGGCGTGACGATTTCTAAAAATTTATCTGATGCATTACCTTGCAAGCGTTTCACTTGATAAGCAGTGTCAAACATTCCTACCCCAATTTGAGTTAAAAAGTCTCGAATGAGTTGTTCTTTAAAGTTTTTATTGGGCAAATCTAAAAAATAATCCTTATCTTTAAAAAAAATTAGACCAAATATCCGCCACATATCATTTTGGTAGTTTGGATAATAAAAATCCATCTTCCATCGGCTTTGTGGCGGTGGAAAACTTCCAAGCATCAAAAGCTTTGCCTTTGATGGCAAAAATGGAACTAAAGGATGTGTCTCGATATCAATCATTTATACAAAACCAAAATTTAAGATATGTTACGTTGTCTTCGCTGATGGCTTTGATTTGATCTAATTATTAGCGTTCAGCTAAAAAAGAAAGCCCACTTATAGGGCTTTCTCATCTGTTATTTGAGCTTAAGTATTGAACTCTTGCATCGTCATTTCACCCAAATAACCAATTGATATAGCAAATAAGTTTTCCGGCTCAGAAGAAGGATCATTTTTCTTTAACCATTCAAGACCAATAACACCCAACTCATTCAATTTTGACTTAGAAACTGGTGGCAGAAGCTTCTCTAAAGGTAATTGGATACTAAAATTCCGTGTGTTGCTACCACTGCTTTTATCATTAAATGTATAGCCAATTAAATACCAATGATATTTTTGTTCAGACATTTCTTATTCTCAAGTTTAAATAGTTG
>NZ_GG665970.1:11724-37077 GCF_000156555.1 Acinetobacter sp. ATCC 27244
TGTTGAGATATTTTTATACCATAAAAAAAACAAATTCCTAGCCGAAAAACTTCTCATCTGTATATTTTTTGTCATATAAGAAGGACACACAATTTTTTGCCCTTCATATAAAACATCCCTATAACCATGTTAACAAAGCTGGGTTCTTGGATTTGATAAATTGGTGCTCATTTACACTTAATAGTAGAGGTTCACCATTTACGAGTTTTAATGTAGTCACACTTGTATTTGCAATAGACCAACTCAAAGCGAAAGTTCGCTGTACGCTTAACTCAAGTAATTTACCAATAATGACAGAAATAACCCCTCCAGAAGTGAATACAACAGCCTCTTGAGCTGGATTATTTGTGAGTTCTATACACAGATTTTTAAGTGCTGCTTCCACTCGAGTTTTAAATGTTGGCCAAGATTCATCATATTCATGATGAAATGCTTCATTTGTCCATCGAGCAATTGCCTCATCAAAGATCTGTGCTAAGTACGCCCTTGGATCTACTTCTTTAAAAACGTCTTGCTTTAACAATTCTGGTTTTGCAAATCTTGGTTCATATAAAGAAAATACTTGTTGATGATTGAACTCGTTCCACAAACCATCAACTTCATAACTGGCCTGAGGAAAACATTCTTTTAAAGAAATTTGTGTTGTTTGTTGATGACGCTTCATACTGCCCGAAATAATATAGGGTTGTTCAGTAAAAATATTTTTGAAATATTGACCTAAAAGTTGGGCCTGAGCTTCTCCATTCTTTGAAAGCTCATCGTAATTACTTTTACCAAATGAAGCTTGACCATGTCTGACTAAATAGATGGTGGTCATCAAACTACCCTAGTTTCTATACAGATTAAAAGAAATGTATTTTTATCATAGTCATTGAATTAATTTCAAAATTAAATCTTTTTAAATTGGTAAAACCTAAGTAAATTTTATAATTTACTTAGGCTATTTCAAATCAAAAAAATAACTAAATCGACTGAAGCATCGAAATTAATGACTAAAATAATTAAATGGTAATTTTAAGTAACGGACACCATTTGCTTCTGGTGCAGGAAATCGACCAGCATCCATATTGATTTGTATAGAAGGTAATATAAGTTTTGGCATAGACAAAGTTGCATCACGCGCCTGCCTCATTTGGACAAAATCCTGCTTCGCTGTGAGTTTGTTTATATGAATATTTGTCTCTCTCTGCGTATGAATACTTGTTTCACAAATATAGTCATTTCTTCCTTTAGGTTTATAATCATGACACAGAAAAACTCTCGTTTTATCTGGCAATTCATATAGCTTTTGGACCGAATCAAACAAAATATCTGCACTACCTTTCGGAAAATCACAACGAGCCGATCCATAATCTGGCATGAACAATGTATCACCAACAAAGACAGAATCACCAATCACGTAACTCAAACAAGCTGGGGTATGTCCTGGCGTAGGGATATTGTAAGCATCCAATTTGCCAATCATAAAATGTTCATGATCTTTAAAAAGATAATCAAAAGTTTGGTGTGAATTAAATGTCTTTACATCAAGATTGTATATAGAGCTAAAGGTCTCTTGCACAATACTAATTTTTTCACTCATCGCAATCTTGCCACCTAAACGCTCTTTGAGATACTGAGATGCGGTCAAATGATCTGCATGGACATGTGTTTCTAGTATCCACTCTACTCGGAAATGATTTTTTTGAATATACTCAATAATTTCATCAGCATGTGTCGTTTTTGTTGAGGCAGAAGCTGGATCATAATCCAATACACTATCAATCACAGCACACACATTGGTCTCTGCATCACTAACCACATAGCTAAACGTATTTGTGTTTTCATCAAAAAAAGCTTTAACTTGAGGATGTTGCATTTAATCACTCCTATTTATTGTCGTTTAGCCCAAACATAATGCAAATATATGCCCAACAACATTGCTCCGATAAAATACCAAGCTTCTGAATAACCTAAACCTATTAATGTAATTGCTGGCGCTGGACATACTCCTGCAATGCCCCACCCCATACCAAACAACAATGCACCGATAATTAAATTTTTATCAATCTGGGAGTTTGTTGGTAGATTAATTTTTTCACCAAATAATGTTCTAGGATTTCGAATCGCCTTTTGAAATGGAATGATTGCAACCAGAATAGCACCAACCATTACAAACATTAAGCTAATATCCCAGTCACCAAAAATATCCAGAAATCCCAATACTTTTTCAGGATTAGACATTCCAGAAATCATTAAGCCAATAGCAAATAAGCTGCCAAATATAAAAGCAAACAAATTTTTCATATTACAGCCCCATTAAATGACGAATGATATATACGGTTGCTATACCTGCGGACATAAATGTAACTGTTGCAACAATTGACCTTATTGATAATCGACTGATCCCACAAATACCATGACCACTCGTACAACCAGAACCTAAACGTGTACCAAAACCAACCAAAAGCCCTGCTACAATTAACCCCAATGGTGATGATTTGATGATAATTTCAGGCTGAAGAAATAGTTGATAAACAAATGGAGTGATCAATAGTCCCAATAGAAACCATAATGCTGGACTATAAAAAAAAGCTTTAGGGTGCAGTAACTGTGCCAGTAATCCGCTGATTCCAGCAATCCGCCCATTGACATACAAATAGCCAATAACAGAAATTCCAAGTATTCCCCCACCGATCAAAGCCATCAAGATGCTATGCATATTCCACCCCATACAATATATGTTTTTATAATATATTATTACCAATAATAATGTAAGGTGTTTTTCTATATTTCATGTAATTCTTATTTTAGATTACATCAATTTCATTTAAAAATTGATTTGGAAGCATCAAAAAGGAATTACTTCAAGTAGCACGTTGTGCATTTTGCACAATTATATTAAAATAAGTGCATATACAACATGAGGGTTTGATCATGAGTGCATTATTAAAACAACCCGCAGATAAAAAAGTAGTTCTTGCAAAAGCAGTACTCAGTGCCGCTGAGCAACTTGATTTAAAGCAAGTACAACTTGCCGCCATTTTAGGTGTACATCGCACAGCGATTAGTCGATTGAAAAATAATCCTGAATTAGATCCCGCATCTAAACAAGGTGAGTTAGCATTACTTCTTATTCGTTTATCACGCGCATTGTATGCACTAACTGGCGGAGACACGGATTGGATGCGTCATTTTTTGAACACACCAAATCGTGTTACAGGTGGTATTCCTGTTGAACAAATTGAAAGTATAAGTGGACTGGTTTCAGTTCTTCAATTTGTCGATGCGATTAGAGGTAAAGTATGACCGCCATTGAGCAAAATTTATGGCAAAGTTGTGAAGGAAACAAACAAGTCTCACCTTTATCAGGTACTTTATATCGTCTAGTTGAAAGCCAAGAACAAATTGCAACTAGGCAGTTGGTTGATACTTTAGAAGAACAAGCATTGCTCGAGGATATGTTAGAGTTAGTTAAACCACCATATCCTCCAAAGTCAGAGCATTTACATTACCTACTCAAAACACCATTTCGTTATCCACCGTTAAAATGGGGGTCACGTTTCGGTCGTACTTTTGAACCCAGTATTTTTTATGGTGGGTGTAGTGTCAATGTGACATTGGCTGAATCAGCTTATTATCGCTTTGTATTCTGGTACTCAATGGATGGTGCACCAAAGAAAAAAACGATACGCACTGAGCATACTTTATTTTCAGTAGGCTATCACTGCCATAAGGGTATTCGTTTACAATCCCCTCCTTTTGACCAATATCTGGATCTAATTGCTCATCCTACAAATTATAGTTATGCACAACTATTAGGTACAGCAATGCGGAATGAAGGAGTTGAGATCTTTGAGTATCCGTCAGCTCGAGCAAGTGATCATGCTACCTGTGTCGGATTATTCACCGCAGAGCATTTCAGCCAGAATAGCCCTTTAGATCGAGAACAATGGTTCTGTGACATAGGTGCTGAAGAAGTTATATTTAAAGCAGTAGAAGGATCTGATATCGTTCGCTTTGAATTATCGCAGTTTTTACAACAAGGTATTTTTCCAATGCCTGCATAAAAGCACATAATAGAAAAAGGCCCCGAAATATCGGGGCACATATAAAGCTTAGCGTTGATTAACTTACTAAATCTTCAATTCCAATCAATTTAGGTAATTTCTCAATCAGTTTATTTAACTCAGCATTTGCTGGTGAAATGCACCCCATATAGTGACTTAAGTTCGTCACTGTACCATCTGGACTTTTCCAAGAAAAATATGCATTCGGCTGGTCTGTTGCAGTTTCTTCACATCCCGTAGTTTTAACATTCGCACCTGTTTCAGGACGGTAAGTTTTTAACTCTTGTTGTAATTTTTTATAAACAGAAGGATCAACTGTAAGATCTTGAGTTCCTGTTACTTTGGTATATTGCTTACCATCAAAATGGACTGAACCATTAGGAGAAACTTCAACAGAATAAATAGGACAAGTACCGAAACATGGACTAGATGAATAGCGAATAGTTTCTTGTGCTGTTGTCTGTGGCTGTTGAGGAGTAGATGCACAACCAACCAGTGAGAAAGTAAAAAGTCCAGCAATTAATAATTTTTTCATTTATTGACCCATTATCAAGAATGTTGTTCAAATTTAACAAATTGTGAATTAATTGTCATTTATCTGTGTAGATAAATAATAAAATTCACATATTCTACTTAGGCTATTTCCAGTTCAAGAAAGCACCTAAATATTTGAGTTCTCTGCTTGAGATTTTAGAATAAGACGCGCAAGCTCTAAATCATCTTTATAAGTAATCTTAATGTTATCTGATCGACCTTGTACAACATGTACAGGCTGATTGATATATTCTAAAGCACTTGCTTCATCGGTAATAATCACTTGATTTGCCAAAGCTACTTCAATTGCATATTGTAAATCTTTGAGTTTTGCCATTTGTGGTGTTTGTGCTTGCCATAAGAACTCACGATTTACTGTTTTTTCTATTTGATTCTTAGTTTGAACTTGCTTTAAGGTGTCTCGAACAGGAATGGCTAAAATCGAGTTTGTATCAGTTTCAATTGCTGAACGTACAAGCTCTTGTAAACATATAGATGTGACGCATGGTCGCGCAGCATCATGTACAAGCACCCAATCATCTTTATCAGCAATATCGGATAAATATATGAGAGCATTCAATACTGAATGAACACGCTCTGAACCGCCCAAGCAAAAATGCATTTTGTCTTGGCGTTGAAAGGATAATGTCTTGGCAAAAGTATCTTGCTCACCGATAGCTAGAACACAACCTGCTAAATCTAATGTATGAAGCCGGTTTACCGTGTGTTGAAGCACCGTTTGATTTTCGATAAATTGATATTGTTTTAATTCAGTTTTTGAAAAACGACTGCCAGAACCTGCTGCTGGTACAACCGCCCATAGCTTAGTTCTCATTGGTTGCTGTATCTACTTTCGCATTTGGATCGATATATATTGGTTTATATTGGGTACTAATCGTACTCATTTGCACAAATGTTTCGTTAGGTTTGATCAAACCCAAATCTAAACGTGCATGTTCTTCAATCGCTTCACTTCCATTTTTTAAATCAAAAACTTCAGCCGCTAGAATACGATTGCGCTCTTTTAACTCAGTATTAATCTCTGCTTGTTGTTGGATCTGTTGAGTTAATGCTTGATGAGGGACATAGCCTCCCTCACCTAGCCAAAAGCGATACTGTAAACTTGCGATCAAAACAACCGCCAGTAATAAAATCAACTTACTTGAAGTAGATTGAAAAACATCTAACATTGAAAACTCCCTACATCCTTCTTTTTAAAGGAAGATCTGTCACGAATTTTATCGGATTATTAATTCGTGAAGTTTCTCTCTTTTGTAAAGAAAGTTCATCAGGAGAATTCAACATAGATACACGTTACCTTAGTTTAGACCTTTAAATTCAGCCTTACCACGGTAAGCCGCTTTGGTTAATTCTTCAATACGAAGCAATTGGTTATATTTTGCTACACGGTCAGAACGACAAAGTGAACCCGTCTTGATTTGACCAGCTGCAGTACCCACTGCCAAGTCAGCAATTGTTGAATCTTCAGTTTCACCAGAACGGTGAGAAATTACTGTCGAGTAACCATTTGCTTTTGCAAGATAGATTGCATCTAAAGTTTCAGTCAACGTACCGATTTGGTTGTATTTGATCAAAATAGAGTTACCTACTTTCTCATCAATACCACGTTGTAAAATCTTAGGGTTTGTAACGAATAAATCATCACCAACCAATTGGATCTTATCACCAAGGATTGATGTTAAGTAGCTCCAACCTTCCCAGTCAGATTCATCTAAACCATCTTCAATTGAGATAATTGGATACTGGTTTACAAGACCTGCAAGATAATCCGCAAACTGGTTGCTTGTAAATGCACGATTGCCTTCGCCTTCTAAAACGTATTGACCGTTTTTGTAGAATTCTGAAGATGCACAGTCCAATGCAAGCATCATGTCTGAACCAGCTTTGTAACCTGTTTGTTCAATTGCTTGAAGGATTACAGTAATTGCTTCTTCATTAGAACGTAAGTTAGGCGCAAAACCACCTTCATCACCAACTGCTGTATTTAAACCTTGTTTCTTTAAAACTGATTTTAAAGAATGGAATACTTCAGCACCAGCACGTAACGCTTCAGAGAATGAAGTGAAGCCAACAGGCTCAATCATAAACTCTTGAATATCAACAGTGTTATCCGCATGTTCGCCACCGTTGAGGATGTTCATCATCGGTACAGGCATGGTTAAAATTGTTTGACCACGAAGATCCGCGATGTATTGGAAAAGAGGAAGTTTCTTTTCTTCAGCAGCAGCACGTGCAGCGGCCAATGAAACAGCCAAAGTTGCGTTAGCACCTAATTTTTCTTTGTTTTCAGTACCATCAAGCGCGATCATTGTGTTATCAATGTCTTTTTGCTCAAAAACTGACTTACCCAACAAAGCATCACGAATCAATGTGTTAACGTTGTTAACTGCTGTACGTACACCTTTACCTAAGTAACGTGATTTATCACCGTCACGAAGTTCTAAAGCTTCACGAGAACCAGTTGAAGCACCAGATGGTGCACATGCACGACCAACAACCCCAGATTCTAAAATTACGTCTGCTTCGATGGTTGGGTTACCACGAGAGTCCAAAATTTCGCGTGCACGAATATCAACGATTTGGCTCATGAACAATTCCTCTGTTGAATGAATATTAAATTAAACCTTGATTTACATTGAGAACCCCCTTGTTAGAGGAACTCAAAGGGGAAAAACCGGCTTAATGTGTATCTAACTTTTTGAATCCTTTAACCAAAGTATCCAATTCTTTTAATTGCGCCAAGAATGGCTCAAGTTGTGATAAACGCAAAGCACATGGTCCATCACATTTCGCTTTTTCAGGATCAGGATGTGCTTCTAAAAACAAACCAGCTAAACCTGTTGCCATACCTGCACGTGCTAAAGTCGTAATTTGAGCACGGCGACCACCTGCAGAATCAGCTCGACCACCAGGTGTCTGCAATGCATGTGTTACATCGAAGAATACTGGAACATTCATTTCTTTCATGATGTCAAAGCCAAGCATATCTACAACTAAGTTGTTATAACCAAATGCCGAACCACGTTCACAAAGAATGAGTTTGTCATTTCCAGCTTCTAAGCACTTATGCAAAATATGACGCATTTCATGAGGTGCAAGGAACTGTGCTTTCTTGATATTGATAATGGCTTGAGTTTTTGCCATTGCTTCAACAAGATCAGTCTGACGACTTAAAAATGCGGGTAGCTGAATAATATCTGCAACTTCAGCGACAGGTGCTGCCTGATATGGCTCGTGAACATCTGTGATAATCGGAACATTAAATTGTTTTTTAATGTCAGCAAGCCACTCAATGCCTTTTTCTAAACCAGGTCCACGAAAAGAGTTCAAGCTCGAACGATTTGCTTTATCAAAACTCGCTTTGAACACATATGGAATATCTAGGCGTTTGCAAATATCAATATAAGTTTCAGCAATTTCAAATGCTAAATCTTTGGACTCTAGTACGTTCATTCCGCCAAATAATACAAATGGCAAATGATTTGCCATTTGTATATCGCCTAAACGTACAACCTCTTGTGCTTTTAATTGTGACATTTAAACTTTCCCAGTTTATTTAAGCCTACATTACTTACTATTTTGATGCTGTTTTTTCGCAGCATCGATAAAGCTAGCAAATAATGGATGTCCATCACGTGGTGAACTTGTAAATTCTGGATGGAATTGTACAGCAATAAACCAAGGATGTTCAGGAATTTCTACAGTTTCAACTAAATGTTGCGCTGAAGAGTAACCAGAAATCTTCATCCCTGCTTCTTCAATCGCATCAATAAAACGGTTATTCATCTCATAGCGATGGCGATGGCGCTCAGTAATTTCTGCTTTACCATATACTTCACGAGTCTTAGTGCCTTCAACCAATTCAGATTTTTGTGCACCTAGACGCATGGTGCCGCCTAAATCAGATTCAAGACTACGTTGCTGTAATTCGCCACGCTCATCTAACCATTCAGTAATTAAACCGATGAGAGGATACTTAGTTGAACGATTAAACTCTGTTGAACTTGCCTCTGGCATAGCAGCAACATGACGAGCGAACTCGATAACTGCCAACTGCATTCCTAAACAAATACCCAAGAAAGGAATATTGTTCTCACGTGCATATTGAATTGCTTTCATTTTGCCTTCAGTACCACGCTCACCAAAGCCGCCTGGAACCAGAATCGCATCAGCAGCATTTAAAACACTGATGTCTTGCTGCTCAAGATCTTCAGCATTGACATAATCAATCTGAACTTTAACGCGATTTTGAATACCTGCATGTAAAAGCGCTTCGTTTACAGATTTATATGCATCTGGTAACTCAACATACTTACCGACCATTGCAACACGGACTGTGTATTCAGGATTGAGTAATGCTTCTACTACATTGTCCCAATCTTCTAGATTTGCTTCAGGAAGATCATTAAAGCCGAAACGTTCGCAGATCAAATCATCCACGTTTTGCTCATAGAAAGTACGTGGAATTTGGTAAATTGTTTTTGCATCTTTACATACAACAACTGCACGTGCCTCTACATTCGTAAACAATGCAATTTTACGCTTTGTATCAACATCAACATCGTATTCAGTACGACAGATCAAGATATCTGGTTGAATACCGATTGAAAGAAGTTCTTTAACTGAGTGCTGAGTAGGCTTAGTTTTAAGCTCAGCAGCAGATTTAATATATGGCAATAAGGTCAAGTGCATAAGCATGGTACGCTTATGACCAAGCTCAACCATTAACTGACGTACTGATTCCATAAATGGAAGTGATTCGATATCACCTACAGTACCGCCAATTTCTACAATGGCAACATCATAGCCTTCGCCAGCACGCAATACGCGTTCTTTGATGTTGTCTGTGATATGTGGAATAACTTGAACCGTACCACCTAAATAATCACCACGACGCTCTTTATTCAAAACATCCTGATAAACACGACCACTTGTAAAGTTATTCAACTTGGTCATTTTTGCACGACGTAGGAAACGTTCGTAATATCCCAAATCTAAGTCAGTTTCAGCACCATCCTCTGTGACAAAAACTTCACCATGCTGAAATGGGCTCATGGTGCCTGGATCGACATTGATATATGGATCCATTTTTACCATAGTGACTTTCAAGCCACGAGCTTCCAAAAGTGCAGCAACAGAAGCAGCAGAAATACCTTTACCTAGTGATGAAACCACACCACCAGTGACAAAAATAAAATGGGTCATTGAGTTTCTCGTACAATCGAGCCGAAATCGGCCTACAATGTTGGGCAATTTTACTGTACTCTGCCCCTATAAAGCAAAGTCAAACCGCATCAATTCAAAGAACTATAAACAACTGACTATTCTATCAGCATTTTCGATAAAAATTTACGGGATTTGTGGAGATTTAATACATAAATTGCTTTGGTTATTCCTAAATTTGGTTTCTGTCTTCAAAAATTATGCATATACGTGGTTCGAACCCACCAACTAATAAGCTTATCAGTGCAAGCATTTATAAAATATCAACAAACTCAGCTAGTATCAGTGATATTTTCAGATAATTTTGCTGTTATAATCGCAACGTCTTTATTTAATATGTTGTTTTAGCAATGGCAAATAAAAAACTTTTAATTTGTGCAGCAATCGCCACAGGTCTTTTATTGACAGCTTGTGTGAAAAAAGAAGAACCTAAAAATGAAGAGCAACAGTCTGAGCAATCGACTGAAACACAAATCACTGAACAGCAACCTGAGTCAGTAGAAACCAATCAACAGTTTGAAACACTAGAAAGTGTGGACACTGAAGAAGCTCCTGCACCTTCAGTTGAGACGATGCGAGAGGAAACAGAGAATACAACGACCGAAATTCGTCGTGAAACTCGTCCTGCTCAACCTCAAAACAATAGCACACCGACTGAAACCTCACGTACTGAATCATCAGCTAGACCTGCTCAAACTGAACCAAGTGCCCCTAGAACTGAGCAGCCTAAAGCGCCAAAACCTAGCGGTCCTAGCCAGTCTGAAGAAGATGCTGTTGCTGCTGCAATTGCTGCTGCGACCCCAGCTCTTAACAACTAATATGTTGTATAGCGTTAAAACCAAATGTTATGCGCCGCTTTAATTGCGGCGCATATTTTTTGTGCAGCTGATTATGAATAGTTTTTGAAAAAATCAGCCATTAAACGTGAAGCCCAAGATTTAACACTTAGACTTTCATAAAAGCCACAGTGACTTCCCTTCTTCGTCGTAATAACAACAATATTTTCCATTTGTTTAATTGTATCTTTATAAGGTTCCAAATTTTTAATGGAACATACAGGATCATCTTCAGCATTCAAAATCATCAATGGAATTTTGATATTCTGAAATACATAAATCGGATTAATGGCCTTGCAATAACTCTGATAATCCTGATACCCAGCCATTTCAAAATATGCTTTCTCAAACTCTTCTAGACTTGTTGTCGCCAACACTTTCTCTAGTGATGGAACTCGACTCCAAATATTCTTATATGGCTCAATAAAGTGTTTGAATAATTTTTTTGTCATTACCTTACTATAAAAAGGATGGACATTTTTAAATCCTATTTCAGTGTCATAGCCTGGGCACATCGCAAAAGCAGCTTTAAAAGGCGTATTTTCTGCTTGCTCGCCAAGATGACGTACTAACAAGCCAGTACCAGCAGAGGAACCAACCGCATACAAATCTGACTTTGGAAATAGTTTTTGGATATGATCCAACTGCTCTTTAAGATCACTGGTTGAACCAAACAAAGAAATCTGTGGAACTGGCATTGGTAAACCTGCATGACCTCGACGCAGACACAACGCGATTCGCCAACCCGTATATTCGTGTAAATCCTTAACCAATTCACGCATACTCTCAGGTGTACCTGTAATCGTATGCATCATAACAACTGTTGGCGTGTCTTTAGGAAGATTAAAACCATACCATGCAATTGCAGTAATACCACCATCATGCATAGTGAGTTGATCAATTCGATCATATTCAAGCTTGACTGTTTTCTTTCTAATCACGTCAAAATATAAAAGGTGAACATGTGTATTGCTCAACCAAGGTGTTGGGCGATATTTTCGTTTTAATTGAGGTAATTTTTCTAAAACATCTTTAATTTTCCCTTGCGGGTGATAGTACATTTTTGGAAGTTCTGCACCTAATGCAAAATCAAATAATTCCGAACCTAGAACTTTAAGTTTATTTAGAGTGGATATGCCCATAATTTCATTCCTCCCTCTATGTTAGGGGTTAAACGATTGCCGCACTATATCTGCGACTTGTTTCCCCCAAATTGCATAAATTTCACGACTTGGATGAAAACCATCTGCTGCCATTGATATGTTTAATGCCTGAAAAACCTCGATGTCATATGAAATAAATCTAAATTGTTGTTGTGAAGCTAACCATTGTTGTAAGGTGTTATTCATCTGTTCTGCGTATCTTCCAAACAACCATGCTAAAGGTTGAGGTAATGCTGGAAAATGCTGCATCGGTGGTACTCCTGATACAATAACCAATTTTGGCCGAAAACGGTTTTGTATTTGAGTAAATAATTGTTTTTGTTGTTTTATCCATGTACCTAGAGATGTCAATTTAGTGATATCATTAACACCTATTGACGTTACAATTACATCATAATCACGCTCATCTATCTCAACTATTGCTTCACACACTTGTTGGGTTGTAAGCCCCGTTCTAGCATGCAATCTCCATTTCAATGTATAGTCATTTTTGAGCTCAGAAATAATCGCACCTGATAATGCTTCTTCCTGCCTCTCTACGCCAACACCTGCTGCCGCTGAATCACCCAATATAAGTAAAGACAGTGGTTTTCCCTCGCCCACAAGCCCATCTCTATCACCCTGTGGTTCAGGTAATAATGGCGTTCGTTTACGTACGATCATGCCTTGAGTAATCAAAACAGGTAATAAAACAATAGTTGATAAGTTTAGCCACATTTTAATAGTCTCAATATTACTTAGGCTATTTTATTTTGATGAATTTGATTGATACTGAGCAAATCTTGCACCCATCTGTTCAGCCAATACAGCTAAACCACTCATTGGTCGAATCATTACTTCAAAGTCAATGATTTTACCTTGTGCGTTAAACCGAATCATATCAATACCTTTAAGCGATTTCCCACTTACATCGGCACTAAATTCCAACACTACATTTGCACCATCTTCCGTATAAAATTCACGGTGATAAGTAAAGTTTTCAAAAACCTGTATCACATTGGTCAAAATAAAGAAAACCACTTGTTTCCCCTCATAAGGCTTATAAGCAACAGGAGAACGAAACACGACATCTTCAGCCAATAAATCATTTAAATTTGCGAGGTCACCAGTGTTAATCATCTGATGCCATTTTTCTAAAGCTCGCTTGGTTGTATCAATTGTCATTGTTTTTTCCTTATCATTAGACTCATAAAATTAGAGACATTCCTAACAAAAGAGAATGTCTCATTGTTTTATTTATAGCACTGCCGCGAGTTCAGCACCTTGGCGAATTGCACGTTTGGCATCCAACTCACCTGCTTCTTTTGCCCCACCAATCAAATGCACATTTTTACCATCAGCTTTGAGTTGATCGTACATCGCTGTATACGATTCCTGACCAGCACAAATCACGACATTATCGACTTCAAGTACGATTTGATGATCATTCACAGTTATATGCAAACCTTGATCATCCACTTTGTCATAGCTTGCCCCTGCTACCATTTTGACGTCACGATGTTTTAGACCTGTTCTATGAATCCAACCTGTGGTTTTACCCAATCCTGAACCAACAGCAGCTGTTTTACGCTGCAATAGATAAATCTCACGTTCAGATTTCTCTAATTCAGGTTGCTTTAAACCACCAACATTTTCATATGAGGTATCAATTCCCCACTCTGCATAGAATTTTTCTGGATTTAAGCTTCCACTTTCACCTTCATGACTTAAATATTCAGCCGTATCAAATCCAATACCGCCTGCGCCAATGATTGCTACACGCTTACCCACAGGTACACGCTCTTTCAATACTTGCAAATAACTTAAGACTTTTGGATGGTTGATCCCTTCAAACTGTAGTTGACGAGGCGTGACACCCGTAGCCACGACGATCTCATCATAATCAGCTTGACTCAATTCCTCATAGGTCACGGTGTGATTGAGGACTAGTTCGATATTTGGCTGCAACTCGATTTGGCGTTTAAAATAACGCAAGGTTTCATAAAACTCTTCTTTCCCAGGAATGGTTTTGGCAATATTAAATTGTCCACCAATTTGATCACCTGAATCAAAAACCTTTACTTTATGACCACGACTCGCAGCATAAACTGCAAAACTCAATCCAGCTGGTCCAGCACCAATTACTGCGATATTTTTTTCAACATTCGCTTCTTTAAATATAAGCTCTGTTTCATAACATGCGCGTGGATTAACCAGACAAGTAGCCACTGTCATAGAAAAAATATGATCTAAACACGCTTGGTTACACCCAATACAAGTATTAATCTCATCACTACGACCCTGACTCGCTTTAAGAACAAACTCTGCATCTGCCAACATCGGACGTGCCATAGAAATCATATCTGCATGACCAGAAGCCAATACGTATTCTGCCATTTCAGGCGTATTAATCCGATTCGATGTAATTAATGGAATAGAAACAGAACCTTTTAATTTTTCTGTGACCCATGTAAATGCTGCGCGTGGCACTTTAGTTGCGATCGTTGGAATACGAGCTTCATGCCAGCCTATGCCTGTATTAATAATTGTTGCACCAGCTTGTTCTATTGCTTTCGCAAGCTGTATCACTTCTTCTAGACTTGAACCGCCCTCAACTAAATCCAACATTGAAAGACGATAAATGATAATAAAGTTTTCCCCGACCAAATCTCGCGTACGCTTCACAATCTCAATTGGAAAACGAATACGATTTTCGTAGCTACCACCCCATTCATCATCACGATGATTGGTACGTGCTGCAATGAACTCATTGATCAAATAACCTTCTGAGCCCATAATTTCAACACCATCGTACCCAGCATATTGGGCCAGTTTTGCACAATTAGCAAAATCATCAATAGTCTGCTGGACTTCAGCAGAACTTAACGCTTTTGGCTTAACTGGATTGATAGGCGCTTGAATTGCTGATGGTGCAACATTATTTGCTTGATACGAATAACGACCCGTATGAAGAATCTGCATTGCAATCTTACCACCAGCATCATGCACTGCTTGAGTAACCACTTTATGCTTTTCTGCCTCTTCGATACTATCCAATTTAGTGCCATGTGCAAAAACAACACCATCATCATTAGGAGAAACACCTCCAGTAACGATTAAACCAACGTCACCTCTAGCACGCTCTGCATAAAAAGCCGCCATGCGCTCGTAACCTTGCGGTGCTTCTTTTAAACCAATGTGCATAGACCCCATAAGCACACGGTTTTTTAATGTGGTAAAACCTAAATCTAATGGCTCTAATAAATGTGGATAAGCCGACATGTGTTCTCCTCTGGCGAGCAATCTGCTAGCTAATGCAACTTGTTGCATAGATTTATAAACAAGATTTGATTTTTATGCAACATATTGCATAATTCTGATGAGTCATTTTTATATTGGATCAACATGTCACTCGCCCACGTTTTATTGACGAGCCTACTAGAAAAACCAAGTACAGGTTTCGAGCTAGCTCGTCGTTTTGATCGCTCAATGGGCTTCTTTTGGAATGCGACGCATCAGCAAATCTATAGAGAACTCAATGGTATGCTGAAAAAAGGATGGATATCGACAATAGAAGAACAAGCTGCAAATAGCCGAAAAAAAACCTATCAAATCGAACAGTCTGGACGGATACAACTTGCCTCGTGGATAGAAGAGCAAAGTGAACCAGCCCAGCTTCGTGATGACCTTATGGTCAGATTAAGAGCCGAAGCTCAACTCGGTGGTAATAAAATTTTGCCAGAATTGGAACGACATTTAATATTACATAAGGAAAAATTAAGCCTTTATCAAGCAATTCATGATAAAGATTTTAAAAACAATGAACCTACTAATCGTGTTCTGTTTATTCATAAAATGATCCTAGAACTCGGTATCATTAAAGAAAATGAATGGATAAAATGGTTAGAACAAATGATTCCTCAACTGAAAAAGTTTGAAGAACAAAACGAAATTGGAGAAAAATAATGCCGTTTTATACCATGCCTGATCAAGAAAAATTATTTGTTCGACGTGTAGGTGAAGGTGAACCCGTACTCGTCTTATCGGGACTCGGTATGCAAAGTTGGCAGTGGCTTCCTTTTTTATTTGCTAGTCGTAAACAATATGAATTTATTATCCCTGATTGGCGTGGTTTTGGCGGCTCTAAGGATTGTGCAATTCCTCACTTAGATGCCATTTCAAGTCATTGGAATGATATTGATACGCTGATTAAACTATTAAAATTGGATCAATTCATTTTGATGGGCTATTCAATGGGTGCAACAACTGCAATGCACGGAATGAAACATGGCCAATTATCGCAAAAACTTAAAGCCTATCTTCATATTGATCAAACACCTAAAATTTCTGTAGATGAATCTTGGCAATACGGTTTATTTGGAGAAAAACAACCTCAATTTAAAAAGCTTCTCAAGCAAATTCAGACGCTATTATTAGACTATAGACACGCCTTAAAACTCGAAGATTTGCCAAGTGATATTCGATTTAAACTAGTGAGTTTATGGGGGGCATTTATTGAGCTCCAAAGTAACAACAAATACAGCCCAAAGGTGTTTAAGCTCGCACTACACCGTCCTTTTTTACAAAAGTATTTACTACCTATACAGCGTCTAGACTATTTACTTTGGTATGTTGAAAACTATTTAAATCACAACGAAGATTACAGAGATGCGATTAGCCAAATAGACTGCCCAACTACTTTTTTTATAGGTCGCGAATCGACACTCTATCCTGAAACTGGACAAACTTTAATTGCAGAAAGTCTAATGAATGCAAATACTGTATATTTTGAACGTTCAGGACATACACCTTTGATTACAGAACCAAGAAAATTCACTCAAGAGATAAGTCTATTTCTTTCAGCACATTCAAGTCATGCGGCATAATAAATGATAGATAATATTGCTAGCCAATCTCTTTGAATTGGCTAGTAATATTTCAACATCACTTTTTTGATCTCATTTGTTCTGCAACATCTAATAAAGCTTGTTCAGTTTTATCCCAACCTAAACAACCATCAGTCACCGATTGTCCATATGTCATATCGCAAGAAATCTTTTGATTCCCATCAACCAAGTGACTTTCAATCATCACACCACGAACTTTGGACTCAGCACGTTCTGCAATGATTTGCTTTAATACATTCGGTTGTTGTAATGGATCCTTACCACTATTTCCATGACTACAATCAATCACCAATGCTGGTAAATGCTTATGCTTAAAATGCATTGCTTGAATTGATGCTAAGTCATAATTTGTGCCTTGGTTAGAACCGCGTAAAATTAAATGCGGTAATGGATTACCATTGCTATGAAGAATTGCAGGTAATCCCTGTTGTGTCATTCCTAAAAATTGATGACCATTTAAAGCAGATTGAATTGCATCTAAAGCAATCTGAATCGAACCATCCGTACCATTTTTGAAGCCAATGCTATACGGCATATGACTCGCAATTTCACGGTGGATTTGTGATTCGCTAGTACGTGCGCCAATTGCGCCCCAGGCCAATAAATCATCGAAGTAACCTGTAGCCATAGGGCTTAATATTTCGCTTGCAATAGGTAATCCTTTTTCAATGAGCTGTAAATAAAGCTCACGAGATTTTTCTAAACCTAATTGTAAATCTGATGATCCATCTAAATTTGGGTCATATAAGAAACCTTTCCAACCTACTGTTGTGCGAGGCTTCTCAATGTATGCTCGCATCACGAGAAATATCTGATCTTTCACTTGTTCTTGTAGTTGTTGTAAGCGATCAGCGTACTCTAATACAGCAATAGGATCATGAATCGAACAAGGCCCTGTAATTACCATTAAACGAGGATCATGACCTGATAAAATATTTTGAATCGTTTGACGATGTTTTGAAATCTGCTGCGCCAAAGTAGCGGACAAGGGATACTGCGCTTTGAGCTGTGTAGGTAAGCTGAGCATTGATTCTTTTGTATGCGTTTGTGGTTGTGTCAAAGCAGTATTTAAAGCATTCATTTTCATTTCCTTTGGACTGCTAAACAGTCCGAATATTTATTTGAGCAAGTGTGATCTAAGCGACGTTGATTTCTTCGCAAAGTAAAACCAAGAAGTCTTGCTAAAATATGAAACGTTAAATGTATACATGATGATTCTCCTAAGGTAATGATTGTTAAAGCATAAAAAAACCTGATCGGTGTTGCCGATCAGGTATTAACTGGTTGGGCAACCCTTTTTGCTGCCCGAAACGCATCAGGCAACTATCAATAGTGCCAAAAGTAAAAGTATGCGTTTGTGTTCAAAGTATGCTTTAACATATTTATTTCAAATATCAAAAAATATCTCTTAAATCTAAATTACGCACTATTTCACCATTTGACAAGTGTTTTTAGCAAATATTTTGTAGTTTCTAGCGTACAAGACCATCTGGTTGCAAGATAATAAGTGATGCTCCACATAAAACCACAACTACCCCCAAGAGATCCCAACGGGTCAGCATGACTTGATCGACATAGCGCAACCACATTAACGCTGTAAATATATAAATACCGCCATAGGCTGCATAAATACGACCAGATGCTACTGGATGCAGTGTCAGTAGCCAGACAAAAAGAGCTAGACTCAATGCTGTAGGTACCCACAACCAATGAGATTTGCCCTGATTCAAAATTAAATAAGGGAAATAGCAACCTAAAATTTCAGCAATTGCTGAAATGAAAAATAACCCAAATACCTTAAGTACTTGGGTTATTGAGTAAGAGACTTCAAACATTAAGCAGGTTCAGCACTCGGGTTGATATGATCTTCAAATACTTCCAACTTCAAGCCAACCTCTTTGCCATCTTCCATTTTCACAGAAACCGCAACGTTGCCACCATGCTCGGCTAGCTCACCAAACAGAATCATTTCAGCAAGCGGTTTTTTCAAGTGTTCCTGAATCAAACGTTGCATAGGACGAGCACCCATGAGACGGTCATAACCATTGGTTGACAACCAGTCACGTGCACTTTGATCTACCTCTAATACGACCTGTTTTTCATCTAACTGGGCTTGCAACTCAGTTAAGAATTTATCTACAACTGATTCGATAACAGTGGTTGGAAGAGATTTGAACTGAATCACACCATCCAAACGATTACGGAATTCAGGCGAGAATGCACGTTTCATTGCATCCTGATTGTCAGCACTATGATCTTGCTCAGTAAAGCCAATACTTGCACGAGAAATACTTTCTGCACCGATATTGGTTGTAAGCACAATAATTACATTTCTAAAATCAGATTTACGGCCATTATTGTCCGTCAATGCACCATGATCCATCACTTGTAATAACAAGTTGAAGACATCAGGATGTGCTTTTTCAATCTCATCAAGTAACAATACACAATGTGGATTCTTATGGATCGCGTCAGTGAGCAAGCCACCTTGATCATAACCAACATAACCTGGAGGCGCACCAATCAAACGAGAAACTGCATGACGCTCCATGTATTCAGACATATCAAAACGCACAAACTCGACACCTAACAATTTAGCCAACTGTTTGGTCACTTCAGTCTTACCGACACCTGTAGGACCTGCAAACACAAAACTGCCTACAGGTTTGTCTGGCGCTTTTAAACCTGCACGGGATAGCTTAATCGCTGATGCTAGTGCTGTAATTGCTTCATCTTGACCAAATACAACACGCTTTAAATCACGCTCTAAGTTTTCAAGTACAGTCTTATCATCTTTAGATACAGTTTTCGGTGGAATACGTGCAATTTTTGACACAATATCTTCAATGTTTTCAACAGAAATCATTGAACCATCCACTTCTGCTTTTAAGCGACGTTGAGCGCCCGCTTCGTCAATCACATCAATTGCCTTATCTGGCAAAAAGCGATCATTAATGAATTTAGCAGAAAGCTCTACCGCTGCAACAAGCGCTTTATCTTCATACTCAACATGATGGAAGTCTTCAAATTTTCCTTTTAAACCGCGCAAAATTTCAATCGTTTCATTAATGCTTGGTTCATTTACATCAACCTTTTGAAAACGACGTGATAAAGCATGATCTTTTTCGAATACCTGACGATACTCTTGGAATGTGGTTGATCCAATACAACGTAAACTACCATTCGCCAAAGCTGGTTTAATTAAATTCGATGCATCCATGGTACTGCCCATACTAGAGCCTGCACCAATAATCATATGAATTTCATCAATGAACAAAATGGCATTTGGATTTTTTTTCAAGGCATTCAACAGTTGTTTTAAACGCTTTTCAAAATCACCACGATATTTAGTACCAGCAACTAACGCACCAATATCCAAACTATACACTTCAGCATTTGCAAGTGGTTTCGGCGCCTTACCATTGACAATTAACCAAGCTAGACCTTCGGCTATCGATGTTTTACCAACACCAGGATCACCGACTAAAAGCGGATTATTCTTACGGCGGCGACATAGGATTTGTGCCGCACGCTCAATCTCTTTCTCGCGTCCAATTAAAGGATCTGTTTTACCTTTTTGAGCTTCGACATTTAAGTTAAGCGTATATTGCTCCAATGGCCCAGCACTCGCTGAAGCACCATTTTCACCTTCAATGTCTTCTACTTCTTCTTCAACCTGAATCTCATCTTTACGTGTACCATGAGACAAGTATTGAGTTAGCGTCAAACGGTTAATTTGATGACGTTTAAGCAAATAAACAGCAAAAGAATCTCTTTCTGAATACATTGCTACGAGAACATCTGCACCTTCAACTGTTCGATCTCCACCACTCGATTGAACATGGAAGATCGCACGTTGTAAAATTCGATCAAAACTCTCTGTTGGATGAGGTGCTTGTTCACTATTGTCACCAAGCTTAGGGGTATGTTGCTCTACATATTCCTCTAGTTCTTTACGTAGCGTAACGATATCAGCACCACATGCTTTTAGAGCATTCACGGCTGAATCGTTATCAAGTAATGCAAGCAACAAATGTTCTACTGTCAGAAACTCATGTCTCTTTTGACGAGCCATGCTAACAGCCAAACGTAGCGATACTTCTAATTGACGACTGAGCATGTAACCCCCTTATATTTTGGGCCTATCAAAAAAAGACGAATCTTAAACTGAAAAGCCGATTATGGACTGATCCACTTGAGTATCAATAACCGTTATCTAATACACGTTTATGAATCTCTTCGCTTCATAATCTACTGTTAGCATTAGTTGAGCATATTGGTCAAGATTCAAAACAAAGTATTGTTGTAAAATTTCAATTACAAAGAGAATGTAAACCATCTAATTGTTCAAAAATAAGACAAATCGATCAAAATATAGATTCTATCAAATTGTCTTTTTAACTCGTCACTTGGACATTCCGCCATCCTTATCAGTTAGCAAGCTCCACAAAAGCTGTGCTTCTTTTAAGTCTATCACTCATAACTTATGAGCCATATCATGGCGCAAGGTCCTGCGCATGAGGCAAAGGCGTTGTTCTTAACCCTTTCACTCACAACACAGTTGCTCGCCTTGCGCATGAGGAATATATTCCGCAAGAGCGTTGCTTTTCTCAACCCTTTCACTCGCAACACAGTTACTCACCTTGCGCATGAGGAATATATTCCGCAAGAGCGTTGCTTTTCTTAACCCTTTCACTCGCAACACAGTTGCTCGCCTTGCGCAGCTAAAAAGCGTTGCTTTTCTTAACGCTGCTCAGGTTCGATTTGGCACAGTAATGGATGACCTTGTGATCGTGCATAATTATTCACCTGATTTGCCTTGGTTTCGGCAATATCACGAGGATAGATCCCTGCCGTACCCTTACCTTCATAGTGAACCGTCAGCATCACCTGACTTGCCTGATCAAAGTCCATGCCGAAATAACTTTGCAGTACTTCTATCACAAAGTCCATTGGTGTGTAGTCATCATTCATTAGAACAACCGCATATAACGGCGGTCGTTTTAATTCTGGTGGTGCAGTTTGTACAACCACCTCACCCTCATGCTCCTCGTGCGAATCACTTAAACGAGGATTTAAGTGCCAATCAACATAACCCGATTGTTGAAACGAGTTTTTTACTTCACTTAAATTCATTTGACGTTTATATCTTCGCATATTGAACACTTAATCTTTAAATTTACTGAGCATTTGCTTCAGCTTGAGGAATTTCTGATACAAAAGCAGAATTTAATTCTACAGGTTGACCACGTTGCCAGCTAAACCGTTTAATCACTGGTGTTCCAGATCCACTTAAACGAACTTCAATAAATTGAGGTGTAAATCCTTTTGGCATCGTCCAGCGTCCAGTCAAACGTTCAAAGTCTTCAAAGTTAAAACTTTTATCTTCTAAAGGTACATCTAGAATTTCAGTATTTCGGATCAAACGTAATTCAACAGTACCACTAGCACGGCGTTTATTCGGACTCACTTGCACCAAATCAATTTGATATTCAAAAGCATTTTCAGGTAACGATTTAATAGCAAGATTCTGTATTGTTAAGCTGACACCACCTCGTTGTTTCAAGATTTCACGATAAATCGCATTCATCCCTTGAAACTGGGTTTTCTCCGCATTGGCTTGATTGATCGCTTTAAACAAGTCATCAGCATTACTTACAGCCATATCTCGCTCTTGAATAGCTGTATTCAAACTTCTATTCATCGAGTCCAAGGCCGTCTTTTGCTTTTGGACAACTTCAACGAGCTGCTCAGCATCTGCATCATAACCAACAACGGTTAATCCTTGACGATGGCCAACAGTATAGCCAACCATGAAACTACCACCAATTAAAATTGCAGCAGCAATTAACAAAGGTAAATTTGATTTTAAGAATTTGTTTTTCTCAACGGAACTGTCTGGTGAATTCGTCGGTTCAACGTTTTCCATCTTCATCTCTATCGTTATGATCTACATCAAAGCACACATTTAAATCCAAATTTAAATGTGTGTGAAGTAAAAAAGCGTTTTTTATGGTAATAAACCAATGCCTTCTAAACCAGTTGCTTCATCAAAGCCAAACATTAAGTTCATATTTTGAACAGCTTGACCAGCAGCACCTTTCACTAGATTATCTTGTGCAACCAAGATAATGAGTTTACTTGGTTGAGGACGGTATAATGCAATTCTAAGCTCATTTGCGCCACGGACGCTACGAGTCTCTGGAGAACTATTTGCTGGCATAACATCAACAAATCTTTCATCCTTATAAAAATCCTCATACAACGCTTGTAGATCTTTTTGCTGACCTTGCTCAGTTAAATCAACATAAATCGTACTTAACATACCACGAATCATAGGTACTAAATGAGGCACAAACACCAGTTGATCAAACTGACTTTTTTGTCCCGATATATTTTCCAACGCCTCAACAATTTCTGGATGATGACGATGTCCTGCAACACCATAAGCTTTGAAATTATCAGCATTTTCAGTATAAATCATACCAAGACTAGCTTTACGTCCTGCACCTGACACACCTGATTTAGCATCGACAATAATACTTTGTGTGTTAATCAAACCCGACTGATCTTTTATCAGTGGTGCGAGTCCAAGTTGTACAGTTGTTGGATAACACCCAGGATTACCAATCACTTCAGCTTGTTTAATTTTCTCACGATTGAGTTCAGTTAAACCATACGCTGAAGACTGAAGAACCTCTGGGCAAGTATGTTGCATACCATACCATTTCTCGAACTGCTCAAGATTTTGCAAACGAAAATCAGCCGCGAGATCAATTACTTTAGTACCTGCTGCAATTAGCTCTTCAGCATGTTGCATAGCGACACCATGCGGTGTAGCAAAGAAAATCACATCACATTTTTTTAACTGATCTAAATCAAGATCTGAAAACTCTAAATCAGTATGTCCACGTAAACTTGGGAACATATCTGCAACACGCTTTCCGGCTTCTGTACGTGAAGTAAGAATACTGACTTGAACTTGTGAATGTCTTAATAATAGACGTAATAGCTCAACCCCTGTGTATCCAGTCCCACCAACAATACCAACAGAAATCACGTGTCACACCTTTAGCTTTAATTGAGGTAAGCAAATAGTATGGCAGTTTGCCTTGTTTTACACAATCTACAAGCCACTAACTTATAAGAAATTAATGATCAATGATAGAATTAACAGCAATCTATTCGCATATCACCCCAAAATCATATATAAGAATTAAAAGCTTTTTTATTTTATTCGAATAGATTTTACCATTGGTCAAGAAATACTATTGAATCAAGGACAGATTCGCATAGAATAAAACCGCGTAGAAATAATAATTTTCATGGATGCAAATTTTTTTTGGAGAGCTGGAATGCCTTCTTTGATGTTAGAACAAAGATTACATCATCATATTTGTTTAGGCTTGAGTGTCATTTTACTCGGCACCACTTTAGTTGGTTGTGGTAGCGGTGAAAGTAAAGCGAATAAAGAATCTCAACCAGAAGAGGTTATTGTTCCTAAGCCAAAAGATTTCAACATTAAAGTGCCGATTGAGATGCGTAATGTCGTGCTAAAGGTGTTTGATAATTCTGATAACAAATTAGTGCTTGAGCAAAATGTCATTACCACTACAAATTTAAAAGTGACTCTACCTTATATTTTAGACAGAAACCGCTTATATCGTGTTGAGATCTCTACAACTCCTAGTTCTATTGTATATAACTTCCTCACGAGTAAATACGAAAGCATGAACTTTACTTGGCGAGCTTTGGTAAAGGTTGATGTAAGCAATCTAACTCAAGCAATTTTTATCAATCCAAGTTCTGAAGCGATATATCAAAGAGCATTGGTACGTTCAGGACAATTACCTACTGATGAAAACCAATATCCTATGCTCATCACAGCAAATCAACTTGATCTTGCGACAGGTGATGTAGATGCCGCACTATTAAGTGCCTTTAAAAATCTTGATATCCCAAATGTAGAAGCAACTACTCTTTTTCACGTATTTTCACCTCAAGATGCTCATTTAAAAACTGCTTTATACGCAAACACCTATCTGAGTTTTGGTTATTTACGTCAGTGGGCCAACACATACCCGGACAATAGCTTTGTCGAATTTGCTCATAATCTGGCTATTGATTTAAGAGATGGTTACCTGGATGGAAAAACGCTTCGTGGTGATCCAGCACCTTTAACTTCACTGGTCGCAACCACACCTGACAACATTGATCCCGCCAAAAACACAATTATTGGTATTGGAACCACTCAAAAAAATGCGCGTGAGCAATATGCAGCTTCATTAAAGCAGGCAGTTCTTGAGCTTGCTGACTCTTTTAACCAAAGCAGCACTAATCCCAAAAACTACAGCAACTTACAACAACGCACTTATGCTGGTGTCATGCCAATTGCTGATCCATCCACACCCTCAAGTGTTCGCTTGAATGGTGCTGGTGATTATCGTCGTGCTGTCGGTTTTGCAGATACCAGTGCAACATGTAATGGCTCAATCTACCCTTGTAAACAAGGTTTAATCGGCATCAATCTGATTAATCACTCTTTACCAACGATTGAATATCTCATTGGTCATTACCAAGACAGTACCCAAAATTGTCAGCTTAATGTTCGAGCCGATGGCTGGATTGAACTTATAAAAGA
>NZ_GG665969.1:0-5935 GCF_000156555.1 Acinetobacter sp. ATCC 27244
GAAAAGGGCGTTACCTTGTTGCAAAGTGCAGCACGGCAAGGGCAACCTGAAGCCGTCAAGTTATACAATACATTGCAGGCTAAAGCACAGCAGCTCAATGTTGTTCAAACGCCATCAGTACAAACAGCCACAACAGCCATTAAATACTATGATACATCCAAGCTTGAACCTAAGAACTTTAAGCAAGTTGTACTCCCTAACCTAAGTACAGATACCGTTGCTCGAAGTTTTTATAAAGTGACATCATCCAGAGAAAGAGAAAAAGATGATTACTGGGGAAGTGGCAAATACTACTATGTTAATAAGCCTAGCGACTTGGACGATCTCACAGACGCTGTGATCAGTATCGCGCCTATTTTTACTTACCAGAATATGCAGGGGGAAGCCCGTTATTTAGTCCCTGTCGAAGTGACTTTAGCAATCGAAGGCAGGATAGAAACTTCACATGCTACACGAGGCACTTTGGAATTATATCTCTTTAAAAAATTGGACAATGGACAATTCCAAATGATTTCAAAAACACCCCAAGGGGGAGTTGAAAGTATTGAGGGATATGGTCGAACCTCATGGAACGCCCAAGAATTTAGAAAGAACTTACAAGCTTTTGGAAACAATACACTAGGAAGCTATACCATTGATGGTTATTACGGCAATGGTTATGGGGAAAGCGTATGGTCACTTCTTCTGTTAAATGAAGAAGGCTATATTGTTGAACAAATGTTCGAAGAAGGAAAAGTTTCAGAACAACCAGAGTATGGCTATTCTTCAGCAATCCAAGTCAACAAAAATGGACAACCATTTTATCCATTCCAGATTCATTATCAGGGAACGGATATGAATGATAATAATCGGATGGTTAAAGTAAATAAAATTGTACCTTATCAGTATGATAGTAAGAATAAGTTTTATTCGAAGCTGAAATAACACTCTTAAATTAGAATAGCTATATTGATGTCTATCCTCCTTTTTCTGGGTATTAGTAATTGGAGGATATTATGAGATAAACCAATGTACATTTAAAAAGTTATTGACTTGATTTTAAAGTGGAGACGGAGAAATCTAAAATTCAGCTTCAAGGCGGCAATACCAAAAGAGATATGGGTTTTGAGCGGCAAATTAAGATCAGGCATTTCTTATTTGAAAGTTTGATTGCTGGCTATGTGAATTCTTCAATTTTTTAGTGGAATAGGCTGAAAATGATGTAGAAATTTCAGTCGAATGGTTTGAACTAGCTTACCACCAAGTTTACGAAAAACACTTACCAAAAATTCATTTTGCAGATAGGGAGAAAAACCCCATGAATGCGTTCACAGGTCAAACTTTTCAAATGAATCAACTTATTAGTATTAAAAAGGTTATAGAATTTACAGGTGTAAGTCGTTCGACCATATATGAAGCGATGGATGAAAACTCGCCTTACTATGATCCAACGTTTCCTAAGAAAATCACGATCTCGCAAAAAACGTATTGCTTGGTCAGCTTGGGAAATTAATCAATGGATTGAGGCTATGTTAGCTAGTCTAGATTAGGGGAGCATTTGCCTCCCTATTTTTTCTAATTCCATTTTTTTTGTTAAAAATATATAAAATAGAGTTATATCACGAAGCCAGCTTTGAGGTGAGAGGTAAAGAGAGTCAGGGCATTATTGAGGAGTTTTGCTGATTATTTTAGTTGTTGACCTAATGTTCCCAACATGGATTGAATATACAATTGTTCAGGAAAAACAATATAGCTTGCATCAGAATTCATTTTTTTTTGAAGATATGCAGGTAGAACATATTTTTCGAACTTCGCAGAGCTAAAAAAACTTTGAATTGTATTAAATGGAATAGAGGACTCTGCAAGTGATTCTGACCAAATAACTAAATTACTATCTGAAAAGCCAGTGTTCCAAACAAGATGAATATGTTTGTTATCGTCTTGTTGAAGGCAACGTTCTATTTCAAGAATAATATCTATTCTTTCAACATGAGTTAGGTTCTGGGCTCTGAAACTTAATAAAATATATAAATCAGTAGGCATTGAAAGGGTAAAGAGATGAGAAAACATAATTTTTATAAATTCAAAAGATTAGACTGAAAATATCTTACTATGGTATACGAGGGTGTTCATCAAGGCATAATTTTTGAACGTCATTTTGTGTCGTTTAAAAAGCTCAATTAAAGATTTTTTTAGCTAATATATGATTTTTTTTGTCAATCAAAACACTATTAGTATTAGGTATTTTCAAATAAATGATTAAACGAAACTTTTGGTACAAAGAGAAAGATGAATATTTCCAAGTCACTCAAGCTGACTTACCAACTATAAATAAGTCTTTAGTTGTTCTAGGTGAAGCAGGTATGGGAAAATCTTGCCTGCTTGAGTGGTTAGGAAGCTTGGATAATTTTGCATATTGTACTGCTCGACAGTTACTCTATCGTCATAAACCTAATTCTTTGTTAAATAATAAAAAAGTTCTTGTAATCGATGCTTTGGATGAATTGAGTTCATCTAAGGATGGAGATGGTATCGATTTAGTTTTACAAAAATTGGGAGAACTTGATTATCCACAGTTTGTTTTGTCTTGTCGTGTAGCAGATTGGCGTAGTGCTACTGGTATAGTAGCAATTAAAGAACAATATAATATTGAACCACTAGAACTTCATTTAAATCCTTTCTCTCAAAGTGATATGCATGATTTCTTAAGTGAAAAAATAGGAAATGAGCAAGCGCTGAATGTTGTGAACCATTTTGTGAACCTCGGCTTAGAAGGGCTATTGGGTAATCCACAAACATTAAATTTGATTTCAGAAGTTGCTAGATCGACTCAACTACCTGAGACATTAACTCAACTATTCGATCATGCAGTTAATTTATTAAGAATTGAACATTCTGAACAGAAGAAAGAAAGACAACTATCTAAAGAAACTGAACTTGAAGTAACAGGAGCTGCATTTGGAATTTTAATACTGTCAGCAAATGAAGCTATTACTAGGAAGCCTCTTCACAAAGTTGATGATGGGGAATTGCCAATCAGTGAAATAAAAAGTCTTACAAATGGGCAGTATATTGAAAATGTAATTGGTTCTCGCTTATTTAAAGCGAATGGTGTTGAACGCTTTACCTACCTACATCGTAGAGTAGGAGAGTTTTTAGGTGCTAAATGGCTAATTAAACATGCAAATACCAGCCGTAAAAGAAAACGTCTTTTATCTTTTTTTCATGCATATGAGCTTGTTCCTGCAAATTTACGTGGTATGCACGCATGGTTAATTATGGAGCCTACTTTAGCTTCCGATGTAATTAAATTCGATCCAATTGGAATATTAGAGTATGGGGATGTCGATAATCTTTCAATAGAGCAAGCTAAAGTTTTATTGTCTAGTGTAGAAAGATTAGCGGAAAATAATCCTAGATTTTATAAACGAAATAGCTATCAGATTCGGGCTTTCACTACACCAGTTATTTTAAGCCACATTAAAGATATTCTTTTAAATTATGAAATTTCTTTTACGTTTAGAATTTTTTTACTTGAATCTATTCAGTCATTTCAATTACCAGCTTATTTCATTGAAGTTTTAAAGAAGTTAGTTTTAGAGACTCAGGTCGAGTATGCGATTCGTAAAGCTGCTGGTGAAACATTAGCAATACAAAAGCAACGAATAGATTGGGAAGAAATTTATATTAGTCTCTCTAGATTTAATGATGAATCATCATTTCGACTAGCTTTAGAGCTACTACAAGATATTGGATATAACAGAATTGATAGTAAGCTAATAGCCACTTTAGCTTTTTTATACTTAAAAACTGCAGAAACTGTTTCGGGACCACTTTGGTTCATCGAAATTGATCTACCTGATGGTCAAATAGAAAAATTTCTTGATACTTTTGTAGAACATTTAAAGTCAGAAGAACACCAATTTCAACATGATGAAAGATATGAAATAAAGAATCTTCTATCTTATTTAATATTAAGAGTTCTCAATTTTAAAGAAATTCCAGTTGAAAAATTATGGAGATGGCTTGAAGAATTTGATTATAGCTATGGTTACAATAATGAAAAAATAAAAGAATTAGAAAATTTTTTCCGAACCAATGATTTATTAAGACAAAAAATACAGAGCTTTGTGCTTCTTGGACTTACTAATGAGAAGCTTATAGGCCAACGATCTAGAAATCTTTCACAAGCATCATTAGGTCTTATACCGAATGAAAACGATGTTATTTTATTATTAGAAAATATGTTTTTAACTAATCCTCTGGATGAGCGTTGGAAAGAAATTGTTTACTTAGTACAACATGATGGTGAGATAGGTCAGGAGGTTCGTAACATAGCACTGCCTTTTACTAGGGGGAACGCACAAGATAAAATATGGTTAGAGCAAATTTCTATTAGAAAATTGGATGATTGGGCAATTAAAGAAGATTTGCGTACACAAAAACAAGAAAAGAAAAAACAAGTACTGCAAGCTGAACAACAGAAATTTTATCATCAAAATAGCGAATTATTGCGTAATGGTAATTATGAGGTCATTTTGGCTCCAGCAAAAGCGTATTTAAAAATGTTTAGTGATATCGATAGTAAACCCGCACCTTACCAGTGTATTACAGCGTGGCTAGGGAGTGAAATATCAAATATTTGTATGGAAGGATTTGAAAACTTTCTAACGAATAATGCACCCAAAGTAAGGGCCGAAGATATTCTAGAAATTAGAAAAGAAAGTAGGATTTATAATGAATGTTTTATCCTCATTGTCGCACTAGCAGAGCGTGTTCGAAAAAATATTGGCTTAAATGATTTACCTGATGAGCGCTTATTTGCTGGTTATTTTACATTAATGAATTGTCGATATGACCAAGAGGTGAAAATTCCTGAAGTATTCGAAGAAATTGAAAATGAGTTGCTCAGACGTGGTTGTTTAGAAGAAGCACTACAATTATTTTATGAACCACTATTTCAAAGCAGATTTGCTGATATTCATGGTTTATATAATGTTATGAATGGAGCAAAATATAAAAGTTTCAATATTGAATTAGCTAAAAGATGGATGAAGCAATTCCCATTGATTGCACTTAAGCCAGAATCGGAGTTAATAGATAGTTTGCTTTATGCAGGCCAGTTTGATTTTCTCAAAAAATCTCTATCACAACGTACAAAACTGGAAAATATTGAACAGAGGCAAAATTGGATTGGTATAGGCCTAATTATAGATTTTGAAGAAACGATTAAACAATTTCATAAAGAGTTATTTGATAGAGATTTTATTTGGACTATTAGAGATAGGTTAAATGGAAAATATCGAGAAAATAAAGCTAACCTTCAACTAAGTGTTAATTTTTTAGAATGGATAATGACTACATTTCGATATGAATATCCTGATGCAGGTCATCCTGGTGGAGTGTATTCAGGGGATAGGCAACCTTGGGATGCTGCTGACTTCCTTAAGGGGATTGTTGCTCAGTTAGCTAAAAATCCTAGTGATAAAGCCTCTAGAGCATTAGAGCGACTTAAGCATGCTGAGCAAGATAGTTATACAGATTTAATTAAAACTTTACAGTATGAACAAAAGCAAATACGAGTTGAGAGTTTATATACTCCTCCTACAATTGAACAAATTAAAGCGATTTCAGAAGATTTACTCCCTCAGTCCATCTCTGATTTACAAGCTTTTATTCTAGAAGAACTAGCTGTAGTTCAAGCCAAAATCAGAAGTGATGATGCAGAGTCTTGGCGTGGTTTTTATGATGATAATGCTAAACCATACGCCAATCTCAACTTAAAATAAGATTTTCGAATTGAATTGGTGAATGACCAAGCTTTTTATTTAGCACCACACAAATTGTATGCGACAGAATTTTACGAGTTATGCGGTGGGTTAAATGCCATAGATCTTTTGCCCTCACTTTCTGAATGTGAAAGCGATCTGTTAATTGACCAATCACTGTTTCAATG
>NZ_GG665969.1:6804-12109 GCF_000156555.1 Acinetobacter sp. ATCC 27244
AAACCATATAAAGAAGAACGATGTCGAGATCATTTGTTAGGATTACTCCGACAAGGAAGTAACAAAGTAGTTTATGAGGTGGAAGTTCATGAAGCTGATGATAAAGAAGCTGATATAGGATGCACTGTAGGGCAACTACGTTTACCAATTGAAGTGAAAGGGCAATGGCATCCTGAATTGTGGACAGGTGCTGATAATCAGCTCAATAAACTATATGCACAAGACTGGCGTGCTGAAGGGAGAGGAATCTATCTTGTGCTCTGGTTTGGCCTAAGGACTGACAATAAAAAGTTAAAAAGCCGAGGTAGAGAAAAACTTAACCCTACTACCGCTGATCAGTTAAAGGAAATGTTGATTGAAAGTAGCCAAGCAGCAAAAACTGGTAAAATTGAAATCATTGTAATAGATACAGCGAGAGTAAATGATAAAGATTAAATTGAAAATATTTAATCTTTATTTATCAATTATTTATTGTTGAAATATGACTACCAAGGTATTGGGTAAATTACATTTTTTTATTAACAAAAAAAATATATAAAACAGTTGGTTATTTATTTAGTTCAACTGACGTCACCTCCACCCAAATACAATCAGAGATTATTAGGTTTGATATAAAAAGTACTTAATCAAATTTTAGGGTTGCTGCTAATTTTGGGTTGAAAGATTTAAATTGATAGAGCTTTACAACTCCCCCTGATCTATGCCTACTGACAAACCATAATCACCAAATCCTGCATTATTAATGAGGACATCAATCTGGAAAGACTTTAGTTTTTCATAAAGTTGTTTGGTGCTACCATCTTTACTTAAGTCGGCAGTTTCAACATAAAATTTAATGGCAAGATATTTTGATTCAATGTCCCGTTTGATGTGCTCAAGTGCCTCAATGTGACGGGCAACAATAATTAAATTAAAACCTTCAGCCGCAAATTTATAGCCCATTGCTTTACCGATACCTGAGCTGATACCAGTGATAAGAACTGTTTTTATATATACTCAGCTTATAAAGAGAGGGTGAAACCGGAGATTAAGGAGTGGAAAGTTTCCCCGCTTGAGAAACTTTCCAATTTATGAATTAAAGATGTTTTTGAAAAAATGGAATAATTCTTTCCAAGGCTTGAGCAACAGGTTCAGGTTGATCATATAAGTCATAATGGCTTGCATCTTTAACCAAAAAGAGGTTTTTATCTTTAGAAGCCGCTTTGCTATATAGCTCATAACCGTCACGATATGAACCGAAGCCTCCCGGAACTCCACCAATCACAATTTGTAAGGGTTGGGTGAGTAGGTGATCCGCCAAATGAAACGCATCGAACCCAACAGCAGCAGCTAAACCTGAAAAGCGAAGTTTATTCGGTGAACCTTCTGCCTGACCGCGCGGGGTTTTGTAGTAATCTACAGCTTCTTTAATATCGATATCATTAATGCTAGCTTGCTCACGCTCTTGTTGTGAGTTTGGAATGTACTGGGTAATAAAAGGTTTGGCACCACGTGC
Organism: Acinetobacter sp. ATCC 27244; assembly: GCF_000156555.1. Classification (NCBI taxonomy): domain Bacteria; kingdom Pseudomonadati; phylum Pseudomonadota; class Gammaproteobacteria; order Moraxellales; family Moraxellaceae; genus Acinetobacter; species Acinetobacter sp. ATCC 27244. The sequence continues at coordinate 8,300 of NZ_GG665969.1, forward strand.
TTCTGCTGTTCTTTGAGCTGCAATTGCTTCTAAAGTTTTAATGGCAACTTCAGGTGTCTGATCGCCTTCACGCATTAAACGACCATAGTTTGCCGCAACCACAGTTGCTACGGCTTTAAAACGGCGTTCAGTCATAGCAGCATTAACAGCATAACCACCACCGCCACATACCCCTAATACGCCAATACGTTTTTCATCGACATAAGCAAGCATTGTTAAATAGTCTGCTGCACAACGGAAATCTTCTACACGTATTGCAGGGTCTTCAAGGAATCGAGGTTCTCCACCGCTAGCGCCTTGATACGATGCATCAAAGGCTAAAGTAATAAATCCAGCTTCAGTCAGTTTTTCACCATAAATTGCACCTGAAGTTTGCTCTTTACAGCTACTGATCGGATGGGCGCATACAATCGCTGCATATTTTTTGTTTTCATCAAAATCTTTTGGAAAACGTAGCGTTGCAGAAACATCAATCTCTTTATTTTTGAAAGTTACAGTTTTCATCATTTTTTCTCCAATAGAAGAACTATCTCGATGAAACCAATATACTCCTAGTGATTCATTATGATAATCCAGTATAATGAGATAGCACTTATATTGAATACTTATAAATAATGAAAGAAAATCTGAATGATTTGCATACCTTTATTGTAGTTGCACAGGAGCGAAGCTTTACCCGTGCGGCGGCAAAACTCAGAACTTCACAATCCGCCATTAGCCAAACCCTCCGTAATTTAGAGGACCGAATTGGTATAAAACTATTATCACGAACCACCAGAAGTGTCGCACCGACAGAAGCGGGTGAATATCTGCTCAGCTTGATTCAACCTGCTATCGCAGAAATAGAACATGGCATGAATCAGCTCAGTGCTTTAAAAAATGATCCGGCAGGAACATTGCGTATCAGTGCTGATGAATATGGCATCCAGACTGTTTTATGGCCCGCCATTGAAAAAGTCATCCAACAATTTCCAAAAATTTCAGTCGAAATTACCTCTGATTATGGTCTGGTCGATATTGTAGATGGCCGTTTTGATGCAGGGCTTCGAAGAGGAGGTTTGGTTTCTAAAGATATGATCGCTTTACAAATTAGTGATCCCATTCCAATGCTGGCAGTGGCTAACAAAGAATATTTACAACGTTATGGCCATCCCAAGCAGCCAAAAGATTTGGTTGAACATCAATGTATCAATTTAAGGTTACCCACACATGGTGAACTTTATCGTTGGCAATTTACCAAAGGAAATAAAACGCAGAGTGTTAATGTTAACGCTAAAATTGTTTTCACAACCTTATCTCCAGTGCTCCAAGCAGTGAGAAGTGGGGCAGGCATTGCTTATCTACCGATTGATATGGTTCAGCCTTATATTGAAAGTGGTGAACTGGAAGAAACGCTAAAGGACTGGCAACATCGCTATGAACCGTATCACCTGTACTATCCACATAGACGTGAGCAAGCGCCTTTATTGAATATCTTGATCAATGCTTTGAAAGAGAATTTTAATAAAGCAAAGTGATTAATCAGATTGATCTTCTTAAGCGCATTACGTAGGAATAATAAGTTTTAATTCATCACGGATATTCCCGGACTTAAGCGATTTAAATCTTTTTGATTTGGATCAATCGCAATTTGAACAGCAATACGCTGTGTACCACCTTGGTAAAGTTTCCTATTGCATTATCAGGTTTAATGACACTAAATTTAGAGCCGATAGCAGGTGAAATTTCTTCTACATGACGTGTAAATTTTTGATGGCCCATGGCATGAGTTAAACAACTTTTTAGTTATTTGGGGGAAGTAATATAATTTTCGAGAGATGCACCAAGCTTGAATTAGCTTGTATGTCAATAACTTTAAATATATCAGATTTCATAATGATGGTACTTAAGCTATTTTTTGAAGACTTTTGTGTTGTTTAACTATATGATTTAATTTGATCTTGAAATCATAATCCATTGGATAGATATATGAAAATGTTCCCTTTTCCATTTCAAATTACAGATTGGAATAAAGTTGAAATAACAGAGCATTGTGGTGTAACAGGGAAAGCTTATTGGAAGACACAATACTTTGGTGAGGAAACCAATAGAATTAGAGTAAGGCTGGTAGAATATACAGCTAATTACTTAGCTGACCATTGGTGTGAAAAAGGCCATATTTTATTCTGCTTAGAGGGGGAGTTAGAGAGCAGATTAAAAGATGGTAGAACATTTACTTTAACGACAGGAATGAGTTACCAAGTAGGTGATAACTCAGAGCCTCATCAATCGTTTACTCTTGACGGGGCGAAATTACTAATAGTTGATTAAACTCCTTTATGTTATATCTACAAAGAATAATAACAAGATAAAGTAAGTGCTGAATAATTTATAAAAGCTCTTACTTATATTTTAGAGGAAATAAAAGTGATTTTGTATAATGAGTTGTATTCAAAATGGTATGTACTGATCATTGCTGTAGCTATTGCATGTTTACCTATACTGTTATGCTTGAAAATTATTCCTGAACCAAAAAAAATCCTCTACTGGTTTAGCAATGGTATTTTTCTTTGCATTCTTCTGTTTTATGTTGTTGTTCCCGTACCTTTGTCTGAACAGGGAAAATATGTTGCTACAGTGGAAAACTTTAGAGATAGTAATACCTTTGCTGGTTTTAGCAATATTGTATAAATGCAAAAACGCTACTGTTAATTGCCATATCTTAATGCGGTTGGTTACTTTCAGTTTGTGAGTGCCTATAATAAAGACTATAAAAAAATTGTTATGGAGCAGGGAACAATTCCTGAGAGTATCCCGGACACTCCTCAAGTTTTTATAGAACAAAAAATATGTGATGTAGATCTCTCGTAGTAAATATAGATTTTTTTAGAGCTTTAATCTGTTTCACAAAGTCTGATTTTTTGATTGGCAGATAGAAAGAAAGCATATGAAATAGTTTGATTAAAAATAGAAAAAAGAAAGGATTTGCTGAAATGTTAAATGAAAATAAAAAAGCTGTCATTTTCGGTGGTAGTGGTGTAATTGGTGGTGCCGTTGCACAGGCTTTGATTCGCGAAGGAGTAAAAATTTATCTTGTGGCGCGTAACCAAAAAAAATTAGAAAAATTTGCTAAAGAGTTATGTGCTATGGGGGGGAATCGTGGAAACATTTTGCATTGATGTGTTGGATGAAAAATCAATAATTAAGCAGGTGGCACAGCTAGCCCAAAAGTCTGGTGGTATTGATATTGTAGTAAATGCTACAGGTTTTATGCATGATCAGGGAAAATTAATTTCTGAGCTAAGCTTGACTGAATTTTTGCAAGGCATAACTCCCTTTTTAACAGCCCAATTCAATATATCTAAAGCTGTAGAGCCATATATGGGAAGGGAATGTTCAGGTGTAATTATTAATATTGTTGCGCCTTCTAGCTCAATGGCAATTCCTGGTCATCTGGGGGTGTAGAGGCATTTAATAAAGCACTTGCAAGTGAGCTAGGAGGTAAAAATATTCGGGTGATTTGTGTGCGTTCACATGCCATTGCTGATGCCATCCAAGCCGGTTCTTATACTCGTGAATTATTTGAAACCAAGGCTTTGGCAATGGGATTAACTGTACAGCAATGGTTAGATGGAGCCGCACAAAGTACGATGTTACAACGCCTTCCTACTTTGTTAGATGTGGCTGAAACAGTGGCTTTTTTAGCATCTGATCATGCTAGCGTGATAACAGCAACTGTTATCAATATGACAGCAGGGGCCACACCAGATAGATAAATTAATATAATGGGAAAATTTTGAAGACTAATATTTATTACAAATTAAATATTAT
>NZ_GG665968.1:0-18055 GCF_000156555.1 Acinetobacter sp. ATCC 27244
GATCGAATGATTAAAAAGGGTGAAATTCCGCAGCCAATTAGAGTTAGTGAGAAAGAAGTCTTTTGGCACGAATCAAGTGTTAAATTAGTTGTAGAAAAACACAAGTAAAATTCTGATATGATAGCCTGCTAAATGCAGGCTTTCTTTTTAGATTAAGAGCCTTTTAAAACGGGTAACTAAACGGGTAACTCGAAAGAACTCAAGAATTTAATTATTCATTTTCAAAAGGTTGAGATGAACAAGATTGTTGTAAAAAAACATAATGGTGGCACGATTGCTCAAAACAAAAGAGCGCGCCACGATTACTTTATTGAAGAAAAATTTGAAGCAGGCATGTCCTTACAAGGCTGGGAAGTAAAATCACTTCGAGCTGGTCGTATGAGCTTGACTGAAAGTTATGTCATTTTTAAAAATGGCGAGGCTTTTTTATTTGGCTCACAAATTCAGCCTTTATTATCTGCTTCAACACATGTAGTACCTGAAGCAACACGTACACGTAAATTGCTCTTATCTCGCCGCGAGTTAGAAAAGCTTTTAGGTGCAGTGAATCAAAAAGGGTATTCTTGTGTACCTTTAGCATGTTATTGGAAAGGACCTTTAGTAAAGCTTGAAATTGCTTTAGTAAAAGGTAAGCAATTGCATGACAAGCGCGCAACAGAAAAAGACCGTGACTGGCAACGTGATAAAGCACGGATGTTGCATAAATAGTAAAAACCTCCTATTGGAGGTTTTTTATTGCACTATTAAATAGTAAAATGTTTCAGCTTCAATTCGGCTAAGTATTTTCCAAACTTTCTTGCAGTTTCCAGATCCCCTTCAGGTGGAGTTACTTCAACACTCGCATTATCTGATTGCGTCATTAAACCCAAGAAACTCGACATACGATTAATATCTAAAGGGCTACGTCCAGTCGGCATAAAAGGTAAACCAGCCCATAACATGCCATGTTGCATGGCAAATAAGTTAATTTGCTGCAACACTGCAAGTTTATCGCCACTTAGACCACCACCATTGGTAAAGCCAGCTGCTAGTTTACCCTGCCATGTTCGTGCTAACCATCGTTTCGAAGAATCTTCCATAAACTGTTTTAAAGCTGACGTCAGACTTCCCATATAGGTTGGACAACCCATCACAATTACGTCCGCTTGATCTAAAAGCTCCCACTGAACAGCGGCCACAGATAACACATGAACTTCTGCGCGAGCTTGTTCAGCGCCTTGAGCGATGTATTGTGCAACTTTAGCAGTATGACCATAGGGGCTATGATAAACCACACAAACTTTAACTTTGGGAGTAGCAGAATCAAGAACAAACATGGAAACTTTTAAAACCAATGAATTGAGTCAAGTTTAACATTTTTCGCACAAGCAAGGCGAATCACAATTGAAAACAATGCAATTTATTGCATAAATACAAAAGTTGCCATTCGTCCTGTTTTACTATTACGGCGATGTGAAAAGAACTCATCCGCCTGTTGATAAGAGCACTGCCCCCCACCCAAAACGGTTTCAACACCTAAACGATTTAAAATAAATCGAGCAATCGCATAGAGGTCTGCCTGATATTTATCCTCGACTTGCCCTACCATAAATGCAGACTCTAATTCAGGATATTTATCACAAAAAGCAGCTTTTACTTCAGCTCCAACCTCGAAACAAGGTTGACTGATAGCCGCTCCTAACCATGCCCATGTTGGCGAAGATTGCATTTGAGTAACCGTATTTTCAACAATACCATTCGCCAAGCCACGCCAACCTGCATGTAAATTGGCAACTTCTGTCCCCTCAGCATTGCCTAAAACTACAGGTAGACAGTCGGCAGTCATCATCATGAGTGCATGACCTTTGCGTTGCGTGACAAGACCATCACCTTCAAGTGAGATAAATGAAATTTGTTCATTTACAGTATGACAAATCGTACTATGGGTTTGAGTCAACCACGTCAGCTTATTGACACCAAATTCTGAAAATTGATTTAACAAAAACATACGGTGTTGTTGCACACGCTGTGCATCATCATTGACATGTAAAGCCAAATTAAATCCAGCTAAATTTATATTGGATGTTGCAATCGCTTGGTCATTTCCAATACGCGTTTGACCAACAAAAATACCTTTGGGCAAACCCTGTACAAACTCCATAAAATCCCTTCCCATGCAAAATATATTGCTCACCTTTTGAAAGGGAGGCAAAGCCCCCTCTGATTAAAAGGGAGCTTTACTTAATAGGCTTCATTTTCACTACGAAGAACTTCAACCAACTGAGTAAAATCTTCTGGCCAAGGAGCTTCAAACATCATGTCCTCACCTGTACGCGGATGGACTAAGCCCAATTTTGCAGCATGTAACGCTTGACGCTTAAAGCCACGAAGCATATCAGTTAACGTAGCTGAGGCCCCAGCTGGAAAGCGCACACGATTGACATACACAGGATCTCCCACTAACCCATGTCCTAAATAGCTAAAGTGTACACGGATTTGATGGGTACGCCCTGTTTCCAATTGCGCTTGAACACGAGTGAAATCACGGAAACGCTCTTTCACATTGTAGTGTGTTACCGCATCACGACCACCAGGCAGGATTGCCATTTTGACGCGGTCTACAGGGTGCCTTTTAATCGGTTCATCAATGGTGCCACCTGCAATAATATTTCCATACACCACAAGGTCATAGACACGGTAAACTGTCTTTTTGGCTAATTGTTTACTCAATGAAAACTGGGCTTCTAAATTTTTAGCAACGACCAATAGTCCACTGGTATCTTTATCAATACGATGAACCAAACCAGCACGTGCTAGCTCAGCAAGTTTTGGTGCATGATAAAGTAAAGCATTCACCAAAGTCCCTGTCGGATTACCAGCACCTGGATGAACCACCATTCCCACGTCTTTGTTGATCACAATAATATCGTCATCTTCATAGACAATATTTAAGGGAATATTTTCAGGCTGACTGGATGTTTGTGCCTCGAGTTCAACTTCAAGCGTTAATAATTCATTACCTTCACAACGGTACTTGGGTTTTACAATATTGCCATTTACTAACAGATGCCCATCTTTCATCCATTGCTTAAGTTTTTCACGAGAAAACTCATTCCACACCAGCGCAGCGACTTGATCAATGCGTTGACCTAAATAGTTTTCATCGAGTTGAACTTGCAACGATAAACGTGTTGCAGTTGAGTCAGAATTATGATTATCTGCATCGACAGAATCTTCGAGTAAGAAATCTGTTTCAGAGAAGTTTGAATTGGAAGATTGTGCTGAAGTCATTTGATGATCGGTACAAAAATGGTTTAATAGTACCATTGTAGCTTATTGCCCAGAATAACAGAGGAGTTTTTATGTCGCTACCACGTTATAAAATTACAGTGCTCGCACTTTCTTTAGGTGTAGCATCTGCATTTGTGGGCTGTAGCAGCAATCCGAGTAAGAAAGAAGTGGTTGATAAAGGACCACAATCAAGTGAACAAGTTTATTTTGAAAAAGCACTCAAATCTCTTGAACGCAATCAATATACTGACGCAGTGAAATCATTAGAAGCGTTAGATACTTACTTCCCAACTGGACAATATACCCAGCAAGCACAACTTGAACTTCTCTACGCAAAATTTAAACAGAAAGATTATGAAGGCACGATTGCACTTGCGGATCGATTCATTCGTTTAAATCCACAGCATCCTAACGTAGACTATGCCTATTATGTTCGTGGTGTTGCGAATATGGAAATGAACTACGATAGCTTAATTCGTTATACTTCATTGAAACAGGCGCATCGTGACGTAAGCTACATTAAAGTTGCTTATCAAAATTTCGTTGATTTGATTCGTCGTTTCCCTAGCAGCCAATATTCTGTTGATGCTGCGCAACGCATGAAATATATCGGTCAAGAACTTGCTGAAAGTGAAATGAATGCTGCGCGCTTCAATATTCAACGTAAAGCATGGTTAGCAGCGGCTGAACGTGCTCGATGGGTTCTTGAGTATTATCCTCAAACCCCACAAACACCTGAAGCATTAGCAACTTTAGCTTATAGCTATCAACAACTTGGGGATAAGGCAACATCCCAACAATATATTGAGATTCTTAAGCTCAATTATCCAAATCTAGTCAAATCAAATGGTGAAGTTAATCTTCGTGCTGCACGTAAAGAAGGCAGCTGGGTTAACCGTGCAACCTTAGGTTTATTGGGGCGTGAATCTCAACACATTGAAGTTGAAAATAACGAGACTCAAATCGAACCACCTCGTCGTAGCTTAACCAACCGTTTAAGTTTCGGATTATTTGATAAACCAGAAACTGAGCAAAGCAGCGAAGAAGATGCAGCGAATTAATTTCTAAGTGTTCGGGTGTGTGGTTTTAGTCTATAACGTAATGCATGGTTAAAATGTCAACGCCACCTGATCTCATTATGCGAACAGGCAAGTTAATCCTTGCCTGTTTTTCATTTTATGCAACAATGATAAAGAACATTTATGCATTCTTCCAAATGCTCTACCCAGTTTTAAATGGTAACCTCTCATGGCAATTCCACAGCATACAATTGATCAAATCCTAGATCGAACCGACATCGTCGATTTGATTGGTCAACGTGTGAAATTGAAAAAAACTGGACGAACATATTCTGGCTGTTGCCCTTTTCACCAAGAAAAAACACCATCCTTCCATGTCTATCGTGATAAACAGTATTATCACTGCTTTGGCTGCCAAGCCAATGGAAATGCGATTCGTTTCTTGATGGACATTGACAGTCGTAACTTTATCGACGTGATGAAGGATCTGTCTAATCAGACTGGAATAGAATTACCCAAAGATAATCACGACAACAAAAAACTCTCTTATAAACGTAGCCCTCAGACGCCACCTTCTCCGCCTGAAAAGATATCTCCCCCATCAACAACAAATCACGCTATTCATGAACCCATGGATGAGCATTTTGTTGATATGGATCGGTTTATGGACGATCCCTTTGCACAATTCGATCCAGGCTTCGGCATGGATGAACAAGTGCAAGAAGGCAACCTGTATGACCTCTTGGAAAATGTGGCACAGTTCTATGAGCGTCAACTTCCCCATAGCCAAAAAGCGCAAAATTATTTCAAACACCGTGGCTTATCGGCTCAAACCATTCAATTCTGGCGTTTAGGTTATGCACCAGAGGATTGGCAACACTTAGAAAAAGCATTTCCTCAGGATATAGAAGGCTTAAAACAAATTGGATTGATTCGCTCTAGTGACAGTGGTCGAGATTTTGATTTATTACGGGATCGTGTAATTTTTCCGATTCGTGACCATAAAGGTCGTGTGGTCGGTTTTGGTGGACGTGCGTTGAATGATGACATTAAGCCTAAATACATTAACTCCCCTGATTCAGAAGTCTTCCATAAAAACCAACTGCTTTATGGTTTATATGAGGGGCGTAAACTCAAAGCCAATGATTGGTTGATGGTTGAAGGCTATATGGACGTAATTGCCCTACAGCAATACGGCATCAATGGCGCTGTCGCAACGCTTGGAACAGCAAGTAATGCAGACCATTTGAATACCTTGTTTAAACAAAACTCTCGTATTACCATCGCTTTTGATGGTGATGCGGCGGGACAAAAAGCAGCTCGACGAACTTTAGAAATTGCACTGCCCTTACTTAATGATGGGCGTGAGTTAAAATTCTTTGTACTCCCCAATGAACACGACCCGGACTCGCTGATTCGTCGAGAGGGTTTGGAAAATTTCCAAAAATTGCTACAACAAGCGCCATTATTGTCTGATTTTGTATTTGCTCATTTAACAGGGCAGCACGATATTAGCACCCCTGAAGGTAAAAGCTTAGTCATGGGTGAACTCCGTGAGTTGACCGAGCTACTCCCTAAGCAAGGCTCATTTCGTTATTTGCTCACTCAATCGTTCCGCGAAAAACTGGGTCTAGGCAAACGCTTTACCCCACAAATTAGCCATGATGCATCTTTATCTTTTAATATCCATACTAAAGATGAAGATTTTGCAATAGCAATCTTGATGCACCACCCATTTCTTTATATCCACTTTGAAGAGCTGCGTGCAGTCATCGATCAAAATGAGCTATTGGCGAAGATCTTAGCTGTATTAAATATTGTATTTGATGATCTACCCGATGATCAGGAATTAGCAACTTATTATGTACTCGGTGCATGTAGTCATTATAGCCATGAGCTTGCAGATATTATGCAACGTACCAACATTGAGTCGTTGACTGAAGCACCAGAAGTGGCCGACAAATTAGCGAGAGACTTCTCTTTAAATTTACAAGAAAAATATTTAAGGCTCAAACTTAAATCACCTATCTCTCTGATAGAATCACGCAATTTACGCCAACAATTAAATGAGTTAACGAAGCAAATTAGTTTGAAGTTGTTGTCTTAGAATTATAATAGTATTTTTATTTCTTAAACCATAAACAATAGTTCTACAAAATTTTTATTCAGTTATATTTTCAAATACACATATGGTCAAGATATGATTGTTATATGAAATAAAAATCCAGAAATGGGCTGTAAAACAACTAACCCACTCCCCCTAGATAAATAGTATATAAAATTAAAATTTTTTTTATTAGATGCAAAGATCAGCTTTACTAAAAATACCATTTAAACTTTTAATCTGATTGACTAATTTATCAACTCTATATTTTGCTTCTTCAATCTCCAATTCAGCAATCTTTTTTTCATTGAATGATAGCTTATCCTTTCTATCTAATAAATCAAGCTTTTTACGTTCAAGCATACTATTAGCAATACGCCATTCTAATATAGCATTATCAGAGTCAAGCTGAGTCTTGTGTAAAGCTGCTTGTCTCAAACGATCATTAGTTAATAGTTTCTTTTGATTTTGATAACGTATATTTAATGGTATTTCATAAATTAATTTCATTTCACCTTTATGTTCAGAATTATCTTTCCAGGTTTTACCATTTGGGTCTTCAAAACTTCTTTTTGAGCCATAAGTATATGCCGCAGAAAATTTGGATTTATCCCAAATATATTCTTTAAACCAAGATCCACTCTCAATTTGATGGGCTTTTTCTATAGTTTCTACACGGCTTTCCTCTATTTTTTTTAAAGAAATACAATCCTGTGCAAAAGCGAAGTCTGCCCATACAACCATCAGACAGGGTATGAGTCTTAGCATGATATTCATCTATATTTCCTTACAATTTTAGTTTTATAAACTTACTTTTTCTTAATTAAAACAATTTGATGTATAAAGTTCCCATTCAAGAGTCATCATCAAATATTATTTTTCAAACCAAGATGAGTTTTTGATACATTCAAAATCCACCATTATCCCTAGCAATAATCCAGCTTTACCCCCATATATCAACTCTATAATATATAAGGGATTGTAAAAATAATTTCATCCATTATTTGATAATTTAATCATATTTTTTTGAGGCTCTTTTTTTTGTTATTTTCTGACAATTAATGCTATTTTCTAAACATTATTTATGTTCAAGCAATAAAACTAAATAAAATCATAAAATGACATTACTATACTATAAAAATAGAAGTTATCGCTTCGGCTTACGTTCATGCTCAAACACATCTTGTAGATGCTGCTGTAGCCATTCAAAATAATCAGGATTTTCTGCTTTAGCAGCTTCTCTTAATAAAATCGAAGTCGGGTGCATAAGTTTTTGGGTTAAACGATGCGCAAACTCTTGTAATACTTGCTCAGCTGCATGTCCATGTTGTAAAGCGTCCAAAGCATGAGTTAATTCTTTTTGACTAATCTCTTCGCTGTGTTGACGATAAGCCTGAATCGTACCACTCGCCTCTTTCACTTTTTGCTGGGTCATCAATTGGGTCGCCAATTGATTGACCATAAATTCAGCCTCAACAGCTGCTTGACGTCGTTGCGCTAAGTTTTCATCAATCACGCTCTGTAAATCATCAACACCATACAAATAAACGTTATCCAAAGATTCTACTTTAGGATCAATATCACGAGGAACTGCCAAATCTACCATTAACATTTGTTGATAGCGACGACTCTTTAGCGCACTTTTAACATGTTTATATTCAATCACTTGATGCAAACTGCCTGTACAACTCGAAATCACATCTGCCCTGTGCAAATTTTGCGCCAGCTCTACAAAAGGAATGATTTCGACTTCAACTTGATGCGCGATTTCTTGTGCCAGTTGATCTGCTCGTTCACGGCTACGATTACAAATGATGATCCTTGCAACCCCCATTTCAGCCAAATGTTTAGCAACAAGGCTATTCATCTCTCCAGCAGCAACCACCATAACCGTCAGCTTTTCCGGATGACTAAACACTTGTGTTGCTAACTGCGCCACTGCATAGCCCATAGATACGGCATGACTACCCACTGAAGTTTCAGAACGGACCCGTTTTGCTGCATAAAATGCGTATTCAAAAATCCCATTCAATTCAGGAGAAACGGTCTCTGCATCTTTAGATAAAGCCAAAGCGCTTTTGACCTGCCCTAAAATTTGCGGCTCTCCTAACATCAGTGAGTCTAAACCACTTGCAACACGCATTAAATGCGTAACGGCTTGAGCATTCTCGTAACGATAAACATGATGAATCAACTGTTTAACATCAATATTATTCACTTGGGCGAGCCAATTTAGGATGCTATCTGCATCCTCCGTCATGGCATAAACTTCTGTACGATTGCATGTCGAGACCACCACCATATCCTTCAATGCAGGATGTTGGTTTTGCTCAAGCAATAACGCTTCCAATCGCTCTGCATTGAAAGCGATTTGCTCACGGAGTTCGACAGAAGCTGTTTGATGGTTGACACCCAATGCAAAGAAAGACATATCAGATCATCATTTCGCTAAATTTATGTTATTGTGCAACATCGGTGTCATAAAAAGCATTACTTTGGATCAATAAAAATTGCGTCAGCTATATCGCCGTATCCAGTTTAGCGGCAAGACGATTAGACGGTATTCTACCACAATCTTATTGTTAGGTAGTATGAGCGCGTACGTCTCTGCACAGGCAATACACGACATGTATGCCGATCAGAGCTTTGAATATGCCCTCAAACAGAGCATGGTTGCTGAGTTTTCGCTCGCCTATGATGATATTCCAACAGCACTACATAACTACACTGTACTTGCGATTCGCAGCAATTCAACCACGATCAAACAGCGTGCGCTAGATATCGCACTTGAATATGATGATTTGCAAGCAGCTTTAGACATTGCAACGCATTGGGTTGAACAAGAACCTAAAGACGTTCCCGCTTTATTTTACTTGTCACACATCGCTTTAAAAACCCATGAATACGAACTCGCGGCAAAAACCCTTGATAAAATTTTAAATATTGACCCTACGGCTGATTTAGAACAAATACTTGCAGGGATTGCACCAGAGCAAGCAGAAGATCGTGAAATTCTGCTTAATGCATTACGCGCAAGTAAAGAAAAAAATAATCCTTCTATTTTGGCACTGATTGCAGGTCTGGAAGCTCAAGATGGCTTGTACGAACAAGCACTGAAAAATATCAACCGTGCCCTACGCAAACGTTCTAAATCAACAAGTTTTATTTTAATGAAAGCCAATTTGTTAATGGCTTTAAAAGACCAAGAAGCCACACAAAAGTGGTTAGCACGCGCTAGCCGTAAAAATAAAAATAATTTGGATGTTCGCTTAGCAGAAGCACGTTATTACATTCAAATCAATCAACAGCAGCAAGCCTTTGATAAGCTTCAAGCAATAATTAAAGACCATCCTCATGCTGAAGAAGCTTTATTTATTGCAGGTTTAACCAGTATCGATTTAAAGCAATACGAACTTGCTGAGCAATATTTGGTTGAGTTACGCACGTCTGAAAAGTATCAAAACGAAGCCTATTACTATCTCGCCATCAACGCGCAGCGTAAACAGCATTATGAAACAGCCAAAGCTTATTATCGCTTGGTCGATGGCAACTTATATATCGTCTCCAGACGCAATATGATTGCGATTTTTGAACAGCAGCAGCAACTCAATGACGCTTTAAGATTTTTGACCCAAGAGCGCGTTAACTATCCGCAACATGCCAGTTTCTTATATCAAGCACAGGCTGATATCTTAAAGAAAATGAACAATAAAGCGGCTGCTCTAGCCTTACTTGATGAGGCGATTAAAAATATTCCTGATGACCCGGAACTCATTTACGCAGAGGTTTTACTGCTCGATCCTTATACCGATCGTGATAAACTAGATAAAGCACTCAAACAGCTTTTACGTATAGAACCCAATAGCCCTACTTACCTAAATGCTTATGCTTATACTTTGGCACTGCAAAATCGTCGTCTCAAAGAAGCACGAAAATATGCCGAACTCGCACTAGAGTACGCCCCTGAACAAGCTTCTATTTTAGATACACTGGGCTATATTGCATTTCTACAAAATGATTTTGATACGGCAGTTAATGTACTCGAACAAGCATATTCACTCAGTCAAAACATCAATATCGGTGTTCGTTATGCTAAAGCACTCTATATGCAAGGCTCACTCACCGAATTTAGCGATGTGTTACAGCAACTGAAACAAAAACATGCGAATGCCCCACAATTACAACAACTTGATAGCTTAATCTTACCTGTCACTGTAAAAAAGAGTTAAATCCATGCGTTTTTTTCCAAAATTATGCGTCGCATTATGTAGCAGTAGTGTGTTGCTATTAACAGGTTGTCAACACCTGAGCCAACCCAAAAAAACGATCATTTCTCCACAAGTTCAAGATGAAAATAATTTTAGCTTACAGGGAAAAATAGGGGTTCGCACACCGCAACAATCAGGTAGCGCATTCTTCACATGGATACAACAACAAGATCAATTTGATATCGAACTGACAGGAATTCTAGGTGTCGGCAAAACCCAAATTCAAGGAAAATCAGGTGAAGTCACGTTAAATAGTTCTAAAACAGGCTTAATCACAGCAAGTTCACCTGAAGAACTTTTGGAAAAAGCAACAGGTTGGCAAGCACCAATTATGCACCTCACACATTGGATACAGGCCAAACCCGCTACTCTACATGCTCAAATGACACGAGATGAAAGCAATCGCTTAAAACAACTCATTGAAGATGGTTGGACTGTAGATTTTAGCTACAATGATGGTCAAACATTACCAAACAAGCTACTACTCAAACAAGCGCTTGAGGAAAATAAAGAAAACCGTATTACAATGGTGATTCAAAATCGATAACCTAGATGTTTATATGATTAAAGTACCGTCTCCTGCCAAGCTGAATTTGTTTCTGCACATCACAGGTCGCCGTGAAAATGGCTACCATGAACTACAAACTATTTTCCAACTGATTGATTTATATGATTGGATGAGTTTTGAACCCTGTGTAAGTGAAACAATTCAAATTGAAGGCTTGGCAGACGTACAACTTGAGCAAAACTTAATCTATCGTGCAGCACAAATATTACGCCCACATGCCAAAAAACCTTGTGGCTTGAAGATTCATATCGAAAAAAATATTCCAATGGGTGCCGGTTTAGGCGGAGGATCTTCCAATGCTGCGACAACACTCATCGTACTGAATCAACTATGGCAATGTGACTTAAATGAGCAACAACTTGCCGACTATGGAGTGCAACTTGGTGCTGATGTACCGATCTTTGTTTTTGGACGTAATGCATGGGCTGAAGGTATCGGTGAACATTTATCATTCATAGACTTAGCTCAAAAAAAATTCATAATCCTAAAACCTGACTGTTTTATCAGCACTCAATTGTTATTTTCACAAAAAACATTGACAAGAGACTCTAAGATCACTAAATTTTGCGCCTATCAGTTAGAACCTTCCAGTTTTGGAAATAACTTTGAACCTCTGGCTCGATCGTTATATCCCGAAGTTGAAGAAGCAATGCAATATTTAGATCAGTTTGGTCTAGCAAAGCTTACAGGTACAGGTGCTTGTGTTTTTACTGAAGTAACTGATGAAATGAATATCGAGTTAATCTTGAAAAATGCACCTTGTAAATCTTACTTGGTAAGCAGTTTGACAGAATCACCGTTAAGACATTTCAAAGTTGCACGTTAGGGGCGTCGCCAAGTGGTAAGGCAGCGGGTTTTGATCTCGCCATCCGTTGGTTCGAATCCAGCCGCCCCTGCCATATAATAGATTGCTTTTTAAACTACCCGTTGGAAAATTTTTTAATTTTTCTTTAGCGCTTGGGTGAAGTATTCTTCATATAGCCCTCTTTGGAAAATCATCGATTTTTCTCTTGCGCTCGGGTGAAGCGTTGCTTCACGTAATCCTCGCTCAGGTGCTTCATGCCCAATCTTGTCGTTTTTAGTGGAAGTGCTCATCCACAATTTGCTCAAAAAGTCGTAAGTCATTTACATATCCCTTTAGGTGCTGCTTCAGTTAGCAAGTTCTCTGATGGCGAAATTTCAGTTGAAATCACTGAAAATGTACGTGGTAAAGACGTTTTTATCGTTCAATCTACTTGTGCGCCAACCAATGATAACCTGATGGAAATCTTGGTCATGGCTGATGCTTTGCGTCGTGCAAGTGCGGGTCGTATTACGGCGGTTATTCCTTACTTCGGATATGCACGCCAAGATCGTCGTCCACGTTCTGCTCGTGTACCAATCACAGCTAAAGTTGTAGCTGACATGCTAACAACTGTTGGGATTGACCGTGTGGTAATGATTGACTTACACGCAGACCAAATTCAAGGTTTCTTTGATATCCCTGTTGATAACATCTACGGTACACCAGCATTACTTGCTGACTTACGTCAACAACAACATGATAACTTGATGGTGGTTTCACCTGACGTTGGTGGTGTTGTTCGTGCACGTGCTGTTGCCAAACAATTAGGTGATATCGATTTAGCGATTATTGATAAGCGTCGCCAAAAAGCAAATGAGTCACAAGTGATGCATTTGATCGGTGATGTTAAAGATCGTGACTGTGTCATCGTTGATGATATGGTAGATACCGCAGGAACGCTTTGCAAAGCTGCTGATGCACTTAAACAATTTGGTGCACGCCGCGTTATTGCTTATGCAACTCATCCTGTTTTATCAGGTAAAGCGATTGAAAACCTACAAAATTCTGTCATTGATGAATTGGTTGTCACTGACACCATTCCTCTTTCAGATGAAGCAATGAACTTAGGTAAAATTCGCCAAGTTTCTGTTGCTAGCATGGTTGCTGAAACAATTCGTCGTATTAATAACGAAGAATCTATTAGCGCTATGTTCGATAGTTATCTATAATAGCCCAGCTTTTTTCAAGCCCTGCCCTTTGGCAGGGTTTTCTATCACTAAACTGGTCGCAAGTTTAGTTCATTAAACTCCAATGAGGATATGCCCATGGCAAACTTCGTATTAAATGCTCAAGCACGTGAAGCTGCACAACAAGGGAAAGGTTCGAGCCGCCGCCTTCGTCACGCAGCTCAAATCCCAGCAATCATCTATGGTGGTAGCGCTGAGCCTGTAGCAATTACTTTAGAACTTCGTGAAATCGTTAAAGCTTTAGAAAACAATGCGTTTTTTGAAGAAGTTATCGAAATCAAAATCGGTGACAAAGTTGAAAACGTTAAAATCCAAGCGTTACAACGTCACCCAGCTAAAAACACACCTATGCACGCTGACTTCAAACGCGCATAAGTGTTAAAGGCGTAAATTAGTGTCAAATATTTCGCTAATTGTTGGTTTGGGCAATCCTGGAAAGGAATATGCCCAGACCCGTCACAATGCAGGTTTTTGGTTCGTCGAACAACTTGCAGACCGTTATGGTATTTCCTTAAAAGCAGATCCAAAGTTTCACGGATTCAGCGGTCGTGGTCAGATTGAAGGTCATGACGTACGCTTATTATTACCAACAACGTTTATGAACCGTTCTGGTCAAAGTGTTGCCCCTTTCGCTAAATTTTATCAAATTTCTCCTGAATCAATTCTCGTTGCTCATGATGAACTCGATATGGATCCTGGCGTTATTCGTTTGAAATCAGGCGGTGGACACGGCGGACACAATGGTCTACGTGATATCGTTCCTCATATTGGTGCTAATTTTCATCGTTTACGAATTGGAATTGGACACCCTGGCTCCAAAGAGCGTGTTTCAGGCCATGTGCTGAATAAAGCACCTAGCAGCGAACAACACTTAATGGATGTAGCTATTGATCATGCACTTTCCAAGGTGAAACTACTTGTTGATGGACAAGTTTCACTCGCCATGAATCAAATTAATGCTTACAAACCCGCTTAACCTTGAACTGAATTGTTGAACAATCACGCTTGCCATATTGCTCATTTAGGCGCAAAATGCGCATCAAACCGCCTATAGCCTGCGGAAAACGTGACAAGTCAACCATAAGATATTCATCTTAGGTCTTACTCAGGAGACGCTAGCCATGCTATCTCGTTTATTAAAATGTAAAATTCACCGTGCAGTTGTGACACATGCTGAACTTCATTATGAAGGTTCTTGCGCAATTGATGGTGTGTTGATGGATTTAGCAGGGATTCGTGAATACGAAGAGATTCACGTATGGAACGTAACTAACGGCAAACGCTTTACTACGTATGCAATTCGCGGTGAAGATGACTCAGGTATCATTTCAGTCAACGGTGGCGCAGCGCATCAAGCGGATGTAGGCGACTTAGTCATTATTGCAACTTTTGGTGACTTTACTGAAGTTGAAGCAAATGCACATAAACCACGTTTAGTTTATGCAAACCCAGACAATACAGTAAATCACACAGCAAACTGTATCCCTGTCCAAATCGCATAAGCTTTAAAGATTCCAAAAGAGCCAGTCAAAAATGAACTGGCTTTTTTATTGGATTTTATTCAATCACCCGACCAACATACAAAAACACCTACAAATGCCCTGCTAATTTACTCAACCAGACTTGCAATACGCGATCAGTATTTATTAAATAAATAGAAAATAACGATAATTTTAAATATATGGATATTATTAAAACACTCCGTAAGGTCACTATACTTGCAGAGCTTGATGATGCGGTACTGCAAGGCCTAGCAAGTGAATGTAGAATCAAATATTTACATACAGGTCAGCGACTTTATCAAGCGCATGATCCAGCACATCATGTGTATATTATTGTCTATGGACGTCTCAAACTCACGTCCACAACTGGATTGTCAACCTACTTAGGACATCACGAAATCATCGGAGAAATGGGTGTTATTTCCGAACATCCCCATCACGGTACAGTGCATGCAATACGAGATACCGCTCTACTGGCTATACCTCAACAACAGTTTATTGATTTTATCTACAAGCATCCAAATGTTTTATTGGCGCTATCTCGATTAATCATTGCTCGCTCACAACCAGAGTTACAACATACCCATGCAATGAGCCATAGCCGCACATTATCAATTGTTCCCGCAGCACCGCAGATACCCGCAATTCATCTTGCCGAAAAACTAACTGAACATCTGCAACGTTGGCCACATGTTCGTCTTATTACAGCAGCGCATGTAGATGCATTATTTGGCAGTGGCTTTAGCCAAACACCCTTGGATTACAGTGCTGATGATTTAAAATTACGTTCATGGTTAGCCAGTTTAGAAGAAAAGCATTGTTATGTGTTATACGCAGCCCACAGTCATTCTGATGAATGGGCAAAGCGTTGTTTACATCAAGCAGACCGTATTTTAATTCTCGCCGAAGCAAATTTAACGCCAATACACACCCCCTTAGTGGATGTATTAAATCAACATCAATGGCAAAGTCCAATTGAATTGGTTTTATTACGTTCGGAGGGTGATCCCTCTCCACATACACTAGAATGGAAACGGCTCTATCGAGCCCGTGCTCATTATTTTGTCCATCCATGGGCACGGGCTGATATCAGTGCTGTGGCTCGACAGATTTCAAGCCAAGGACTCGGACTGGTTCTAGGTGGAGGTGGTGCACGCGGCTTTGCACATATTGGTCTCATACGCGCATTGGAACAACTGCATATTCCGATTGATATCGTCGGTGGAACAAGTATGGGCGCATTTGTAGCAGCCTTAGTGGCATGCGGTTTTGATAGTGTCGAAATGACCCATATTGCCTATGAGACTTTTGTAGCCCGAAATTATTTAAATGACTATACCATGCCTAGAGTGTCGCTAATCCGTGGTCAAAGGTTCCATAGTCGACTCCAAGCTATCTTTGGGCAACGTCGGATCGAAGAGCTCAGGCAAAGTTATTATTGTATTTCAACCAACTTATCTACTGGCCAAGCCGTCATCCATGATCAAGGAGAACTTGCAACGTGGGTGGGCACAAGTATGAGCGTTCCAGGTGTTGCTCCACCTGTCGCATGGCATGAAAATTTATTATGTGATGGTGGTGTGATCAACAATCTGCCTACCGATGTAATGCAAAACCTCGAGAGAGGAACAATTATCGCAAGCAATGTCAGTTTAAATGATGACATTCGTGTCCCAGGAATTGGTTTAGATGAACCTGATCAAAGTGCCTTACTCAACTGGAATAAACTAATTAAAGATAAGCTATTACCAGCACCTAAACTCGCTGAAATTTTAATGCGTACTGCAACTCTGGCAAGCGACACCATGATTCAAACAGCCGCAATTGAACGCGCTCATTTACATATTCGTATGCCCATCGAAGGTATTGGCATGTTTGACTGGAATAAACTCGATGAACTGGTCGAACGAGGATATCAACATGCAATAGAAACACTACTCCCGATTCGAGACACACTCCCCCATGTCTAAATGTTATTTATTCTTGGTGCTTGTATCTGATAATGATCCATCAATTGATCTAAATATTGATAAGTTTCCAGATCCAACTCTTGCATATATGCATCTAAAATCCTTTGACACTGCTGTTGTTTTTCCGGTGGCATCCGTCGTACAACATCAAAAGTGACATTCCATTGAGAACGAACCAAAGAAGCATATGCAATGTTTTGTAACACCTCCTCATCAATCTGTGCAATTGCTTTTGCAACTGCTTCTCTTGCTTCATCTTGCATATAATTTACAACAACCAACATATCTGGCCATAACTCACAATGATCCGCTGCAGCCACAATACTTTGAATAATATCAGCCTGTCTTAGTGCGGGTAGATTCGCAACATAACGTTGAGCGTGATCAGATAAACATGCCACCACTGGTAACATATCCTCCCACAACTGATCTTCTTGCGCTGCCTGAATAATAGCATTGATGACCTTTTCCCCTTGTTTTACAGCTAAATCGCCTAGATCACGCTTTAACTCATAACCAATATGACTCATCAACGCCAATAACTTGGGCCAAACCAACCGTTGTGCAGGATCACAAATAATCAAAAGTGCTTTCTCAATTCGTACTTTGGGTAATACATGAACAAGATGATCTATGCGTTCTCTAGATTCAATATAAAATGCAATCTCAAGCAGATCACTTTCTTGCTCAATCATCTGCGCAACATCTTGAACAACATCATCTGCTAACATCCCAACAAAACGCCCCATGGTGACAAAATCACGCTGTTGCAACAGAATATTGGCAATGTCCTTAATTTGATGTGTCGTAAAATAGACCAACAACTCTCTCGCCAATCTCGGATCTAAATACACTGAAATAGCAGCAAGCGTATCTGCAGGTAGATGCTTCGCAATCTGATATAAATTTTCCGTCGATAAATGTACGGCGATTTGTGCCACAATCAGAGGATCTAAAAATCTTTTTACTAAGAAAACACTAAATCGATTGGGTAACCAACTCACCCACGATGCCAAATAACGAAAACGTGTTTTTTGTTGATCTTGCAGCAACTCAATAATTGCAAAACGAAATTGTCTTAAACTCTCTGGTGCAAGTGACTGTAAAAAATCCAATTGCTGCTCTGATACTTTCAAGATATGAGCAAGCTTTATAATTTCTGCATGTACAGCTAATCGAGTCATATACATCACCGATTGTCATTTCTGGATCGAAACAAGGCTCGAAGAAAAAAAGGCATTTGAAACAAGTGCTGATTGATTTTTCGATTTTCGGTGGTGTTTCAAAAAGTATGCTGACATTAAATGAAGCCATTATTGATGT
>NZ_GG665968.1:18877-19424 GCF_000156555.1 Acinetobacter sp. ATCC 27244
GCAATTCGGGTGTAGTGAATACCTAATTGTTTAAGCTTTGTCTTCAATCGTTGAACTGTAGCTAAGTCTCTTTTACCCCAAACATAAGCAACAATCTCACCTGTTTCTCGATGGTAGGCGTAAATAAGCCATTGTTTATTATTTTTATTTCCCACAAAAGTCCAAAACTCATCAACTTCAAGAGACTCATAATGACTTTGTTTAGGCTGAATTTGGTAGGTCGATTCGGTTAAAGTACGTAAAACTTTACCGATACTGATTCGCTCAACTTCAGCGATATCTCGTATACCACTACCTCTGACCATCAACTGTAATATTTTTCGAGTAATGCCTGAATTACATCCTAGATAGCTCAGAGCATGGTCACCAATAAACTGACGTTTACAGTCTTTGCACTGATAGTTTTGTTTCCCATCTACTTTGATGCCATTTTTCTTTATACTGTCACTGAGGCAGGTTGGACATTTGATTTCTAGAGTTATTCGCATTTCTCTATTTTATCAAAATTCAACCTGCTTTGTTTCAGCATACTTTTTGAAACACCACC
>NZ_GG665967.1:0-1836 GCF_000156555.1 Acinetobacter sp. ATCC 27244
TCATTAAGAGAATAGAAGAACAACTTGTGTGGATTTTTACTGGTTAATCGATCGAAAATATTTCATTGATTGAATGGTAGAAATTACTCGAAGTTTATTTGAGAAATTAATGTCAGAAAATTGATGAGCCAAGATTTGTAGCCATAAGCTACTAATGATTTTAAACTGAAGAGTTTGATCATGGCTCAGATTGAACGCTGGCGGCAGGCTTAACACATGCAAGTCGAGCGGGGAAGTGTAGCTTGCTACATTACCTAGCGGCGGACGGGTGAGTAATGCTTAGGAATCTGCCTATTAGTGGGGGACAACATTCCGAAAGGAATGCTAATACCGCATACGTCCTACGGGAGAAAGCAGGGGATCTTCGGACCTTGCGCTAATAGATGAGCCTAAGTCGGATTAGCTAGTTGGTGGGGTAAAGGCCTACCAAGGCGACGATCTGTAGCGGGTCTGAGAGGATGATCCGCCACACTGGGACTGAGACACGGCCCAGACTCCTACGGGAGGCAGCAGTGGGGAATATTGGACAATGGGCGGAAGCCTGATCCAGCCATGCCGCGTGTGTGAAGAAGGCCTTTTGGTTGTAAAGCACTTTAAGCGAGGAGGAGGCTACTCTAGTTAATACCTAGAGATAGTGGACGTTACTCGCAGAATAAGCACCGGCTAACTCTGTGCCAGCAGCCGCGGTAATACAGAGGGTGCGAGCGTTAATCGGATTTACTGGGCGTAAAGCGTGCGTAGGCGGCTGATTAAGTCGGATGTGAAATCCCTGAGCTTAACTTAGGAATTGCATTCGATACTGGTCAGCTAGAGTATGGGAGAGGATGGTAGAATTCCAGGTGTAGCGGTGAAATGCGTAGAGATCTGGAGGAATACCGATGGCGAAGGCAGCCATCTGGCCTAATACTGACGCTGAGGTACGAAAGCATGGGGAGCAAACAGGATTAGATACCCTGGTAGTCCATGCCGTAAACGATGTCTACTAGCCGTTGGGGCCTTTGAGGCTTTAGTGGCGCAGCTAACGCGATAAGTAGACCGCCTGGGGAGTACGGTCGCAAGACTAAAACTCAAATGAATTGACGGGGGCCCGCACAAGCGGTGGAGCATGTGGTTTAATTCGATGCAACGCGAAGAACCTTACCTGGTCTTGACATAGTAAGAACTTTCCAGAGATGGATTGGTGCCTTCGGGAACTTACATACAGGTGCTGCATGGCTGTCGTCAGCTCGTGTCGTGAGATGTTGGGTTAAGTCCCGCAACGAGCGCAACCCTTTTCCTTATTTGCCAGCGGGTTAAGCCGGGAACTTTAAGGATACTGCCAGTGACAAACTGGAGGAAGGCGGGGACGACGTCAAGTCATCATGGCCCTTACGACCAGGGCTACACACGTGCTACAATGGTCGGTACAAAGGGTTGCTACCTAGCGATAGGATGCTAATCTCAAAAAGCCGATCGTAGTCCGGATTGGAGTCTGCAACTCGACTCCATGAAGTCGGAATCGCTAGTAATCGCGGATCAGAATGCCGCGGTGAATACGTTCCCGGGCCTTGTACACACCGCCCGTCACACCATGGGAGTTTGTTGCACCAGAAGTAGGTAGTCTAACCGTAAGGAGGACGCTTACCACGGTGTGGCCGATGACTGGGGTGAAGTCGTAACAAGGTAGCCGTAGGGGAACCTGCGGCTGGATCACCTCCTTAACGAAAGATTGATGGCCGGTAAGAATCCACAACAAGTTGTTCTTCGAAGATGTATCTGAGGGTCTGTAGCTCAGTTGGTTAGAGCACACGCTTGATAAGCGTGGGGTCACAAGTTCAAGTCTTGTCAGACCCACCA
>NZ_GG665967.1:2083-5072 GCF_000156555.1 Acinetobacter sp. ATCC 27244
GACTGTTTGGGGTTGTATAGTCAAGTAATTAAGTGCATGTGGTGGATGCCTTGGCAGTCAGAGGCGATGAAAGACGTGATAGCCTGCGAAAAGCTCCGGGGAGGCGGCAAATATCCTTTGATCCGGAGATATCTGAATGGGGGAACCCACCCGCTATAAGGCGGGTATCATAAGCTGAATACATAGGCTTATGAAGCGAACGAGGGGAAGTGAAACATCTCAGTACCCTTAGGAAAAGAAATCAATTGAGATTCCCTTAGTAGCGGCGAGCGAACGGGGATCAGCCCATTAAGTTGTGTGTGTTCTAGTGGAACGCTCTGGGAAGTGCGAACGTAGAGGGTGATATTCCCGTACACGAAAGGGCACACACAATGATGACGAGTAGGGCGAGGCACGTGAAACCTTGTCTGAATATGGGGGGACCATCCTCCAAGGCTAAATACTCCTGACTGACCGATAGTGAACCAGTACCGTGAGGGAAAGGCGAAAAGAACCCCTGTGAGGGGAGTGAAATAGATCCTGAAACCGCATGCATACAAGCAGTGGGAGCACCTTCGTGGTGTGACTGCGTACCTTTTGTATAATGGGTCAGCGACTTATATTCAGTAGCGAGGTTAACCGCATAGGGGAGCCGTAGAGAAATCGAGTCTTAATAGGGCGTATAGTTGCTGGGTATAGACCCGAAACCAGGCGATCTATCCATGAGCAGGTTGAAGGTTGGGTAACACTAACTGGAGGACCGAACCCACTGTCGTTGAAAAGCCAGGGGATGACTTGTGGATAGGGGTGAAAGGCTAATCAAGCCTGGTGATAGCTGGTTCTCCCCGAAAGCTATTTAGGTAGCGCCTCGGACGAATACCATTGGGGGTAGAGCACTGTTTCGGCTAGGGGGTCATCCCGACTTACCAAACCGATGCAAACTCCGAATACCAATGAGTACTATCCGGGAGACAGACTGCGGGTGCTAACGTCCGTAGTCAAGAGGAAAACAATCCAGACCGCCAGCTAAGGCCCCAAAATCATAGTTAAGTGGGAAACGATGTGGGAAGGCATAGACAGCTAGGAGGTTGGCTTAGAAGCAGCCACCCTTTAAAGAAAGCGTAATAGCTCACTAGTCGAGTCGGCCTGCGCGGAAGATGTAACGGGGCTAAAACTATGTGCCGAAGCTGCGGATTTGACTTTAAGTCAAGTGGTAGGGGAGCGTTCTGTAAGCCGATGAAGGTGTATTGAGAAGTATGCTGGAGGTATCAGAAGTGCGAATGCTGACGTGAGTAACGACAAAACGGGTGAAAAACCCGTTCGCTGAAAGACCAAGGGTTCCAGTCCAACGTTAATCGGGGCTGGGTGAGTCGACCCCTAAGGCGAGGCCGAGAGGCGTAGTCGATGGGAAATTGGTTAATATTCCAATACTTCTGTGTAATGCGATGAGAGGACGGAGAAGGTTAAGTCAGCCTGGCGTTGGTTGTCCAGGTGGAAGATAGTAGGCATGCATCTTAGGCAAATCCGGGGTGCTCTATGCTGAGAGTCGATAGCAAGCTGTACTTGTACAGTGAAGTGGCTGATACCATGCTTCCAGGAAAAGTCTCTAAGCTTCAGTTACACAGGAATCGTACCCGAAACCGACACAGGTGGTCAGGTCGAGTAGACCAAAGCGCTTGAGAGAACTCTGCTGAAGGAACTAGGCAAAATGGTACCGTAACTTCGGGAGAAGGTACGCTGCTGACGGTGATGGGACTTGCTCCCTGAGCTATTGGCAGCCACAGAAACCAGGCCGCTGCAACTGTTTATTAAAAACATAGCACTCTGCAAACACGAAAGTGGACGTATAGGGTGTGATGCCTGCCCGGTGCTGGAAGGTTAATTGATGGGGTTAGCGTAAGCGAAGCTCTTGATCGAAGCCCCAGTAAACGGCGGCCGTAACTATAACGGTCCTAAGGTAGCGAAATTCCTTGTCGGGTAAGTTCCGACCTGCACGAATGGCATAATGATGGCGGCGCTGTCTCCAGCAGAGGCTCAGTGAAATCGAAATCGCTGTGAAGATGCAGTGTACCCGCGGCTAGACGGAAAGACCCCGTGAACCTTTACTGCAGCTTGACATTGAACTTTGACCTTACTTGTGTAGGATAGGTGGGAGGCTTTGAAGTTGGAACGCTAGTTCCAATGGAGCCGTCCTTGAAATACCACCCTGGTAATGTTGAGGTTCTAACTCTGTCCCGTTATCCGGGACGAGGACCATGTCTGGTGGGTAGTTTGACTGGGGCGGTCTCCTCCTAAAGAGTAACGGAGGAGTACGAAGGTGCGCTCAGCGTGGTCGGAAATCACGCGTAGAGTATAAAGGCAAAAGCGCGCTTAACTGCGAGACCCACAAGTCGAGCAGGTACGAAAGTAGGTCTTAGTGATCCGGTGGTTCTGTATGGAAGGGCCATCGCTCAACGGATAAAAGGTACTCTGGGGATAACAGGCTGATACCGCCCAAGAGTTCATATCGACGGCGGTGTTTGGCACCTCGATGTCGGCTCATCTCATCCTGGGGCTGAAGCAGGTCCCAAGGGTATGGCTGTTCGCCATTTAAAGAGGTACGCGAGCTGGGTTTAGAACGTCGTGAGACAGTTCGGTCCCTATCTACCGTGGGCGCTGGAAATTTGAGAGGATCTGCTCCTAGTACGAGAGGACCAGAGTGGACGAACCTCTGGTGTACCGGTTGTGACGCCAGTCGCATCGCCGGGTAGCTATGTTCGGAAGGGATAACCGCTGAAAGCATCTAAGCGGGAAGCCTACCTCAAGATAAGATTTCCCTAGGAATTTATTCCTCTAAAGAGCCGTTCGAGACTAGGACGTTGATAGGTTGGGTGTGGAAGCACGGTGACGTGTGAAGCTGACCAATACTAATTGCTCGTGAGGCTTGACTATACAACACCCAAACAGTTGTTGTATTCAAGATAAATTCAATACATAACTTGATTTAGTGTCAAAACTAGTTACAATACGA
>NZ_GG665966.1:0-80156 GCF_000156555.1 Acinetobacter sp. ATCC 27244
AAAGGTGGGTTTGTCTATTTTATCCGCGAAAATATGCACTTTTTATCGTTCTGAATGAAAAAAGATGCCCGTATTGGACATCTTTTTTATTTTGATTGATCGATTAGGCTTAACTACGGACCACATTGAGGAAATATAAGTGCCGCTCATATTGATCAATAATGTCTTGGATCAAATCTTCTTGTGTCCAGTCCATCACATCATAATTTTGACCACCTTCTCGTAGAAATACTTCAGCTTGAAAGTATTCTCGGTCTTCATCCTCAGCCTCACTTTGCCCCAACATAAAACTAGGTGGCGTGGTTTGATGTGAAAAAACCGTATATTCAAAATTAATTTCCTGATGGTGATCCACACGTAAGCGTAAACCTTGTTCGGTTTCATCAATACTGACTTGTAATTTACGGCGTTTAAATTCAGCTTGTACAGCCTCAAACGCTTTTCTTACTTGTGTCGCAATATATTGCTTGACCTCTTCTTCAGTATGCGGGTAATGCATGATCAAACCTAAACGTTGCTGCCAACTGCGCGGGTTGTTCATCGCTCTCGGTGTTGTTCGTGCCTCGGTCAACATTTTGGCTTTGGTCGCATCAAGATTTAATGCTTTTAATAAACCCCAGCTCATCAGCAACATGATTAACGCAAATGGCAGTGCACTGACTAACATTGATGCCTGCAAAGTTGATAAACCACCAACTAACAACAAACAGATCGTCAGTGTTGCAATCAGCACCACCCAAAATACTCTTTGCCATGCAGGCGTTTCCTCATTTTTGGCAGTTAAATAGTTCACCACTAATGCACCTGAATCGGCTGAGGTCACGAAGAAGAGTAGAACTAGTATCGCAGCCAATAAGCTCATGACACCAGAAAGCGGCAAATGATTTAAAAACTCAAAAAGAGCAACTGATGAATCTTCTTGTACCATTTGCATCAAAGCAATATTGTTTTCTTGCATGATGCTAAACAGTGCGGCATTCCCCCAAAATCCCATCCATACAATCGTGAAGCCTGTTGGAATAAGAATGACCCCAAGAATAAACTCTCGAATGGTACGTCCACGGGATACGCGAGCAATAAACATCCCTACAAATGGAGACCAAGCAATCCACCAAGACCAATAAAATACGGTCCAACCACCAATCCAACCTGTTGACTCATAAGCCTGAAGATTAAAGGTCATCACAAATAGATTTGAAAGGTACTGTCCAGTATTTTCAACCGTAGTACGTAATAGATGTAATGTCGGTCCAACTAAAAAAACAAAGGTAACCAAAACGACGGCAAGGATTAAGTTCAGCTCAGATAAGCGTTTCACCCCCTTTTCTAGACCTGCAAATACAGATAAAGCTGCCAAAATACTGACAAAAATAATCAGCATAATCTGTGTAGATGTGCTTTGATCAAGACCAAACAAATAGTTTAAGCCTGCATTGACCTGTAACACACCAAAACCTAATGAAGTCGCAACACCAAAAATCGTACCAACGGTCGCAAAGGTATCAATTGCATCTCCCCAACGCCCATAAATACGTTTACCAATAATCGGATATAAGGCAGAACGTGTTTTAAGCGGTAAATTATGACGGTAAGCAAAATATGCTAGTGATAAACCTACCAACGCATAAACAGCCCATGCATGTACTCCCCAGTGGAAGAAAGTAATTCTCAATGCCTCTTTGGCTGCTTGCACTGTTTCAGGATCACTATTTGGTGGGGTTACATAGTGCATAACCGGTTCAGCCACACCAAAGAACATCAGTCCGACGCCCATACCTGCAGTAAACAGCATCGCAAACCATGAACCCTTACTATAGTCTGGCTGACTATGATCTGGGCCTAGTTTAATATTGCCACTTGCAGAACAGGCGATATAAACCAAAAGAACAAGAAAAATCGCCACACATAAAATATAGAACCAACTAAAAGAATCGGTAATCCATTGTTTTGCTTGGGCAGATAAACTCTCAAAAATACCTGGGGTAAAGATTGCAAACGAAAGGAATACGGAAATAATCAATACCGTGCTAAAGAAAACATTTCGGTTGACGTTGGACAACCAAGATGATGTTTTGGAATGCATATTTTCTCCATACTATTCTAATAGCTATTGCGTCGCTTCGGCACACTAGAAGACGGAAAGTGAATAATTAAAAACGTCTAAACTATAAAAAAAACTCATCAGAGTTTATAAAAGGAATTATCAAAGCTGTGGGTACAGAAATGATAACTTTCCAATAAAAAACCACTATGTCGGTTATTTTTTAGGGTAACAAAGAATGTACTGAACACCTAATCATCAACCACTTTGCTCACCAATACACTACACATTACTGTGCGTTGATAATCACAATATGACATTTAATCCGTCGTTAAAAAGGCAATAATCATTTTCGCTAATTCTTGTTGAAGTCTTTGTTCTTCAATTAAAAATGTATTTTTACTGGCATAACGCATCATGGTAAATAAAGTACTATTGATAATCACAAAAGATTTATGCTTTAAGGTTTCAAAATCCCACTGGGGATAATATCGCCCAAACAAATACATCCCTATTTCTAGAAAATGTTGTTCCAAAACCTGTGCGGCTTCAGACTCACTATAGGCATGCCAATTTTTTAAAATCTCAATAAAAAAGCCTTGATCAGACTTTAATGTTTCGAAACCAAAGGCAATGCTTAATGTGATGATGTCTTGAATAGAAGCTTGCTCTTGCAAGACCACTAACTGTTTTAAAGCTTGCCCCAAATTTTCACTTTTACGTAATAGCAACTCGGCAATAATTTGCTCTTTATTTTCGAAGTATTGATAAATCGAGCCAACACCAACACCTGATTTTTCAGAAATTTTAGGCGTGGTGACCTGTAGCACCCCATGCTCAGCAATGCATTTTTGAGCACCCTCTAAAATACTTTCCACAATCATTTTGGCACGTTGTTGCTGTGGGCGTTTTCTCATGTACAGCCTCGATTTAAATGCGAATTGAATGCGAATATTTATTCGTATTAAGCTTTGATTAGATAATAATCTGAGGCGTGATGCAATGCTAAATCTAAATAAACCTAAGCGTTTGGCTTCCTATGAAAAAATGGTCCAATCCAGTATCACCAGCAAAGTATTAAGTTATTTAGTTAACCAAGACATACAGCCAAATTATGACGAATATCTGGCACTCAATACAGCATTACAAAGTGGTGACGAACCAATGGATCAAGTGATGCAGTGGATGTTGCAAAACCCCAAACTACACCGTAAGTATTTTGAAACTGCACTTTATGAAGGACTCGATAAACTCCCCCATAACATTCCAGAGCTTACTGATTTTTTTCATTTGGTTGAACAAAAACCAGTTTGGTATGAGCAACATAAAATTGACGCTGCAATCAAATTTACCTATCGACTAGGCATAAATAATGGTTTGATTTTAAGAGATTTATCATTAATGACAGGCTACATGTATCCTGGATTTAATCAGCCATTGATTCTGACAGGTGCATTAAAAAAACAAGCTGGCACTCGTCTTGCTGAAACCACGAAATGGTGGGTGGATATCACTGAACCAGATGGCTTTACACGTTTTGGTAAAGGTTTTACCTCAACGATCTACGTTCGTTTCATTCACGCTCTGGTTCGCCATCAACTGAGAAAGTCAGAAAAATGGGATGCTGAAACATGGGGTCTTCCAATCAATCAATATGACCAAGCAATGACCAATATTGCATTTAGTGGCGTGGTTTTAATTGGTATCCGCGCTCTCGGTATTTTCCCAAATAAACAGGAAGTCGATAGTTTTTTACATTTTTGGAAATATGCAGGCTGGTTAATGGGAATTGAAGAGAAATGGCTGGTTGATCAAGAGCGTGATGGTTGGAAACTCATTTACTGGATGCAGTTTGCTCATCCTAAATCTGATGCGAGCAGTATTTCACTGGGATCAAGCCTTTCCAAAGAACCTTTTGAACGTCAATACCGTTATTTACGTACTTTTCAACAGAAACTCGCCTATAAACAACATTTAGAAATTACCCAGTTTTTTATTGGTCGTAAGAAAATGAAACGCCTTGGTTTAGATGCTCAGTCTGCGTCATGGTTTGCTTACTATCTGATACTTCGTAATCTCACCCTCTATACCAGTGCCAAATATATTGCGCCAATCAACCAATTTCTTGAACGAAATGGACGACAACTACAGAAAACGGGGCTGTCGTTATATCGAAAGCAATCACAACAACTTGCCAGTATGCATCAATAACAATTGAAAAAGCCCTCAATCAATTGAGGGCTCTATCTTTATATCAACATGTTGATTAGTGATCAGATGCACCTGTAGCACCCACCCCAGTCATTGAACGAACATACTGTGCATCAAATGCTTTACGCTCTTTTTCAGCACGTGCTGACTTATCCGTTACAGAGAAGAACCAGCAGCAGAAGAATGAGAGTGGCATCGCAAATAATGCTGGACCGTTGAATGGGTTTGGTGCAGTGTCAGAAATACCCAACGTATCAACCCAAACAGCTTTAGAAAGAATGATGAGGCTGACCGCACCAATCAAGCCTACTAAACCACCGATAACTGCGCCACGTGTAGTCAACCCTTTCCAGAACATAGATAACACTAAAATCGGGAAGTTTGCACAACATGCAACCGAGAATGCTAAACCGACCATGAATGCAACGTTTTGTTTTTCGAATAAAATACCAAGTACCATCGCAAAAACAGCTAAACCTAAAGTTGCAATTTTTGACATACGTAGCTCAGATGCAGGCGTAGTTTTCCCTTTTTTGAATACGTTTGCATAAAGATCATGTGAAATCGCTGATGCACCTGACAGAGTTAATCCAGCAACCACCGCTAAAATTGTGGCAAAGGCAACCGCTGAGATAAAGCCCATGAATAAATCGCCACCGACGGCATCACTCAGATGCACCGCAGCCATGTTATTCCCACCCATCAACTCTAACTTTCCAGTAACTGCCATTTTTGCAACATCAAGGAATTGCGGGTTGTTGGCAACAAATAGGATTGCACCAAAACCAATGATAAAGGTTAAAAGGTAGAAGTAACCAATGAAACCTGTGGCCACTACAACCGATTTACGTGCTTCTTTCGCATCTTTAACGGTAAAGAAGCGCATTAGAATATGTGGTAAACCAGCCGTACCAAACATTAGCGCAAGACCCAGTGAAACAGCATCAATTGGATTTGCTGTCAACGAACCAGGACTCATAATTCTTAAAGCTTCATTCCAGCTTAAGTTATGCGCTTGACCATAGGCTTCAATCGCTTGATTGAACATATTGGTAAAGCTGAACCCAACACCTTTCATCACCATAAAGGCCATGAAAGTTGCACCGCTTAGTAACATCACTGCTTTAATGATCTGTACCCATGTCGTCGCCAACATCCCACCGAACATGACATACGCCATCATCAGTAAGCCAACAATCACTACCGCAACATTATAGTTCAGACCAAAGAGTAGTTTAATTAACTGACCCGCACCTACCATTTGTGCAATCAGATAAAATGCAACCACCACCAATGAACTCATTGCCGCAAGAGTACGTACAGGCTTCTCTTCCAGACGGAAAGACACCACATCTGATAAATTATATTTACCTAAATTACGTAAACGCTCGGCAATTAAGAACAATACGATGGGCCAACCGACCATAAAACCAAGTGAGTAAAGGAGACCATCGAAACCTGACATGAAGACCATGGCAGAAATACCCAAAAACGATGCGGCAGACATATAGTCACCAGCAATCGCCAAACCATTTTGGAAACCGCTAATACCGCCACCCGCAGTATAGAAGTCTTTAGCAGATTGAGTTTGCTTTGCGGCCCACTTGGTAATGAATAGCGTTAAACCAACAAAAATTGCGAACATTATAATCGCATGCCAGTTGGTTGCTTGTTGCTCTGCCGCGCCCAAATCAGGTCCTGCAAATGCAATACTTGAACAACAAAAACTGATCACCGCGAAAAGTTTTGCTGTAAATGACATTCCTTTCATCTTAGTGCATCCCTTTTTCATGCGTAATCGCCTCAACTTCCTTGAGTGCTTCTTCGTTTAATTGATCAAGTTTATTATTGGCAATATAGGAATAGACACCACATAATAAAAATGACAACACGATGATGCTCAAACCAAGGGGGATACCTACAGTGGTTACTCCTCCGCTAAATGAGCTTCCTAAAAATTCTTTGTTGTAGCCGACCAAAAGCATAAAACCGACATAGATAAACAGCATAATTCCTGTGAGCGTCCAGCTTAAGATGCTTTTCCTTCTCACCATTTCCTTAAATTTTGGATTTCGTAGAATCTGATCTACTTGTGAATCATCCATAACCAACTCCTTATTTTTGTGTCCGACCATGGACCCCTTTTTCTCTACGGGATTCTTCACTATCCAAGTTAGCAAGTTTATGATGATGCCGTAACTTAGACTTTGGTCGCTACAAACGCATTGATACGCATCTCCAAGCCCGTGCTTCGGGTATGATAAAAAATGGAATTTGATCACGTGAGCAATATGAACAGTTGGCTTATTCTTGGCATACTCGCACTTTATATTGCGCTGTTATTTGGCTGTGCTTTTTTTGGAGAAAAACACGCCAGTCGCCTCAGTGCGCGTGGTCGAATGCTGCTATTCAGCCTGACCTTAGGGGTATATTGTTCATCTTGGACATTTTACGGAGCAACAGGTGCAGCTGTCCGTGATGGAATCCTGTTTCTACCCATTTATCTTGGGCCCTTATTATTTATTTGGTTTGGTTATGATATTTGGAAACGTTTAGGACGTATCCGACAGTACCATTCCATTTCATCCATCGCTGATTTCATTGCTGCTCGCTACGGCAAAAGTGGTCGTTTGGCAGCCTTAGTGACGATATTGGCAGTAATCGCGATCGTACCTTATCTCGCCCTTCAGCTCCATGCGATTGCCTTAAGTGCGGCAGTAATTTTAGAACCCAACTCACAAATTCATACCACGACCAACAGTGTCTTGATGCTTACAGCGCTGTTAGCCATTTTGGCAATGATTTTCGGAACACGTCATATTGCAAATACCGAACAACACGGTGGTCTCATGCTTGCCGTCGCGTTTGAATCTTTTGTCAAATTGTTTGCTTTACTCTGTGTTGCTGGATTTTTCTTGTTGCAGTCACCTGAAAACATTAAACAGGTCAGCCATGATGTATCGCAGCATTTTTATAATGTACAGCAACTCGGTGTACCTGAAACCTTCTGGGTTCAAACTTTACTTGCTGCCCTTGCGATGATTTGCCTTCCACGCCAATTTCATGTTGCTGTGGTTGAACTTCGTGATGAAAAGCATATTCATGGCGCACGACTCTGGTTTGCCATCTATTTAATTTTAACAACACTCGCGATCATCCCTATCGCGAGTTGGGCTTTAAATGCCCTTCCTGAATCATTGGGTACCTCAGATATTGCTGTTTTAGCATTACCACTCAGCTATCAACAAGATTGGCTGGCTCTTTTAGCTTTCTTGGGTGGTTTTTCCGCATCCACAGGGATGTTGCTGGTTGCATCAGTCGCACTTTCCATCATGCTGAGTAACGATTTGATTATGCCTGCACTTTGGCATTTCAAAGTGATTTCTCGACATGATCCTCAGCTCCCCAAAGTGCTTAAGCTAACACGGCGTATCAGTATTCTGAGTGTCATGTTACTTGGCTTTTTATTTTTTAATTTCTTTAATGATATTAATCAACTTTCAGTATTTGGTCTTTTAGCATTTAGTGCCGTAGCACAGTTCGCCCCTTCTCTCATCGGCGGATTATATTGGCGTGGTGCGAGTCGCCAAGGCGTCTATGTCGGATTGATCGTTGGTTTTTTCATGTGGAGTTATACTCTACTTTTTCCGACCTTATTACGCAGTCTGCCTGAAGATTATCAGAACATTGCCCAACATATCTTGTTGTTTGGGCCGTTTGACATTCATAGCCTTCGCCCTGAAGCGCTACTCGGTTTTGAGTCGTTTGCGCCATTAACACACGGTGTGCTTTGGTCTTTAGGCTTGAATCTCATTTTATATATCTGGATTTCAAGACTTTACCGCCCAAGTATTGCCGAACAAATTCAAGCTGAAAGCTTCTTTTACTATGAAACCAAACCCGTGGCTTCTACACATGCAACTGTAGATCTGAATGACTTACATCAAAACGCAGCTCGACTCAAAGTTGGAGACTTATTGGCACTTGCCAAACGCATTACGGGAGAACGACCAACCAACCAAGCCTTCCAACAATTCTGCGAACAGAACCACATTGTTTTAAATGAAAATCATGTCGCCAATGGTATGTGGTGGCGGTTCACTGAACAATATCTCGCTGGCATTATTGGAGCAGCCTCTGCACGAACTTTATTGACCACAGCACTCATCAATAATGGTTTGGCCTTGGGACAAGTGGCCAATATTTTGGATCAGGCCTCACAATGGCAACGTTTTAATCAAAACCTGTTGATGACCATGATTGATCACATGACACAAGGTGTAAGCGTGGTCGATAAAAATATGTGTTTGGTTGCTTGGAATAATCAATATTTAAAACTGTTTGATTATCCCAAAGATCTGGTTTATGTCGGTTGCCCGATTGCCGATTTGATTCGTTATAACGCAGAACGTGGTGAATGTGGCCCCGGTCCTGTTGAAGAACATGTACGTAAACGCCTTCACTGGATGAAGGTTGGAAGTGCACATGAGTTTGAGCGAATTCGTAAAGATGGGCGTGTCATTCAAATGCGAGGCAATCCGATTAAAGGCGGTGGTTTTGTCACCACCTTTGCAGATATTACAGCCTTCCGTACCAATGAAGCGGTACTCGAAGAACGTGTGCATGACCGAACCCAACAACTTGCAGATGCACTGAAAGAACAACAATTAGCACTCGAGCAAGCCGATAAAGCCAATCAATCCAAAAGCCGCTTCCTTGCCGCAGCCAGCCATGACTTATTACAACCTATGCATGCTGCACGGTTGTTCAGTACTGCATTAGAACAAAGCGTACATTCAGCCGAAGACCAACAAACACTACAACAACTTGATCGCGCCTTATATGGGGCGGAGAGTATGCTGTCTGCATTATTAGATATTGCTCGATTGGAAGGTGGGACGATTCAGCCTAAACGTCAAACCTACGCACTACATGATTTACTCAGCGATCTTGAACTGCAATTTAAATCGATTGCCGCTCAACGAAAGATTCAGCTCCATGTTCACGATACAAAATTTTGGGTCGATACGGACCCACAATGGATGCGACGTATTATCCAAAACTTTGTCAGTAATGCACTGCGTTATACTGCCCAAGGTCGTGTCGTGGTCGGTGTTCTACGTTCAGCTCAGCGTCCACATCATATCCGGATTGGTGTATGGGACACAGGTCCGGGCATTAATGAACAACAAAGAATCAAACTTTTCCAAGAGTTTGAGCGCTGTGGACATACCTCACCTTGGGGAGAGCAAGGACTAGGGCTTGGCTTAGCAATTGTCCAACGCATGACTCATTTATTGGATTTTCCAGTCTATGTGTACTCTGAGTTAGGCAAAGGTTCCTGCTTCATGATCGAAGTGCCTTTGGCCGAAGCTAAGAAACCTCATCTCGCACCGACACAAAACACGGCGCTACAGCATACTGCTTACAAGGTACTGTGCTTAGACAATGATGAAAACATACTAGAAGGTATGCGCACACTGCTCGGTAAATGGGGCTATCAAATTTTCACTGCCACCGAACCAGTTGAGGCACTTAAATTGATTGAACAAGAAGATATCCAAGTCTGGTTGATCGATCAGCATTTAAACCATGACCAACTCGGCTTAGATTTTATTGAGCAACATCGACCTGCCCATGTACCTGTTGCCCTGATCACCGCAGATTCAGATCCTGAATTACCGCAACGACTCAAAGAGCAAAATATTGTGCTACTTCGAAAACCCTTGAAACCGGCTGCTTTACGGGCATGGTTATCAGGATTAAAAATTATGCCGATGTAACCAAATGTGTGACTGATTTGACATGACTCATGTTTCGAAAGGAGGATCTTTCCACAAACTAGCAAAATATTTTGCAACATAGGCGGAAAGCATCAAAACAATTGGATTTAGCTAATGATTAAGTGACCAAAACGCTCAAAGCTTTTTTGACTATGGCAAAAATGTTCACTTACATTACAGAACATTTGTATATTTATTTACAATTTATCATCCTATTGTTTTCATTAGACTTTAACTACAAAAATCAATATATAAGACTTTAGTCGTATTCTACTTGCTTTCTGAATAACGCATAAATTTATGCGTATCAAGAGGAACCTAGGTTCATGTTTTGGGTTTCTCATTATTATCAGAAAGGACATTGAGCATGAATCAGCAGCCTACATCAGAACTTCGTTCACAACAATTTTATCGCCAATACAGTGCCAATGCGTTATTACCACAATTGGACTGGAAAGCGATTTTTGTACACAATAAATTAGATGACGCGCATATACGTGCACTTGATACGCTTTATCAAACAGCAATTCCTTTGGCTTTAAAGGTCTTTGATGAATTGAATTTTGATGTATTTGCACCTGCTGCATACCAGCCTCAGGGACTTGGACTGTTTGAAAAGCTCGCTCAACAGGAAGAATTGTTTTTAAATACATTAGAAACTGAATCAGCACATCTCGATGAAGAAACACGATATCAGATGTGGAGTATGTTATTACGTGGCGGTGCGGTACTCGTCTTTAAGGCATGGCTTGGTCATGTTAAAGCAGGCGCTAACCAACTCGATCGTACTCAATTTGATGAGCTTTCAGATTTATTGTTCATCAAAACACGCCCTGAACAATTGGCACAACATTTAAAAATTCGTAGCACAACTGAATTTGGACATATTTTCTTGATGTATGAAAATGATGTATTCCTAGATCATTTTAATAGCTTAGAAACAGCTGCTTTGTTTGTTGATCTGGGTGTTTATGATGCTGCATTCTTAAGTCTACGTGATGATCGTGTCGCCGAATATCTCAAAGCCAAAGGCTATGTGACCCAAGAACAAATCGATGACTTGCAATGTGCATTGAATCCATTGTATTGCGATAGCTTAATGCCAAAACAAGACTGTTTGGCTTAGATTTTAAAAACAAGGTGGAAATATCCACCTTGTTTTTTTGTTGCTTAGAACTTCATGCTCATGCGCATCCAATAGTTTCGTCCAATATTATTGAACTGTTCACTGGCACCATAACCAAACATCGAAGCGCCTGCTTTATTAAGATGCTCGGTATAAGTTTTATCTAGAAGGTTATCAATACCAACCGAAACATCCATTGCCTTGGTTAATTGATAACTACCGTTCACTGCTAATGTATTAAACGCCTTGCTTTCATTCATATCATAACCCACCACATTCCCTTCATTTAGGCTGATACGATTCTGCTTAGCGACCACACGCCACAATAACCCCAAGCTATACTTATCCTCGACATAACGAAGATTAATACGTCCTTCTAAAGGTGCAATTTGTGGCAAGGCACGATCATCAGAGGTATTTTTTCCCCAAGCATACATGGTGGATACATCCGCTTGGATCTGATCATTAAATTGGTAACCTACACCCGCTTCTACCCCAGCAATCGTTGCATCCACATTACGCGCCAAAGGCTGTCTCTTAGCTGGTGTATTATATTCCAACAAAATAAAGTCTTTGATTAAGCCGGCATAAGCAGAAGCCCAAGTGTTCCATGCACCATGTTCTGTTTGAAAACCAACATCCAGTTGTGCTGTCCGTTCATTTTTGAGATTGTTTAAATTATCAAGCATACGGTAGGTAGTTTTCCCCTTCATATCGGTTGCTCCAACCCCACGATTTGTTGAAGTACTATACAGCTCCCAGAAATCAGGGCTGCGTTCCACATAACCCAGACCTGCATAGGTTTTTACACCATGTTCAGGTACAGCTTTTTCGATACGGATAAAACCACTTGCCAATGTATCACGGCGATCTTTACCATTTTTCAAGTTATCAATTTTGACTTGATCAATACGTGCACCTGCAACTAGTTTTTGATCAGAATCAAGATTGTAGGTCCACTCGCTAAACCCACCATAAGACTGGAATTTTAAATCTTCAGCATAAGGTGAATTCATTGACGGCATGGAATACATCACCATGTCCCCACCATGTTTATTATGCTGTGTGTCTACGCCTGAAATGACACTAAACTTATTCCAATCAGTTGTTACGGCGAGACGCGTATTTAAGGTTCGGCGATCAACACGCATCGACATTTTGTTGGGTACAGTCATGTCCATACCATGCATTTCCATTGTCGTCATGGGTGGTGTACGCAAGCTAAAATTATCCATGATGTGATCGTTATAACTATAATCCACTTGGGCTTCGATCTTTTTAATCACCTCATTTAGATTCTTTCGTTCAGCATGTAAACCAAGGCTTTCTCGTTTAAATTGCGAACCATCCATACTACGACCCGCATAGGCTGCTTCGCCATCGCCCTTACCAGCACGCAATTCCAACCATGAATCCTGTGTCGGTTTCCAACCTAAGGCGAGATCAGCATTCCAACGCTCCCAGTTAGAATGAACGGTTTGATCATCACCATCTTTATAGTTATCGGCTACAGAGCGATTGGCATTCAAACGTGCATATTTCGTCTCATCCCCAATTGCGGCTTCGACATTATGATCTAAACGTCCATATGACCCTGTCACCACACTCGCCTGCCCACGATAAGGTTGATCTTTGCTGAGACTCTCTAGTTGACGCTCAAAAATCACCGTGGCAGCCGAACCTGGTGTTGCATACCGTACTGTTTGTGGTCCTTTAATCACGGTAATTTTGTCAAAGCTTTCAGGCTGAATATAAGAGGTTGGGGCATCCATACGACTCGGACATGCCCCTAGATTTTCACTACCATCAACGAGCATTTTAATCCGTGAACCAAACATTCCACGGAACGTTACATCACCATTGGTTCCCCCATTTTTAATCGCATTAAAACCCATAATGCTTTGTAAATAATCTGCCCCATCTGTTGCTGGCACAGGTTGGATGGGCTTCTTCGGATCGGCCTGTACCACCAAACCATTGTTTTGATTGGGTTGTTGTGCGGTGACGACAATCGGTGCAAGTATCACTTGAGCCGTTTGAGATTGTGGTTGAACTTCAGCATTTGCCCATACCATCGCGGCATTTGAGGCAGCAAGAATCGCAACCGTTAATGGTTGTAATAAAAATTTAGGTTGAGCCATGATTGGTCTCTCTTAAAAACATAAGTAAAACTGGGCTAGAGTTATGCAAACCCTAATAAAATAAAGTTTTAATTTATGCTGAAAGAGGTGGAGCCCGCCCTTGGGGCAATAAGAACAATCGTTGTAGTGCAAAATAAACATGCTTAAAAGCTTGCTGATATGCAACTAAACGGATTTGAATCCGAACTAAAACCTCTTTGATGCCAAGCTCAGGTGGCAAGATCAAGTTGGCATAAACGGTACAATATTGGCATTGATGATTGGGATCGTGGTGATCGTGCTGTGACACCGATGCCTGAGTCTGATCAAACTGATGACCATGATGCGAAGAGTGTTGCGTATGTTGATTATGCGCTGTTATGACTTTCGGTAGTAGCAACGCCTGTGTAATCGTTTCACAGACAGGTGCAATCTGATATTGCTTGGGCAGTAATGGCTGCAAGAATACCGCAATCTGTAAACAGATCGCGGCAAATGCAAGCAATAACCCACAGCGAAACAAAGAGAACATCTTCAAATGATTTTTACAGTTTAGCGTTTAACTGCAACTTTCTCTTTTTCACGTTGACGAACCACTTTTTCGACCTTTTCACGCGCACGTTGGCGTTTTAGTGGTGATAAATAATCAACAAAAAGTTTGCCATTTAAGTGATCCATTTCATGTTGGATACAAACAGCGAGAAGTTCGTCAGCTTCTAACTCAAATGCTTGACCTTCAAGGTTAATTGCTTCGATTTTTACGCGTGACGGACGCTCAACTTTATCGTATATTTGAGGCACAGAGAGACAGCCTTCTTCATAAGGCTGCGTTTCTTCAGTCAGCGGAGTGACTTTGGGGTTAATGAACACCATCGGTTGGTTTTTCTCTTCAGAGAGATCCATAACAATAAGCTGAATATGATGATCAACCTGAGTTGCCGCTAAACCTATACCCGGTGCCTCGTACATGGTTTCAAGCATATCTGCTGCAAGCTGACGAATCTCATCAGTGACTTCTTCGACTGGCTTGGCAATGGTACGAAGGCGGGGATCAGGGAAACTTAGAATAGGTAATAAGGCCATACTGACATCCTCAACTTATGCCGTTGATCAGAAAACCGACTGAAGGGAATGCTTGATCAAAAAAAATTGTGTGTAAAGTCGTTATTATAGCGCAACTACACACATAATTTTTAGGAATTATGATAATGAAAAAGGTTTTAAACGGCATACAATCATTTCATGCCTTGGGGTTAAAAAAACAACTGATTGCCGCTGCAATATGTGCAGGACTAGGCATGAGTGTCAATCTTGCACATGCTGCAAGTCCGAACGTTAGTCCACCCTCAGTAAAAGTGGGTGCACCACACGTTTATGTGGTCAAAAAAGGCGATACGCTTTGGGACATTTCAGGTAAGTTTTTAAGTAAGCCTTGGCGTTGGCCTGAGATTTGGGCAAGCAATAAGCACGTTAAAAACCCACATTGGATCTATCCAGGCGATCGCTTATTGCTTTGTAGTTTGAATGGCAAACCATTGGTGGGTAAAGATGAGGGAGATGGCTGTGCGGGTATTATTCGCCGTTATACAGGCAACACCTCAACATTACGCCCACAGGTGCGTGTCGAAGCACTCAACAATAGCATTCCAGTTATTCCACTGGCGCACATTCAACAATGGCTCGAGCGTACCTCGGTTCTTCCAGCTGATGCAATTGCGCATACACCTTATATCCTGGGTACAGCCGATCAACGTGTACTCGCTGGTAAAGGTCAACGTGTTTATGTTCGCGGTAACGGTATTGAAAATGGTCAACGCTATGGCGTATTCCGTGAAGGTGAACCGTACACCATTCTTGATGAACATGGCAAAAAGCAGGTCCTTGGCGTTGAATTGACCCAAGTTGCTTCAGGTGTTGCCATTAGCACTGAAAAGGATATTACCACTGTTGAGTTAACCGATAGTTATAACGGTGAAGTTCGTCGTGGTGATCGTGTCATGCCTGAACAAGATGCCATGTTACCAACATTGTTCTACCCAACCGATGCAAATCAAGTCACTGATGGCGGTAAAATCATTCGTGTCATGGGTTCAATTGGTACAGCCGCTAAAAATGGTGTTGTCACCGTCGATCGTGGTACAGCTGATGGGATCGAAATCGGACAAGTATTTAATGCTTATCAAGACGGCGAAACAGTAAAAGATCCGAAAACGAAAGAAAATGTCAAATTACCAGGACAGTATGTCGGTAGTGTGATGATCTTTAAGAGCTTTGACCGTATCAGCTATGCGTATGTGCTTGAAAGTGAGTTACCAATAAAAATGGGCTCAAGTATCAAACCACCTCGTTTAGATAACTAAGTAGATGGCATATGTTGAACCAATTATTACCTCACCATTACTCTACCGTGCTGGTGTGGTATTTGGTTCAACATTCACTTTCTAGCTTTCAAAAAATTGTCGACTATTTTGGCAATTGCGAACAGGCCACCCAAACTGAGCGCTTCCCTGAATGGCAACAACTGGGTTTACATGCCAATCATTTAAAACGTTTAGCTGAATTTCAAACACCTGACGGGCAACAACAATTTGCTCAGTTAGTAAAATTAATCTGTCAACATAGTGATTTTATTTTAACACCCCAAGATATTGGCTATCCGACACAACTGCTCCCTTACTCAGACCATCCACCGATACTTTTTGGACAAGGGAATCCACACGCTTTATTACAGCCACAAATCGCGATGGTAGGAAGCCGCAAACCGAGTCCTCATGGGCGCCAAGTCGCTTATGATTTTGCGTATTATTTAAGTGAAAAAGGTTTTTATATTAGTAGTGGTCTAGCCCATGGTATTGATCATGCTGCACATCAAGGTGGATTGGCTCATCAACGTACCATTGCTGTTGTTGGAACAGGATTAGACCGTGTCTATCCAGCTCAACATGTACAACTAGCCCAGCAAATTGCACAGTCGGGTGCTATCATCTCCGAGTTCCTTCCCTCCACTATGCCTTTACAACAACATTTCCCTCGTCGAAATCGTATCGTCAGTGGCTTAAGTCTTGGTGTGGTTGTGGTTGAAGCTGCAATAAAAAGTGGTTCTCTTATTACTGCCAATCAGGCGGCTAGCCAAGGAAAAATGGTGTTTGCGATTCCTGGGCATATTTATAGTGAACATCATCAAGGCTGTCACCAACTCATTCGAGAAGGTGCAATCTTAGTCGATCATCCTGAGCAAGTAATCGAGGACTTAGCCTTACCTACTCAATGGCAATCTGAACAACAATCCTCAGAAAAATCCTCAAATGCGGCCCCAAACCTTCCCTCACACTTGGTTGGTCTATATCAATGTTTAGACTGGGTTGGGCAAGACATAGACCAACTCACACAACAACAGCAAAGCAATATTGCTGAGCTTACTTCACACCTCATGGAACTTGAGCTATTAGGTTTATGTACACAACAAGGCGGACGCTATTTACGTTGTCGTC
Source organism: Acinetobacter sp. ATCC 27244 (assembly GCF_000156555.1). NCBI lineage: Bacteria > Pseudomonadati > Pseudomonadota > Gammaproteobacteria > Moraxellales > Moraxellaceae > Acinetobacter > Acinetobacter sp. ATCC 27244. The sequence goes on from NZ_GG665966.1 coordinate 16,773, forward strand.
CAATGCTTTAAACTAAGCGATGTCTCCTCCTTTTTTCGTATACATAACATGATTACCTCCTCTGTTGCTGATGCAGCTCAACTTTTAAAACAAGGACAAGTACTCGCCTATCCCACTGAAGCCGTTTGGGGGCTAGGTTGTGATCCATTCAATGAACAGGCTTTTCAAAATGTCCTTGAATGCAAGCATCGTCCAATTGAGAAAGGTGTCATTCTATTAGCGGGCTGTATCGAGCAAGTAGAGCATTTATTACAAGACCTTGAACCCGCGATTCGGCATCAGGTGATTAATAGTTGGTCAGATCGTGTTGAAACAGAACGCGCAACGACATGGCTATTACCCGCAGACCAACATATTCCGACATGGATCAAAGGACAACACCCTTTAGTCGCGGTGCGCGTCACTACACATCCATTATGTGTCCAACTTTGTCACCATTTTGGTGGATTTGTTGTGTCTACCAGCGCTAATCCTGCTGGGTTAGCACCAGCTCGCAGCTTAGAGGAAGCACATAACTACTTTGGTCATTCCCTACATTACTTAGCAGGCAATTTAGGCTTGAGTCAAGAACCGAGTCGGATTCTCAATGCGTTAACAGGTGAAGTTGTTCGCGCCTAAAATAGGCAAAAAAAAGCTCAGTTATATAGGGATAACTGAGCATAAAAAGGATGTGTATAATCACATCCAGAGGGTTCGAAAATTCGGTCAGCAAATAAAAAATGTATCAATTTGCTTCGGTGTTTATTATGGCGGAATCATCTCATTTATACAAATATATTATTCTCCTAACAAAAAATGTGAAAAGCATACCATTTTTGTCACCTTTAGATTTTCAATAAAATTATATTTTTATTTTTATTGAGCTTTTTTTTGATGATAATTTTAGCTGTTCTTCAAAATATACTTGTAATATCAAATAGAAAGAATCGTCTTCATACCAAATAAAATGCGCGTTTGTCTATTTTTTATACAAACACGCATTTTATTTACATCTTAAGTTGTCGATTCTAACGCACGAGATGGCAGTTTTAGGCTTTTTTTCTGTGCCAGAATAATCCCAACCAAGATCATAAAACCACCAATACTATGATAAATTGTCCAGCTTTCCGCTAACCAAAAACTCGCGATAATTGCTGTAAACACTGGCATCAGATTCATAAAAATACTGGTTCGATTGGGTCCAATGACCTGAACAGCCAACATCCATAGCAAAGGCGCGATTAAGGACGGAAAGACGCCTGCATAAATTACACTTGCTGCATTTTCAGCATTGATCCAGTCCAGCCCAAACCAAAGTAAAAATGGCAGGTGGTATACCAATGCAAATCCGATTTGAACATATAAACTGGTCATGAGCGGCAGCTTTAACTGCCACTTTTTAAGGAATACACCATAAAAAGCATAAAATCCAACTGCAAGTACCATCACAGCATCACCCCAATGCCCGCCCTGCATAAATAAGCTGGAAATATGACCTTGCCCCATGACATAAAGCAATCCAGCAAATGACAGTACACTTCCTAAAATCGCAAATCGATTTGGGCGATCTTTTAAAATCAGATATGAGATAAAAATGGTAAAGATAGGAACGAAAGCATTGACGATTCCCATATTGGTGGCGGTGGTATAATGCGCTGCCGCGTAGGACAAACCTTGATATAGCACCATACCAAAAGCACTTAATACCGCCAATTTTGGAATAAGAGGGCGAATCAAAGCGCGTTGCTGCCAAATTTTAGGTAACATAAACGGCGTTAATATCAGAAATGCCACCAACCAGCGATAGAAACTAATACTAACTGGTGAAATATAATCAGCAACATAGCGGGTTACTGCAATATTCAGCGACCAAATCAACACCGCAATCAATGGCAATACAAATGCCCATTTCTGATATTTAGATAACTGACCCATCAGTTTGTCTCACCTTATTACAACCATTCAAATATTGTGAGAGATGTCCAAAATAATTGAAATATCGTATATCAGACATTTATATCGCGCTTTAGACATCGATCATTCGAATAATTCCCATGTCCGCATCGCATGCTCAACCACTTTATGTAATTGGGTGACCGTTGCACCATCCCGCGCTTGCATGGTTAAGCCTTGTAACACCGTGGCATAGAAATCAGCCATTTCCGTTACGGGTGCAGTTGCTGCCAAGTCACCCTCGGCAACCCCCTGTTGCAGACGTTCTAGTAGTCTTTGCTTGGTTTTTAAACGTTTTTCTAAAATATTATGCTGAATTTGTTGTGCATTATCCGAACAGTTAATGGTCGCCACCACCAACATACACCCTGTTGGTTTATCTGGCTGTGCTAAACGTTGTACATTGTCATAAAGATAAAGTTCGAATGCCACTTTAGCAGTCTTTGCTTCTAAGAAGATCGCTTCAATAGGACAAGCCTCATGCGCCAAATAATAATCAATACATTTATAGAAAAGCCCCGCTTTATCACCAAAACTACTATATAAACTTGGTGCAGTCAGCTCCAATGCTTGTGTTAAGTCACTGACAGATGTCGCTTCATAACCATGTTCCCAAAACAACAACATTGCTTTTTCTAAAACCTGTTGTTCATCAAAGCACTTTGGACGTCCACGCTTTTTTTTGAGCGTGTCGTCACTCGGTGTTATTAGAGAATCATCTGCATGGGTCATGGCAATCACAAATATTTTTATAACGATCACTATTAAATTAATTGACGCCATCGCTTTTATCAACTATTTTATTTTTTAACGATCGTTATAAAAATTCAATCTTTTTCGATTTTATTGTTATCTATCTAACAATAAAGGAAATTATTATGGAACAATCATCTCCCACTGATATACGACCCATTGAGTCAAACCCTTCTCAAGGCAATTGGTTTGCACTGCTCTCCGTTACTTTAAGTGCTTTCGCGCTAGTCACTGGTGAATTCCTTGCTGTGGGCGTGCTTAATGAGATCGCACGAGATTTTCAAGTGTCCGTTGGAACAGCAGGTTTAACTGTTTCGCTAACGGCCATCGTCGGAATGTTTGCCGCAGTATTGATCCCGATATCGGCCAAAACACTGGATCGCCGGACACTATTACTACTGTTAACCTTGCTCATGATTTTGGCCAATTTCATTACAGCTTTTGCGTCCAACTTTGCATTATTACTGTTTGGACGTATTATTTTAGGGATTGCGATTGGTGGCTTTTGGGCAACAGCAGTTGCTCTCAGTGGTCGCTTAGCCCCGCCACATTTACCGATTGCCAAAGCAACGGCTTGGGTCGCTTTCGGGGTGACCTTAGCAAGTGTACTCGGTGTACCTATGGGCACGTGGTTGGCACAGTATAACGGCTGGCGCACCTCTTTCACCGTCATTTCACTCATGGGAATTTTGCTTTTTATCTTCCAATACCTCTATTTACCTCAATTAAAACCATCGTCTTCGCTGCGTTGGAAAGAACTTCCAATTCTTGTGCAACATCCCGCTGCTCGTAAAGGGCTGATTATTTTTATCTTTATGGGATTTGCACACTTCGCAGTTTATAGTTATTTTTCCGCCTTTTTTAAACATCAGATTGATTTCTCTGATGGACTGATTAGCCGTTTACTTTTGGTATATGGAATTGCGGGGATTTTTGGCAATATCTTTGCGGGTTATCTTGGGCAAATCAATATTCGCTACACCTTTGCAGTCAGTGGTTTTGCATTCTTTTTAGCATTTTTAAGCTTGCCGATGTTTGGCGCACATATTATGACCGCCATGGTGTTGACGGCTTTATGGGGCTTCGCTTATGGCATCATACCGACAGCAGTGAATATCTGGATGTTTACACATGCACCTGAAGCGGTAGAAAAAGGCATGCCAATGGTGACATTGACCTTCCTCATTTTAATTGCCTTAGGCAGTATGTTTGGTGGAATTATTGTTGATCATTTTAATGGCACCATCTTATTCTTTGCCATGCTTCCGCTGGTACTTTGCTCTCTGGTCTTGATTTTCACGCTAGCACGCGGTTTAAATAATCCTCAACTCAGCTGTGAAAATGAATAGAGATATTCCCCATGAAGCATGATCTGGCTAAACAATTTCCTTTTTTACATGGTATTGAAGTGCATGAATTTCTTTATCAAAAAGATGACGTTGTTAGCCCTCATTCTTCACTTTGGGGAGACTTTAACTTCAATCTCAATGGAACTTTAGAGTTTGATATTGAAGGGAAATATTACCTTTCGCCACCTAGCTATGGACTGTGGTTACCCCCACGTACTGAACATCAATCACTGCCCGTCGAACATGAAATTCATTATATTTGTATTCGTCTGCACCCTAAATTCGGTCAATTTTTAGGAAATAGTTGTCGTTGTTTCAGTATCCAACCTTTTTTCCGTGCATTGGTCATTCAAATCCTCGAACAACAAAAGCAAAGCCATTCACCAGAGTACGTGGAGCATCTACTCCAAGTGTTGTTAGATCAACTCAAACAAGCACCGACGTATTCCCATTATCTTCCGCAAAGCAACCACCCTATTTTATCGCCAATTTTAGAAAAGCTTGCAGATCCAGAATTGTTTCATTTGAGCTTACAGCAGGTTCTTCATCATTTTAACGTGAGCGAACGACATGTATTGCGACTGAGTCAACAAGAGTTACAACTCACACTCTCAGAATGGCGCAATCGAGCAAAAATTATTTTTGCAATTAATCAAATTCGCGAAGGAATGACCATTAAACAATTGGCATTTGCACTTGGCTATCATCACAGTTCAAGTTTCATCGAGTTTTTTAAACGCTACACGGGACAAACCCCCATACAACTTAAAAATGCAACGCTTTAAAGTTATACATTTTTCAGCATATTTTGTATGTATTCATATCAATAGCATTGCACTCTAAAAGATTAGCAGTTAAAACAAACAAGTGATTTCACAACAACAAATTAGGACATCCTCCATGAGCCAATCGGTTTATCACATTCCAGTTAAAGACATTAAAGGTCAAGACATTGATCTAGAACAATATAAAGGCAAAGTTTTACTCTTGGTGAATGTAGCCTCAAAATGTGGATTGACCCCTCAATACGAAGGTTTAGAAAAACTATATCAAGCTAAAAAAGATCAAGGCTTGGAAATTCTCGGCTTCCCTGCCAATAACTTCTTAGAACAAGAACCGGGTTCAAATGAAGAAATCGAACAATTCTGTTCACTCAATTATGATGTACATTTCCCACTTTTCGCCAAGATTTCTGTGGCCGGTGATGATAAACATCCACTTTATCAAACATTGACCCAAGCGATTCCTGAACGAATCGGTGAAGGACCTTGGTGGAAAGATCTTGTAGATTATGGTTTAACACCGAACAACCCACCAGAGGTTCTTTGGAATTTTGAGAAATTTCTCGTCAATAAAAATGGTGAAATCGTTGCACGCTTTGCACCTGATATCACGGCAGATGATGAACGCATTGTCACTGCGATTGAAGCTGAATTGGCGAAATAAGTTTAATCATCACTGAGAAGAATAGCCTTATTCTTCTCATACTTCAGCTCAAACCAACCTGTATTATCTTATTGCATGAAAATGTTAACGAATTGCAAAAATCACATTTTTCTTCACACTTTCTGATTATAGTGACGCTCTTTTCAGATTTTGATGAAGTTCTGTCATGCTTAAATACCGCCCAATCTCCGCGATTCTTTCTGCAGCAGCATTGATTAGCACGATTGCGCTGGTCGGTTGTGACCAACCTCCTCAAAAGAATGAACAGGCTCAGCAATATACTGAACAAGAACAAAACACCCCTTCGAGCACCGAGCAAGACGCTCTATCCAATATTGCTGACAACCAAAATCTAAGTCACGGCAATATGTTTAATATCATCCGTGATGTTGCGCAATTGCAACTCAAAACAGATGACTACACAGCATTGCTCCAGAACTCACAGAGCCAACTCGAACAGGCGATTCAAAACCAGAATGTTCAACAACTCAAAGAAAGTACTGCAAAACTTAAACAAGAGCTTCATGCATTACATGATGTTTTGTTGTCTTTGCAACTCAAAAGCACCGAAGTAGACCAAATCCGCCAAAGTCTGCTGAGCGCAAATCAACAGTTACTCAATCTACCTCTTTTACATGGTCAACAAGATATTAGCCAATTAGATTTTGAAAAAATCGCAGCACAGTTTAATAAAATTCAGGTCGATATGTTGAAACTTGCAGCTCTTGTTTTAGGTAATCCAACTTCAGAAGCAGATCAGCCAAACTAATCTCATAAATTTTCTGATTTTTAAATCTTAGATAGCTTGAATTGAATAAGGTGGGTTGGCATCGTTTGGGGCTTGTTGCTCCAAATCTGGTAGCTTTTCCGCATGTTGTGACATTTGCTTATACTTTTGCAGTTCAGCATTTAACTGTCTCACATGCTGTTTCAATTCAATCGATATAAATTGGTCTGCCTGTGCCAATGCAACCCAGCCTGCCTGAGCTCTGCGTTTAGGGTGATCATGCGCTAATTGTTTTTGTATCCATATATACAACCTTTGTGCACGTTGATAAGCCTCAAACTTATAAGCATATAAGGTTGTTGAAATGATTGCTTCTGGGATCTTCCCCATCAACTTTGTTTCAATCTGTCTCAGTTGAAATGCGTATAAATCAACTCGATATTTTAATAAATTCTGATTAAACCATTCTGCAAAGCGAATCAACAAATCGATGACCAAATCCGATTGCGCCTTCAACGCAACTTTCTCAGAAGTAGGTCGACGTTGTTCAATCTTGTGTATCCGCCAAGTTCGATATACTGCAATCCCCCCAATAAAGAAAGCACCAATTGAATCCGAAAGTGCACGCCCCATTGTAGCTTCAACAGCCAAACTATTTTTTGATATTGAACTCGAATATTTATCCTGCGAATACATCCCCAATATGGGTGAGTTTATCGATGTATTAAAATTACGATATACCGCAAAACCAGTATTCATCAATGGAATCGGTAAAAACTCTTCATTGCCAGTTGAATGCTGCAAACACGCAACAGCTGAGCGCTGCACCGAAGCATAGCTCAAAGCAAAATCAGCAAAGACTGAAGGATATTTTTCTTGTAAATGCGCAAGTTCAATATTCACAATAATCGCAATATGCGGATGCTGTCGTGCAAATGTTCCTATTTGATCAGCATCTAAGCTACATTTTACTTGCATGGGTGTGCCATCAACGATCAAATCAAAACTTGCAACATCAGTATGTTCAACAAATTCGATGCAATGTCCTTGTTGACTTAGATTATACGCAACTTGTTGTTTAGCAAGATAAGATGACACTTGTAACAACGCTGCATCATGCTGGTAATCAGACGCTGGGATTTGCTTTAAGTTATAAAATGCATCGGGCTCACGATGAGCGGCTGTTACCAAAGCATCCAGTACCAATGGATTTATTTGTAAGTAGTTCCAAATAAATCCCATACGATGATTGACCGCATTAATCCCACTGACTAACTTAAGATCACGCCCCATGAGAATGTTTTGCAATGCCGTATTCGCCGCTTTATGACGATCTAAGTTCATCGCAATTTCATGGTTATTGAGTAATTTGGGCGCACTCTCCACCACATTTTTATAATAAGGAACGATAAACTCATCTGTGGTTAGCCAATGATTCAAGGAATATCCAACAAATTTAAATTTATGCTGTATACCAAGCAATGATTTAGGTAATTCACGAGGCTGGGATTGCAAGTTTGCTGGTAATAACAGCACTACAGCCCATTGTGTTAATTGCTCATGTAAATGCGGTTGTTGAACACAATCAAGATTGGTCAAACATTCTAAAGCCTCAACCGCATCACGCTGTCCTTGCTCATTGTGATAATCATTTCGACTCAACAAACAGTGTATAAAATCATAGTGCACACTTTCAGGATGATAATCTTGCTGTTGAAATAGCATACGATAATTTTTAATTGCAGCTGACCAATCCTCGAAACGAGAATATAACTCGGCTAATGCTAACGTAACGGAAGAATTATTATATTTATCTTGTAACTGGTTAAGAATACTCAGTTTTAGATCACTATCTTGGCACGCGAGTAACTGAGTTAACAATGCGGCTCGTTCAGATATCGCAAGCGGTGACTGAGCATGTTGCAATCTAAAATTGAGCCCTTGCTCAAACCACGCATATCGATGAGCATGTTGTGGATAGGCCGGGATAAAAACCTGATTGATGAGTTGAATCAAACGCAATGAACAATGCGTTTCATCGACTGTACTGTGTCGGAAATTCCAAACTTTAGGTAAGTTTAGACTAAAAAATTGCGTATAGAGATTAGCCGTTAAATCAGGTTGTATTAATGTCACGAGTTTTATCTGATCTTTGACAGACAAATGATGTCCTTGTTGTTCGATACGATCCAAGCGCAACTTTAAGACATTACTTGCTAACATACTTTTCCTAATTTTTTCTTTAATATACGCATTCGTTATAGCTTACAACGATGTCATCCCTTCATCGTTAAGCATTCATCATATTATGTTTCGAGATAATAAAAAAGCACCTTCAAAACAATCTAAGATTGATATTGAAGGTGCTAAAAACTGAATTAAGCGTTGTTATTATTTACAAAATCGCTAATTTACTTTTTATCCAAACTAATACTCTGCTTACTACACTTTCCAGCTTGTGCAAATTTATACTCAGCAATCGCTTTTTTACCTGTCTCTAAATCTACTTGTTTCAGGTTCGCGCCACCTGTGATTACACCAGGTTTGATATATTGCTGAATAAAATATTGTTTTCCTGCTTCTGTATTCAATGTCAAATGATTCGGTGAAAAATCTGATTCAGTCGAAATCGTATGTTTCTGGTTACCCTCCACCTCTTTTAAGAAGAATGTGCCACGCGCAGTTTCACCTAAACACTCTCCGTCAATCCAAACATCTTTTTTGAGTGCTGCACCCAACACACTATTTGAACGGTAAACATAAACCGCAGCTTTACCTTCTGTAGGTGCATCAAGTTTTTTTGCTTGTTGAGACAATTGCGGTGTTGCTTGCGGTACGGAAGCACAACCAACAAATGTCAGTGCAAGAATGGCTGGAAGTAAAATTTTCATTATGATAATTCTCATGAAGTTATATGTTGCGAGCAGTACTTTATATGAAAATGAGAACTATTTGAATTTTGTTTCCAGTATATTTTCCAATAAAAAAGCCACCTGACGGTGGCTTTTTCAATCGAAAATCGGTACTGATTAAAGTGCGCGATTTTTGATTTTACGAATCGTTTCAAGCTGTGCTGCAGTTTCTGCAAGCGAAGCAAGTGCAGCAGCAGAATCCAAATCACTCTTTTGATTTGCGAGCAATTGTTCAGCTTGTTTACGAGCTTCTAAAATTGCCGCTTCATCTAAGTTGTCCGCACGGATTGCAGTATCTGCAAGTACAGTCACAACATGAGGTTGAACTTCTAACACACCGCCAGATACATAAACGATTTCTTCTGTACCATTTTCCAACTGAACACGAATCGGGCCCGGTTGGAGCAAAGTTACAAGTGGTGCGTGCCCTGGTAAAATACCAAGCTCACCACCTGCGCCTTTTGCGATTAACATCGTAACCGTGCCAGAGTAAATCGACTCATTCACACTTACAACATCACATTGCATCGTCGCCATGAGAATCTCCTTAAATTAGAGTTGCTAATTAAAGTTTCTCGGCTTTAGCAATCACTTCGTCAATACCACCAACCATATAGAACGCTTGTTCTGGAATGTGATCGTATTCACCAGCTAATAGACCTTTAAAGCCACGAATCGTTTCTTTAAGTGGTACTAATTTACCAGGTGCACCAGTAAATACTTCAGCTACGTGGAATGGTTGAGAGAAGAAACGTTGGATTTTACGCGCACGGTAAACAACCAATTTATCTTCTTCAGACAATTCGTCCATACCCAAGATTGCGATGATGTCTTTAAGCTCTTTATAACGTTGCAATACGTTCTGTACAGAACGTGCAATTTCATAATGCTCTTGACCAACAACCAATGGATCTAGCTGACGTGAAGTTGAGTCAAGTGGATCGATCGCAGGGTAAATACCTTGTGAAGCGATGTCACGGCTCAATACAACTGTTGCATCCAAGTGAGCAAACGTAGTTGCAGGAGATGGATCTGTTAAGTCATCGGCTGGTACGTATACTGCTTGGATCGATGTGATCGAACCAGACTTAGTCGACGTAATACGCTCTTGAAGAACACCCATTTCCTCTGCAAGTGTCGGTTGGTAACCTACTGCAGATGGCATACGGCCTAACAATGCTGATACTTCAGTACCTGCAAGTGTATAACGGTAGATGTTGTCTACGAACAACAATACGTCACGACCTTTACCATTTTCATCTTTCTGATCACGGAAATATTCAGCCATGGTCAAACCAGTTAACGCTACGCGTAAACGGTTACCAGGTGGCTCGTTCATCTGACCGTAGACCATTGCTACTTTGTCAAGAACGTTAGAATCTTTCATTTCGTGATAGAAGTCGTTACCTTCACGAGTACGTTCACCAACACCAGCGAATACAGATAAACCTGAGTGCGCTTTAGCGATGTTGTTGATCAACTCCATCATGTTAACGGTTTTACCAACACCAGCACCACCGAACAAACCAACTTTACCACCTTTAGCGAACGGGCATAGCAAGTCAATGACTTTAATACCTGTTTCTAAAAGATCAGTAGAAGCTGCTTGTTCTGCATAAGAAGGTGCTTCACGGTGAATCGGCAAACGCTCTTCAGTCGCAACTGGACCCGCTTCATCAATCGGACGACCCAAAACGTCCATGATACGACCAAGCGTAGCAGGACCTACTGGAACAGAAATCGGTGCATTTGTACTAGTTACATTCAGGCCACGTTTAAGACCTTCTGTAGAACCCATTGCGATGGTACGAACAACACCATCGCCAAGCTGTTGCTGAACTTCTAATGTAGTTTCAGTACCGTCAACTTGGAGAGCGTCATAGATCTTAGGAACGCTATTGCGCTCAAACTCGACGTCGATAACCGCGCCGATGATCTGAATGATACGACCGCTACTCATTGCTGTCTCCTCAATTCAAACTTAATAATGTTAAACGGCAGCGGCACCGCCAACGATCTCGGAAATTTCCTGAGTAATCGCGGCTTGACGCAGCTTGTTGTAAATGAGTTGTAGGTCTTTAATCAATTGTCCTGCGTTGTCTGTCGCTGCTTTCATTGCGACCATACGAGCAGATTGCTCACATGCAACGTTTTCAATTACACCTTGATAAACCATCGACTCGATATAGCGAACCAACAAACCATTTAACAGCTCTTCTGCTTCTGGTTCGTAGATATAATCCCAACCATAAGTACGGTTAAGATCTTCGCCTTCTTCTGCTGGTGCCAAAGGAACAAGTTGTTCAACTTTAGGTTGTTGGGTCATCGCATTGACGAAACCATTTGACACAAGGTAAATACGATCTAATTCACCCTTATCAAATGCATCAAGCATCACCTGAACAGAACCTGTCAACTGTTCCAAACTCGGTGTATCACCAAGTTGGGTAGTTGCACCAAGCACTTTACCGCCGTAACTCTTAAAAAACGAAACCGCTTTTTGACCAATCAAAGCAAATTCAACTTCAATTGACTGCTCTTGTTGTGCTTTGACATGCTGCACAACTTTCTTGAACAAGTTAATGTTCAAGCCACCTGCCAAACCACGATCTGAAGACACCACGATATAGCCAACACGCTTAACAGGGCGTTCAACCATATAACGGTGTTTGTATTCAGGGTTTGCTTGAACCAAGTGAGCAATTACACGGCGCATATTATCGGCATACGGACGGCCTTGAGCCATGCGCTCTTGCGCACGACGCATTTTAGAAGCAGCTACCATTTGCATCGCGCGAGTAATCTTTTGCGTGCTCTTGATACTAGCTACTTTGGCGCGAATTTCTTTTAAATTTGCCATACGCTTAACCTAGTAGTCGAAAGCTCTTTCGAGCTTTCGAAGGTTGATCCGTGAACCAAACTTAACTAAAGCTTAACTTAGTAAGTTTGAGTCGCTTTGAAGCTCTCAATACCTGCTTTGATTGCAGCTTCGATGTCTTTGTTGTAATCACCAGTTTCATCGATCTGTTGCATTAACGCAGCATGTTCAGAGCGGAAGTAAGAAACCAACGCAGCATCAAAGTCTACGATTTTCTTCACTTCTACGTCAGCCATGTAGCCTTCGTTAGATGCATATACAGAAATAGCTTGGTCAGCAATTGAGTATGGAGCATATTGTTTTTGCTTCATTAACTCAGTTACACGTTGACCATGCTCAAGTTGCTTACGAGTCGCTTCATCAAGATCAGAAGCAAACTGAGCAAACGCAGCCAATTCACGGTATTGCGCTAAAGCAGTACGGATACCGCCAGACAATTTTTTGATGATCTTAGTTTGAGCAGAACCACCAACACGAGATACAGAGATACCCGCGTTCACAGCAGGACGAATACCTGCGTTGAATAATGATGTTTCTAGGAAGATCTGACCGTCAGTAATCGAGATTACGTTGGTTGGTACGAATGCAGATACGTCACCAGCTTGAGTTTCAATGATCGGTAATGCAGTTAAAGAACCAGTTTGGCCTTTAACTTCGCCGTTCGTGAATTTCTCAACATAGTCAGCAGAAACGCGAGAAGCACGTTCAAGAAGACGCGAGTGAAGATAGAATACGTCACCTGGATACGCTTCACGACCTGGTGGACGACGTAATAACAATGAAATTTGACGGTAAGCAACAGCTTGCTTAGACAAATCATCATAAATGATTAACGCATCTTCACCACGATCACGGAAGTATTCACCCATTGTACAGCCAGAGTACGGAGCTAAATACTGCATTGCTGCAGGATCAGCAGCCGCTGCTGCGACAACAGTTGTATACGCCATAGCGCCAGTTTCTTCTAGCTTGCGTACAACGTTTGCAATTGTTGATTGTTTTTGACCAATCGCAACATACACACACTTAATGCCAGAGTTTTTCTGAGCGATGATCGCATCGATCGCCATTGCTGTTTTACCAGTTTGACGGTCACCAATAATCAACTCACGCTGACCACGACCTACAGGGATCATGGTATCAACTGATTTATAACCAGTTTGAACAGGTTCGTCTACTGACTGACGCCAAATTACACCTGGTGCTACTTTTTCAACAGCATCAGTTAGTTTTGCATCAATAGGGCCTTTCCCATCAATTGGGTTACCCAAAGCATCTACTACACGGCCAAGAAGTTCAGGACCTACTGGAACTTCTAATACACGACCAGTACAACGAGCTTTTTGACCTTCTTGCAGGCTTAGGTAGTTACCTAAAACAACGGCACCCACTGAATCCTGTTCTAGGTTCAGTGCCATACCGAATAAGCCGCCGTCGAATTCGATCATTTCGCCGTACATGGCATCCGCAAGACCGTGAATACGCACGATACCGTCAGATACCATAACAATGGTACCCTCATTTTTTGCGGTCGCGCTGGTGTCCAGATCGCCGATACGCTGTTTAATGAGCGCACTGATCTCGGATGGATTCAGTTGTTGCATTGCGCTATTCCTCAATCTTTTTTAAGTTCAGTCTTTTTGCTATTACGCAAGAAGACGAGTCCGCATTTTTTCAAGCTTGTTAAGCGCAGAGTCATCTATCACTTGGTCGCCTGCACGAATCACAACACCTGCGATCAACGCCGGATTAACGGTCACAGTCATTTGAACTGTTTTGTTAAAACGTTTTTCTAGTGCATGAGCTAAAATATGCTCTTGCTTCGCGTCCATCGGGAAAGCAGATTCAATCACTACTTCCAAGGTGTTGTTGTTCTGCGATTTAAGTAATTCATATTCTGCTGCGATTTCAGGTAACAACGTTAAACGATCGTTATCTGCAAGAAGTGTCAGAAAATTTGACACTGCTTGAGATTGATCTTCACCTAAAACCTTCGCAAAAAGACCTACTTGTTCCGCAGGAGTCAGCTCAGGGCGATTTAAATAAGCGGAAAATGCTTCATCTTGCACCGCAGCACCGAGCAGTTGTAACGCATTTGACCAAGCGTCAGTTGCATTCTGCTCAGATGCATAAGCAAATGCTGCTTTAGCGTATGGGCGTGCCAACGTCAAGAGTTCAGCCATATTTCCCTCGCTTAAAGTTTAGCAGCCAGCTGAGTCAGCATGGCATTATGAGCTTCTGCGTCAACTTGTTGGTTCAGAATTTTTTCTGCGCCATCAACTGCCAAAGCAGCAACTTGTTGACGTAATTCTTCGCGAGCAGCATTGATGTCTTGATCAACAGTTTCTTTCGCCTGTTGACGAATACGCTCACCTTCAGCCGCAGCTTGGGTACGCGCTTCTTCGACCAATTGTGCCGCACGACGGTTCGCTTGTTCGATCAATTGAGCCGCTTGTGCTTTTGCTGCATCGATCTCTGCCTTTACTTGTGCTTGCGCATCAGCTAAGTCAGCTTTCGCTTTTTCAGCAGCATTTAAGCCATCAGCAATTTTACGCTGACGCTCACTAATCGCATTGATTAGTGGTGGCCAAACAAACTTCATACAAAATGCGACAAAAACCGCAAATGCAATCGCTTGGCCAATCAATGTGAGGTTGATATTCATTTCGCTATTCCTCAATATGTGGATTTAGGAATTAAGCTATTAACCTACAAATGGATTAGCGAAGATGAAGAACAAGCCAATACCAACACCGATCATAGGCACAGCATCAAGAAGACCCGCGATTAAGAACATACGAGTTTGAAGTTGTGGAGCCAATTCTGGTTGACGAGCAACAGCTTCTAGAAAGCGACCACCCAAAAGACCAAAACCAATCGCAGTACCTAAAGCACCGAAAGCGATCAAGATAGCAGATGCAATTGCAACTAGACCTAAAGTGAGTTCCATGAAAAATTCCTCAGAGGTTAGGTTATTACCAAATTAAACTAAAAATTTAAGCCCAACCATCAACTGATAGTTAGGCAATACCATTAATGCTTTTCGCTTGCCATGCTCAAGTAAACGATGGTCAGCATCATAAAGATAAATGCTTGCAACGTGATTACAAGAATGTGGAAAATAGCCCAAGGCACAGATAACGCCCACTGGATCCAGAACGGCAATAATGCGATCAAGATGAAGATCAACTCACCCGCATATAAGTTACCGAACAGTCGAAGAGCCAACGAAACTGGACGAGCAAGGAAAGTTACTAACTCCAATACAAGGTTCACTGGAATCAATAACGCTTTTGCAAATTTATTACTTGGGTTAAATGGGTTAAGTGCCAATTCGCCAACAAAACCACCTACACCCTTTTCACGAATACTATAGAACAAGATCAAGGCGAACACAGATAACGACATACCTAAGGTAATGTTCGGATCTGTAGTCGGTACAATCTTGAAGTAAACATGATGCGGGTCCATACCAAATACGTGAGCACCGATTTGTTGAGCTAGGACAGGAATCCAGTCAACAGGCACTAAGTCCATCAAGTTCATGAGGAAAATCCACACAAAGATGGTTAATGCCAATGGTGCAATTAAACGTGATTTGCCATGAAAGGTGTCACGGACACTTGAGTCCACAAACTCGATAATCATCTCGATTGCTGACTGGAATTTTGTTGGAACACCTGCGTTAGCAGCTTTCGCAACAATCCAGAACATCAAACAGAAAATAATACCAAGTCCGATAGACCAACCCATTGAATCCAAGTGAATTGCAGTGAACCCCATCGATTGAGCTTCTTCAGCAGACTCAGCCAATTTCCATGTCCCATCTGGCATTTTGCCATAGGTCATATTGGTCAAGTGATGCTTGATATACTCGGTCGAAGTCAGGGCATGTTCTTCAGCAGCCATAAATCACACCTGGTCAATGTCAATCATTAAAAAGAGGAAAAATGAATATTGCGGACTGCAAATATCTCACTCTACCCTCCAAAAATCTTTAAATGTGCCCTATTCTCGTTGTTGCAATCGTGACACCCAAAATGGCGCAACCCACGACATTGCTTGAACGAGAATAAATCCACCCAACAATGCAACCGGTGACAGCGGTTTAACATTGCTCAAAATCAAAATAAAACCCACGATCACAATCGCAAACTTACCGAGCATTCCCCGATACATGTTGAGCATGACTTGTTTTGATGCCCTAGCACCAGCCGTCCTGAACGACTGCCAAGCAAAATAACAATATGCTAACCAACAAACCGAGGCCCCAAGCGCAGCACTCAAAGCAGCAGTTCTATCATTTATCATCCATGCCAGCAAAGCTGCAACTGGAATCATACATGCTTGTAAGAAGACCAAAGCTTTTGCTAATCGTCGGTCAATCAAGCGACTAGTTCGGCTCATTTTTTACCCACTCACAGCATAACTGCTTGACAAGTTTTAATCATGATCGTTTCGAATCGCTGGCATTATAGAGTTACACCCCTGAACATGCAATCTTTTATCGACCTAAGTCTGCTTTTTTCGTTACCATATTTTTTGACGATAGAGTCAACGCATTTTTATTTTTTTGATCAATTTTGAACACTTATCACGCATTTATCGGTTTTTGAAGCCAATTTTTTCCAAGCAGCAATAAAATTGTCCTCACCGTTCATGCTTTCATCCACTGTTTCAAAAATGACGGGATTTAACCTGCGATAGACATTTTGATTCGCTGAAATTTCAGCCAACAAACACATCTGTGTTTTTGGACGATTGTCATTCAAATACTTAATCTGTGCGGCTGTTGGTGCAATGTGTGGATCATCAGTCAAAGCACCTGCAAATTTCAAATTCAGTGCTCTTTCTAAATACTGATATGCATCATGATAAGACCAATATGGCTTTGACTTATGACTACTTTCATATTGTTGCGCTGTTTGTCGCATTTGCTGCGCAAACTCTCGTGCATTGGCTGTGTATTTCGCTTTGTTTTCTGGGTATTGTTGCGAGCGTAGGGCCGCGATGAAAAATGCAATTCGAACCGCGTTATTAGGTTCTAACCAAACATGACTATCAACTGTATTATCCAATGATGCACCACGTAAACTACGCTGTGGTAAAATTGTCAAAATACCCGCATCTAAAAGTGAAATGGCTTTTCTATTCTGACTTAACAATTTATCTAATGGTGCTTCATGTGCCTTGCCCAACCAAATCACCAAGGAAGCATCCTGAATGATTTTGCGATGTGCGGGCGTTAAGTGGACATCATGTCCCGTCTGATCACTTAAAAGAAGGGTTGGCGTTTCCACACCATTGGTCACTTCTTTTGCAATCAAATAAATTGGCTGTGTTGACACGACTAAGCTTTGCGTCCAGCCCCATGTGCTTAATAAGGAAAAGGTGACGAACAAAACAAGGCGCAACATTACAACACTACTCAACTTGGCAAGGCATGTTATAATATAACAAAAGTTCAAAAATGCCTATGTCTATTTTCTATATTTGCCACAGCTTCTATCACAAGTATGACTTATATAGTGAGTTCCCAATGAATTGCATGGTATGATGTAGGGTCTATTGAACACACTACACATTTCTATTTTTTAGATGCTTGCTAAATCTAGTGGCTTGGATCACTTTTTAATGTGTGCGTGAAGATCAATAGACCCTTGGCTAATAATGAGGTCCATTTATGAGTTCTTGTTCACATGAACATGACAATGCTTTACACGGTGTTCATGGTCATCATGATATCAAAGCACGACTTGCTGAAGCAGAATATCTGTGTACCACAACTGGTGCACGGCTCACACCTTTACGCAAAGAAGTCCTTGAACTCATTTTAAATGCCTCTGCACCGATGGGTGCTTACGATTTGTTGGCAAAATTAAAAGGCCAAGCTGATCGTCCTGCTGCCCCACCAACGGTGTATCGCACACTCGACTTTTTGTTGGAAAAAGGCCTAATTCACCGTCTCACCTCAATTAATGCCTATATCCCTTGTTGTCATCCACGTGAAGGGCATCAAGCTGCATTCCTAATTTGTACAGAATGCCATATGGTTAAAGAGGCGTCTGCTCAAGGACTGATCCAGCAACTTGATCAATTGGCTGCTTCCGATCAATTCACTGCTCAGCACAGCATTATTGAAATTTCTGGGAAATGTCATCAGTGCAGCACAGCACCCTAACAACTCCACTCATCCAGTTGGAGAATATCTCTGTTCAACGTGATGAACGAGAGATTTTGAGAAATGTTGATTTTGACTTAAATGCCAAAGAGATTGTCACGCTCATCGGTCCAAACGGCGCAGGAAAGTCGACTCTCATTAAAGTATTACTGGGCATCATGTCTCCCAATAAAGGCAAAGTTCATTTTTCGAAAAAGTTAAAAATGGCTTATGTCCCACAAAAATTCAATCCATCTGCAAGTTTACCACTTCGTGTTCAAGACCTATTGGATTTAGAGTTTTGCGAGAAACGTCTTCGTCAAGAAATTATCCACGATACAGGCATCTCAAAATTACAAGAATCTAGAGTCCAACAATTGTCTGGAGGCGAACGCCAGCGTGTTCTTCTAGCTCGTGCATTATTACGTCAACCTGACATTCTCATTCTAGATGAGCCAATGCAAGGTTTAGATATCCAATCCGAAGCAGAGTTGTATGAATATGTTCGCAGCCTACCTGAACGCTATGGCTGTGCAGTACTGATGGTTTCACATGACTTACAATGGGTGATGCAAGGAACACATCGTGTGGTTTGTTTAAATAAACATATTTGTTGTAGTGGCTTACCTGAAAGTATCCAACAGCATCCTGAGTATCAAGCTATATTTGGGACGCAACGGATGTTTTACCAGCACCATCATAACCACTGTGTGCATAGTGATCATGCTGAGCCATGTGCGCATGACCCTCGCCCCCATATTCATCCCGAACCAAAGGTCTAAGCCATGATGGAATGGTTACAACTGCTATTACCCGCTTGGATTATGGGAACATTACTGGTGTTCTTGACCGCACCACTCGGCTGTCTAATGCTATGGCGCAGAATGTCTTTCTTTGCAGATACGATGGCTCACGGTACGTTGCTCGGGGTCGCAATCGCAGGAATTTTGGGTCTTCCTTTTTGGTTAGGCGTTGGTTTTTTAGCGCTATTGTTAGTTGCCATCTTATGGGTTCTTCATGATTCTCGGCTACCTAATGATGCATTGCTGGCGTTGTGTTCAGCCACACTTCTCTGTGCTGGCTTACTACTGATTCAACAAGTCCCAAGCCTAAGACCAGAGTTATTAAGCTATTTATTTGGCGATCTACTCAGTATTGAATGGTCAGACTTACCTATTTTTGCGGTAGTCATTATGATCGCACTGGTGGTGTTATATCGTTCATGGTCTGCACAAATTCAAATCGCAATTGATCCAGATATCGCAATGAGTGAAGGGATCAATGCCAATTGGCAACGCCTAATTTTTATGTTGCTTCTGGCTTTGTTTACGGTCTTAGCGCTGCGCGCTGTAGGCTCATTACTCATGGGTGCGTTATTGGTCATCCCAGCATTGAGCGCACGTCTTCTTGCTCACTCGCCTAAACAAATGGTGCTTTGGGCATTCATACTCGCACAATTGGGTATTACAGTTGGCTTATGGTCAAGTGCAGCATTAAATATCGCGACCGGCTTAAGTATTGTCCTATTTATGGCGCTGATCTTCGCCGTGATTTTTATGCTTCAAAAATTTAATAGATCGTCACAGACAAGCTAATCCGCATTTTTTAATTGGATTGCTGGATTGCGCCAAGTAGCAATGCAGCACAGCTAAACATCATCGCGAAGCTTCGATTTAAATATTTCTGCTGTTTTGGTGATCGCAATAATCTCAATACTTTTGAAGCTAACCCTGTATAACCCGCCATCACAATCAAATCGATTGTCACCATGGTGATCGCCATAATCAGATATTGCAACCACTGTGGTCGCCCTAAGTCCAAAAACTGAGGCAACACCGCCAATAAAAATACAATCGCTTTGGGATTACTCATATTGACCACAAATCCTTTAAACATCAAAGCAGAAGCAGATTTGTGGATGTATTCTTTTTCAATCTCAATGGCTTGAATGGGTGCTGTCCACTGTTGATACGCCAAGTAAAGTAAATAGGCAACACCAAACCATTTCACCAACTGAAACGCCCAAGGTGTTGTCGCAAACAATACACCGACACCCGCAGCAACAATCATAATTTGAAGCAGCAATGCAATTTGCAACCCTATCACATTCCAATACCCGTGCTTAAACCCATGATTTAAGCCACTCGACATGGAGACAATTGCTCCCGCACCAGGTGAAATACTAATCACCCAGCAGGCCAACATAAACGCAAACCAGACTTGTAAAGACATAGCAACACGGCAACATAAAAAGTGGAATTATACCGTTTTTATTTTGCCATGATCTTATGTGATAAGACCATAAAACTGAGCAAATAAACTTTTAAGCTCAATCAACATCAGGCACAATGATTTATTTTCCGACCTTTAAAAAATAATGAAGGAGTTTTTAATGACTGCTCAATCTGTCATTCTTCCACTACCATCTGATCATGCCCGTTTTATTGTTTTGCGCTTAAAAGATTTAACTATTCTTGAATTAAAACAACAGATTGATGCTCTACTTTCAACTCGTGATCGCCTGATTAGCCAACATCCAAATGGTCAAATTAAAACAGCAATTGCCTTTGGTCCTGAACTTTGGGCAAAACTCTACGCAGAAACACCCGCAGGTTTTAAACAACTTAATCCTGAACAAGGGGCATTTAATATGCCTGTCGTGCCTGCGGATGTATTTATTCATATTGCCAGCGCCCGCGCGGATCTATGCTTTGCAATGAGCCAAGCCTTCTTTGCGGGTATACAAGATAAAGTTGAAGTGCTTGATGAGCGCGCTTGTTTCCGCCAATTTGATGGCCGTGATTTGACTGGCTTTATTGATGGCACGGAAAACCCACAATTCCCTGAAGACCGTGCAGAAGCAACCCTCATCCCAGATTCAGCAGGTGTATTTGCGGATGGTAGTTTTATTTTTGCACAACGCTATGTCCACGATTTAGCCAAATGGCACCAACTCAAAGTTGATGCACAAGAACATGTGATTGGGCGGACGAAACTCGAATCAATCGAACTTGATGACGATGTAAAGCCTGAAAATGCGCATGTTGCTCGTACTGTTGTCGAAGATGATGCGGGTGAAGAAATGGAAATTTTACGTCATAGCCTACCTTATGGTGATGGCAAGGGTGAACAAGGCCTATTCTTCGTCGCATATACCAACAACTTAAACATCATTGATGAAATGTTAAAACGCATGTTTGGTACCACTGGAGATGGTATCCATGATCGTCTATTACACTTCACCACTGCGGTAGATGGTGCTTATTATTTTGCACCTAGTGATGAACTGTTAGCTGAAATTCTAGAAGTCTGAATGACCAGATGCTATGTCAATGCAGTGACATAGCATCCTTTTTCTCATGTGATGAAATCCGAACAAAAAAAGATTTATAGGAATATCTTAAATCCTCACAAATCCCTCTCCCCTTAAAGCTGCAAAATTTGCTATATTTAGCGTTTTTCCGCGACATTTATTTCGGTAACTATGAATACGGCAATACAAGCAGCTCTCGATCATGCGGTACACACCCTGCAACAACAAGGCGTACTTCCTTCAGATTGGACCAACACGAGCCATTTAACCCGTACTAAAGACCGAAGTCACGGAGACTTTGCTTCGAATATTGCGATGATCGGCTCTAAAGCAGCAGGCATGAAGCCTCGTGATCTTGCTGAAAAGATATTGGCTGCACTCCCTGAGGTTGCAGACATCAGCAAAGCAGAAATTGCAGGTCCTGGTTTTATTAACTTTTTCTTAAACGCAGATCAACGTTTTGCTGTACTTGATCAGATTGAAGCGCAAAAAGATCAATATGGTCGTAGCCAAGTCAATGCAGCCAAGAAAATTCAGGTTGAATTCGTCTCTGCTAATCCAACTTCAAGCCTACATGTCGGTCATGGACGTGGAGCTGCCTATGGCATGACTGTTGCGAACTTATTGGAAGCAACTGGAGCAAAAGTTGATCGCGAATACTATGTCAACGACGCTGGTCGTCAAATGGATATTTTGGCGACTTCAACCTATCTCCGTTATTTAGAATTGACGGGACAAACACTGGTTTTCCCTAAAAATGCCTATCAAGGCGACTATGTCAAAGAAATTGCACAAGAAATTATTAATAAAGATGGCAATACCTATGTTCGTGCAGTAGCAGACATCTATAAAGATGTACCAGAAGACGTGCAATACGCTGAAGCATTAGATGCCGAAGGCAATAAGGTTGTGCTATCTGGTGACAAAGAAAAACATATCGATGGGCTGATTGCCAACTCACAACAACAATTAGGCGAAGGCTATCGTGTTTTCCATCAAGCAGCGTTACATGCCATTTTAGACGACATTAAAGATGACCTTGCTGATTTTGGTGTGACTTTTGATGAGTGGTTTAGCGAAGCATCTTTAACAGAAAAAATTGATGAAGCATTAGCAACTCTTGATCAGCGCGGCTACCTCTATGAAAAAGAAGGTAATATCTGGTTTAAATCGACTGAATTTGGCGATGAAAAAGATCGTGTTGTAAAACGTCGTAATGGTCAAACCACTTATTTTGCCTCGGACATTGCTTACCATCTGAATAAATTACAACGTGGCTATACCGACCTGATCGATATCTGGGGTTCTGACCACCACGGTTATATTTCACGTGTGAAAGCAGCGATTGATGCGATGGGTTATGACTCGAAGAAACTGACCGTACTTTTGGTTCAGTTCGTGAGTTTATGGCGCGGTGGTGAAATGGTACAAATGTCATCTCGTTCAGGCCAATTCGTAACTTTACGCGACTTGCGTAAGGAAGTTGGTAACGATGCTGCTCGTTTCTACTATGTCATGCGTAAATCTGAGCAACATATCGACTTTGATTTAGATCTTGCTGTTTCACAAAGCAAAGACAATGCGGTGTATTACATTCAATATGCACATGCGCGTGTAAACAGTATTGTGAACCGTGCTAAAGAGAAAGGCATTGCATTTGACGTTGCATCTGCACGCCAAGTTGCCAACTTATTAACATTGGATGCTGAAACAGAAATTTTAGCTAAATTAGCAGCTTACCCTGAAATTGTAATTCGTGCTGCGAATGTCTGCGAACCACATCAAATTGGCAACTACTTAAAAGATCTTGCTGCGCTGTTTCATGGATGGTATGCACAAGATGGTGTTAAATTTGTTGATGAAGCAAATATTCCACTATCTCAAGCGCGTTTATTACTTTCAATCAACGTGCAGCAAGTATTGCGTAATGGTTTAGAATTATTGGGTGTGTCCGCTCCTGAGGCAATGTAAGCAACACTCTTACGCAGCGTTGCTGCTCATGTCGCAAGACGGAGGGCTACGCCCGAAGTGTCACTCATAAATAAAATGGCACTTTGTAAAGCAAAATAATGACAAAACCTTGATTGATATCGGACAAACAAAGCATTATTTTTAAAGATAATGCTTTGTTTCTTTCAAGATTCAAGTTACAAATAATATAAGCTCAATCAGGGAATCGCTTTTCTTAGCGCGTCATATTGTTTGAGTGGTTCTAGCCAATAACGCAATGCATGGCTGAATAAACAGCCCCTTAGGATTAAGAGGAATCTCCGGTGTTTGGAAAAACGCAACGTGGTGTATCTGAACGACCAAATAAACCCAAAAAACCACTGATTCCAAAGTGGTTGGGCATGCTTGTTGCAATTCTTGCAATCTTATGTGTAATCGTGATGCTGATGTTGTGGAAACCATGGCAGCCCGTTCCAGCTAAAAGTCAGATCACGTCTGAACATTATCAAGAAGAAAATACCAATAAAGACTACCGTTTTTACGACTTACTTCCACAACAGCAAGTCACTCCTATTCCTGAACAAGCTGTACCAGAAACCAAACAGCAAGGTAATGTCGTGATTATCGAGTCACCTCGAGTTGAAGCGACCACAACAGAGGAATCTGAGGGTGGTATCACTGCCAGTGAACAAACTCAACCTGCTGCACCGACCTATATTCTACAAGTTCGTAGCTATCCGGATCCTGACAGTGCAGATGCTCGTCGTGCAGAGATCATTCTGAATGGTTTATCTGCTGATGTGGTGAGAAGTGTTGAGAATGGTCAAACGTGGTATCGGGTCATTTCAGGTCCTTATGATAGTCAAGAAGCTGCTCTTGCCGCACAACAAACCTTGCAACACAGTGGGATTGATTCCATCGTCATTAAACGTTAATTCGATATACTCAACACAAAAAAGGAACGATGACTCGTTCCTTTTTTAATGGGTGTCTCTTAAACGCATTCAGAATCTAAACTTTTCTGCTCAGCGCGCTGAAAAGCAGCACGTTCCTGAACTCGTTGAACAAAAGCCTGTATATTTGGATATTTACCATGTAAACGCTTTTGTAATGCCATCAATGGAAATGCCATTTGAATATCTGCAAAAGAAAACGCTCCTGCAAAATAATCATGTTCTGCCAAATAATCTTCTAAATAAATAATATGCTCTTTGACACGAGGGCGAACGAAGCCTGCTTTGACACCATCCGTAATTTTGTTGGCAATTGGCCGAATTACCCAAGGAACGTGTTTACTCACACTATTCAATACTAAAGTCATCACCAACAAAGGCATCAAAGAACCTTCAGCATAATGCATCCAATACAGATATTGATGCTGATCTTCCATGTGTTGCGGTTTAAACTGTTGCTGCTCATCATAACGTTGTTGTAAATAATCCAAGATCACGGCAGATTCTACAATGACCTGTGCATCATCAACCAAAATCGGAGCCTTGCCTAGCGGATGAATTTGCTTAAGACTTTCAGGAGCGGTGTAGTTGGGCGACCTTTGGTAGTATTCAACTTGGTAATCGATACCAAGCTCCTCTAATGCCCACAGTATTCGAAATGAACGTGAGCATTGCAGATAATGTAAGGTAATCATTTTTATGCCTGCCATGTGCTACGCAACTGTTGTTTAAATCCCTCTCACAGTTGCGTTTAGAATTATATTTTGCCCAAGCACAATAGCATTATCATGTTAAAGAATCACCGTCTGTATGTCTAAACTGCGTAACAAAGTTTTAGTTACTGGTGTTTTACTACAGACATTGAGAAGTTTTTCTTTTAAATCTTGTGAAACAGGTTGGGCAAATATTACTCGACGTTCAATATGTTCCTGCTGTTCACGATTGGTATGAAAATCAACTTCAACTGAAAAATCACCGAGTTCTATCTCTTTATGCTTAGCATACATACGCAAAGTAATCATCGTGCACGATGCTAAGCTAGCCGTGAGAAAATCATACGGCGCTGGCCCAGTATCATGCCCACCAGCAGCTTCAGGTTTATCGGTCAAAAATTGATGTGTACCACTGCTTACTTCACCTTGCCACGGCGCAGTCAATGCCTGTACTTTTGCACTTGCAATCACACTCATTTCGAAGCCCTCATTTGATCTGGCAATGTAGGTGCCTCTAAGCGTTTACCTTGATAATCAGGAATCTCTCCAAAACGAGGATGATGATTAATCCAATCTTCACGTGCTTGTTTTAGATCTTCCATGGTACGTCCGACAAAATTCCACCAGAGCAAGATAGGCGACTCAAATGGCTCTCCACCAATTAACAGCACACGGTGACCTTGGGTTAACTCAACTTCTATTTCAGTTAATCCAGTTTCTAGAACCACCATATTGTCCGTGTTTAGCTCATGTCCATTGACTCGGGCTGTACCTTCTAATGCCATAAAGGCATATTCAAATTTTGGATTGAGCGGAATTCGGGTTTTGGTATCGGTTTGTGCAGTTAAATCCACGCCAACCAAAGGTGTATGCACCTCAACAGGTGAAAGCGTATTTAGAAACTCACCGACCAACACTGTAAATTCAACCTGATCTTTAACCACAACAGGTAATTCTGGATAATGCTGAAAATTAGGCTCCATATTGCGCTTATCATCAGGCAAAGCAATCCATAGTTGCGCTGCATGCATCTTGGTTTCGATCTCTGGTGCAACCTCAGTATGAGAAATACCACGGCCAGCTGTCATTAAGTTGACCTGCTTAGGACGTATAAGTTGCTTAGAACCTAGACTATCAGTATGCATCATGGTGCCTTCAATCATCCATGTAAAAGTCTGCAAACCAATATGCGGATGTGGCCCGACATCCAAGCCATCGCCTGCGGGAAAGCTCACTGGGC
Source organism: Acinetobacter sp. ATCC 27244 (assembly GCF_000156555.1). Taxonomy (NCBI): domain Bacteria; kingdom Pseudomonadati; phylum Pseudomonadota; class Gammaproteobacteria; order Moraxellales; family Moraxellaceae; genus Acinetobacter; species Acinetobacter sp. ATCC 27244. Next base: position 43,099 of record NZ_GG665966.1, read on the forward strand.
CTGCGTGATCGAGAAAACACCAAGCTCCGACCAAGCGTTTTTGACGACTAGGCAACGCACGCTTAATCATGGTGCCCTTGCCTATTTCTGCAGATCGAATCGTAAATTCTTGAATAAATTGATTGATATAAGTTTCGCAGTCTTTTGAATCAGAAATATCATAGTCGTTATTATTGCTCATGATTTCGCTCTCTTTTACCTATGCTATTGCAATGAGTTGTTTTATTGATCTTAGCAATACAAACACGATTCAATATAGTCTTTTGGTAATACGCTGAGTACCATTCATGAGACAATCAAAATCTGTTTTCACGATGATTTGTGCAACAAATTTTTAATGCTGTGGTGGGAGGTCCACAAACAAAGCCGTCAAACGCCGAACCAATGGCAGACACACCAATACCGTTGGGTATGCGATTGCCCAAGATAACATCCACGTCGCAAACCATTTTGAAACAAATTCGGGTATAAAACCTAAATTCATCGACAGATTTATAAACGATATGATTCCGCTCATTAAAGCTGATAATAAGAATGGTACAATCCAAACCGCATATTTGGCAGGTAGTTTTTTAAATTTCAATTTTCGCTTCTCAATACCATGTTAGTGAAGATCAAATCAACGCTTCACATTTAGCATGAAGTTTTTCATAAACAAACTGGTTTGGCATGCTGTTTTTAGTTTTTTTAGCATAGAAGTTTTTTATCTGAAGCAATAATAATATCAAAACAAGTGTTTAACCTCTATCTTACACCACTTCCACCTGCCCAACCTGATGATAAGCACGATTAAAATACACCAAACTTTGGTCATGCTGACTACGTTGAATCGCTACAATAGGACAAATAAAAATAGTATGCGTCCCGATTTCTTGGATTTGATCAATTTCGCAATCAAAACTTACCAAAGCATCATCCAAAACAGGAGCACCTGTTTCCAACTCGGTCCAGATACCATGTTTAAAGCGTTCTTCGGGCGCTAATTTAGACGAAAATACTTTAGAAATATGTTCATGATGTGCGCCTAAGACATTGACAGTTAAAATTTTATTTTCAACAAAGTGTACATGTGAACTCGATGATTTATTCATACAAACCAATAATGTCGGCGGCGTGTCCGTCACACTACATACTGCAGATGCAGTAAATCCATAACGACCTGATAAACCAGTAGTCGTCACAACACTCACGGCACTGGTCAACAAAGACATCGCATTTCTAAAGTCTATTGATTCAATCATCATTCAGTTCCAGCAATTGAGCCATACGCTTATGTGCTTGGCTATATCATTCGACTTGATCAGATCAGCATTTAATTTACAGACATGCTGAGTAAAATGAGATCTGCTTTTCATCAAAATCATGATTGCCGATTTACTCAAATAAAATCGGCAATCCTATACACATTAGTATTTCAGTATCTATCTTAAGCAGAAAGCTCTCTACGAATAATGTCAGCACCAGCACTTAAAGCATTGAGTTTGCCTCTTGCGACGTCACGTGCTAAAGGTGCCATACCGCAGTTGGTCGATGGATAGAGTTTGTCAGCATCCACAAATTGAAGTGCTTTACGTAAGGTATCGGCAACTTCTTCAGGTGTTTCAATTTGATTAGTTGCTACATCGATCGCGCCCACCATTACTTTTTTACCTCGAATCAGTTCAATCAGATCCATTGGTACACGAGAGTTATGGCATTCTAAGGAAACAATATCAATCTTGGATTTTTGCAGCTTAGGGAATGCTTCTTCATATTGACGCCATTCTGAACCCAAGGTCTTTTTCCAATCAGTATTGGCTTTGATCCCATAACCATAGCAAATATGCACGGCAGTTTCACATTTAAGACCTTCAAGTGCACGTTCTAGAGTCGCAACACCCCAATCATTCACTTCATCAAAGAAAACATTAAATGCGGGTTCATCGAACTGAATAATATCTACACCTGCGGCTTCTAACTCTCTCGCTTCTTGATTAAGAATTTTGGCAAATTCCCAAGCGAGTTTTTCACGGCTTTTGTAGTGACCATCATATAGTGTATCAATCATGGTCATTGGGCCTGGTAACGCCCATTTGATTGGTTGCTTAGTCTGTTGACGTAAGAACTTAGCATCTTCAACAAAAACAGGTTTTTGACGGCTTACAGCACCTACAACTGACGGCACACTCGCATCATAACGATCACGGATTCGAACGGTTTCACGTTTTTCAAAATCTACACCGTCAAGATGTTCAATAAATGTAGTTACGAAATGCTGACGGGTTTGTTCACCATCACTAACAATGTCAATGCCTGCAAGATGTTGCTCATGCAAGGACAAACGTAAGGCATCTTGTTTGCCGTGAATCAACTCTTCATCTTGCAACTTCCAAGGTGACCAAAGCTTTTCTGGTTCTGCAAGCCAAGATGGTTTTGGTAAGCTGCCAGCTGTTGAAGTCGGTAATAATATTTTCATCGTCAATCATCTTCTCAATATGAATAGTTAAACAGCAGCACAGTTTTGATCAGCGTAGTTCTTTGTCCACTGCTCAAGAATATTCTGATAGGGTTTGATGAACTGCTCTTCAACGAATTTGCCTTGTTCAATCGCCAATCGGCTACGCTCTTCTCGGTCATATACGATGCGAGTCAGTGAATAATCTTGATTCTTCAAACTCGGTTGATAAAACGTTCCTGCCACAGAGTTAGCGTTGTAAATCTCAGGACGATAAATCTTTTGGAAGCTTTCCATGGTACTAATTGTGCTGATCAACTCAAGGTTGGTGTAATCACTTAGCAAATCACCTGAGAAATAGAAAGCCAAAGGCGCAACGCTATTTGGCGGCATAAAGTAACGAACTTTTAAGCCCATTTTTTGGAAATACTCATCCGTTAAAGAGTATTCATCTTGTAGGTATTCGACACCCAAAACCGGATGTTGATTCTCGCTACGGCAATAAACTTTACTGCTCGAAACACTGAGGCAAATCACAGGCTGTTTGTTAAAGTTAGCTTTGTATGTATCTGAGTTAATGAAGCTCTTAAATAAGTTGCCGTGTAGATCACCAAAGTTTTCTGGTGTTTTAAATTCAGACTGATTTTTATTATGATCAAGCAATAACACACTAAAATCATAATCACGTACGTAAGAAGAAAAATTATTTCCGACAATGCCTTCAATGCGCTGATTGGTTTTTTTATCAACAATATTGGTTTTTAATATTTCAATCAAAGGCAATGCATTTGTATTGCTTTCAGCATCAATTTTCATTTCAACGGAAATAATTTCAAGTTCGACAGAATAGCGATCGCTATTTGGGTTATCCCAATGTGCCAAAGTATTGAAACGATTGTCGATCATTTTTAAAGTATTGCGTAAATTTTCTTGACGACTTTCGCCTCTAGCCAAATTCGCAAAGTTGGTGGTAATGCGAGTATTGTCCGAAGGGCGATAGTCTTCATCGAAACGAATACTCTTTATCGTAAATTTAAATTCTTTACTCATTGATCTGACACCCTAATTTCCGTGATAAATCTAATTTCTTTATGATGTGATTTATACCTGATTCACAACATGAATAAAAATGATTTAGTTTCATAGAAAAGTGAGTAAAATTCATCTTTGTAAATTTATTATTTATTACCAATGGGTTGGATACACGTAATATGAAAAAATCAATTCAGTTTTAGAAAAAGACATACTTAATTATTGAGGATTAGTTAATTAAACAATTACTCTCCAGCATTAGCTTTTTAAAGTAACAGCATATCCAAAGCAATCATGTGGAAAATAAATAATTATCTTAGAGCTTTTAGCAAATACTACACCCTATAAAGAACATTAATAAATATTAAATTGATATGAATACATTCATATCACCTTATTAAAAGTTCAAAATGGCATTAAATCAAAATCATGATAATCTATATTGATCAATGTACATTAAATAAAAAACTTAATTAAAAGTATTTGGTTAGAGATAAAAAATGACTGCATATGCTATTGCTGTAATACATAAAACTCAATTTGATCCAGAGATAAAAGAATATTTGAATCTCATCGATGAAACGTTAGCACCATTCTCTGGTAAATACCTGATTCATGGTGGTCCCTATGTACCACTAGAAGGTACTTGGTCTAGTGATCTGGTTGTCATTGGATTCCCCTCAATGGAGCATGCTAAAGGTTGGTATGAATCGGAAGCTTATCAAGCAATTCGTCATCTTCGTACTAAACATACTCAGGGGGAAGTACTATTAGTTCAAGGCGTACCAGCAGAACATAAAGCTTCCGACCTTCTCAATCGTTAGATCAGCCAAATACATACAAAAAAGCCCGAAATAATTCGGGCTAAGAGACTCGATTTTATGCTAGAAGTAAGTACTAGCTATAGGATCATTCCCATTCAATCGTTGCTGGTGGCTTAGATGACACGTCATAAACAACGCGTGAAACATCTTTGATTTCATTCATGATACGGGTTGAGATTTTATCAACTAAGTCATACGGTAAATGAGCAAAACGCGCTGTCATAAAGTCAACAGTCTCCACCGCACGAAGTGCAATCACCCATGCATAACGACGACCATCACCAACTACACCCACTGATTTCACAGGTTGGAATACAGCAAATGCTTGTGCAGTCTTGTCATACCAACCACTCGCACGAAGTTCTTGCATGAAGATGTCATCTGCAAGACGAAGAATATCTGCATATTCTTTTTTCACTTCACCCAAGATACGCACGCCCAAACCTGGACCTGGGAATGGATGACGATAAATCATGCTATGCGGCAAGCCTAATGTTGTACCCAATTTACGCACTTCATCTTTGAACAAGTCACGTAATGGTTCAACAAGATCAAAAGCTAAATCTTCTGGTAAGCCACCCACGTTGTGGTGTGATTTGATGACGTGTGCTTTACCTTGTTTGCTTGCAGCAGATTCGATTACATCTGGGTAAATCGTACCTTGAGCCAAGAATTTCACACCATCTAACTTACGTGCTTCTTCAGCAAATACTTCGATAAACTCACGACCAATGATTTTACGTTTTTTCTCAGGATCAACTTCTCCCGCCAATGCCGTCAAGAAACGTTCTTCAGCATCTGCACGAATCACACGGATCCCCATGTTATCTGCGAACATCTGCATCACTTGATCACCTTCGTTTAGACGAAGCAAACCATTGTCTACAAATACACAAGTCAACTGGTCGCCAATCGCTTTATGCAACAGTGCAGCAACAACAGATGAGTCCACACCACCCGATAAACCTAATAAAACTTTTTCATTACCGATTTGCTCACGTAACTGTTCTACACGTAAATCGATAATGTGTTCAGGTGTCCAAAGACCACGACAACCACAGATTTGATGAACGAAGTTCGAAAGTAATTCTGCACCTTTCGCTGTATGCGTCACTTCTGGGTGGAATTGCACGCCGTAGAAACGACGTTTTTCATCGCTCACCGCAGCAAATGGGCAGCTTGGTGTACTTGCTGTTACTTGGAAACCTTCTGGAATCGCGCTGACTTTATCGCCATGACTCATCCATACATGAAGTTGGTTCTCACGATCTTGTAATTTTCCGATTAATTGGTCACGCACCAAAATATCGACTTCTGCATAACCAAACTCATGTACTGTACCCGGCTCTACTTTTCCGCCAAGTTGTTCAGACATGGTTTGTAAACCATAGCAAATACCTAAAACAGGCACGCCTAATTCAAATACGATCTGCGGTGCACGTGGACTGCCTTCTTCATGCACACTCTCAGGGCCACCTGATAAAATAATCCCGTTTGGATTAAATGCACGAATGTCTTCTTCAGACATGTCATATGCGTACATTTCAGAATAGACACCTGCTTCACGTACTCGACGTGCAATGAGCTGGCTATATTGAGAGCCGAAATCCAAGATAAGGATACGATCTTCAGTAATTTGAGTATTGGTCGTCATGGCTAATCAGAATGGCAAATGAAATAAGCGCCATATTCTAACATTTTTCATGCTTTGGCGCATCGCAATTCATCATCTATCTGATTTTTTAGTTTCTATATGCAATCGCCACTGATATTTAAGTTAAAAATTTGCAAGGCAACCGATAAAAAGAGAGCCGAATCAACATTTCTAGTGAATTCTGCTCAACACAAAACAAAAATTGGTGCTAAGATGATGTGGCGAAAATTTGCATTACCACGGAAAGGTACTCAATTACCGCCATCGTTTCCTCCGATTTAATGGGTTTCGATGTCCTTGAGAAAAAGGAAAACTAAAGGGGACTGAAAGCCTAACTTTATTATTGGTGAATGACCAATACCCCAACCATATCACTATCATCCATGGCTTGCTTCTTCATGAGCAACAATTAGGACTTGAAGGACCAATAAAATAATGTTTCAAGAAATGATTGCGGATTTTCAACAGAATTTCTGGTTATATATTTCCATCCCATTTATCAGTGGTTTAATTGGCTATGTGACGAAAGTCGTTGCTGTTCAAATGATGTTTTCACCACTTGAATTTAAAGGCCTTAAACTATTTGGTTTACCCATTGGGTGGCAAGGGATTGTTCCACGCAAAGCTGAAAAAATGGCGACCACAGCCGTTGAGCTAATGACCTCAAAGCTAATCAAACCAGAAGAGATTTTTGCTCGGCTCGATCCAAAACGCATCGCACAAGAAATCGAAAAACCGCTCATGGCAGCGGCAGAAGATATTACCCGTGAAGTTGCTCAACAGTATCAACCAGGTTTATGGGAAGGAATGCCAGAGTTTGCACGTCAAAAGCTCATTAAACGTGTACAAGCCAAAGCGCCTGAGATTGTTGAACATATTATGGGCGAAGTACAAAAAGATGTAGCCAAGTACTTCGATATTAAACACATGGTCGTCAACAACCTACTCAAAGATAAACGCTTACTCAACGAAATCTTTAAGAAAGTCGGCAAACAAGAGTTTAAATTCTTCAGCAATGTCGGCTTTATTTTTGGCTTCGGAATTGGTGTGATCCAAATGTTCTGCTGGGTTGTGACACAAGGACAATACCCTTGGATGTTGCCATTGTTTGGTGGATTCGTCGGTTTCTTTAGTGACTGGATCGCCTTACAAATGATGTTTAGACCTCTCCATCCAAAGAAGGTGATGGGCTTTACATGGCAAGGTTTATTCATTAAACGCCAAAATGAAGTTGCCGCCGATTATGCTGCCTTGATTTCTAAACAGTTACTTACCTCTCGTAACATGATGGAAGAGCTTTTCTCAGGTACACATTCTGACAAAGTGATTGAATTGGTCAGCCGCCATGTAAAACAAGAAATTGACTTACAAGCGGGTGTAGTTCGCCCACTGGTGGTGTATGCAATTGGTGGTGAAAAATATCAAAACCTAAAAGCGGACGTTGCTGAACGTATTTTGCAACAACTACCAGAGACAATGCGTTATGTGGAATCCTATGCTGAAGATGCCATGAATGTTCGCAATACCTTGGTTGACCGCATGCAGAAGCTGAGCCCAGAAGAGTTTGAAGGCATGCTCCGCCCTGCCTTTAAAGAAGATGAGTGGGCACTGATTATCGTCGGTGCAGTACTTGGCTTTATGGTCGGTGAAATGCAAATTTTGTTTATGCTTTAAACTAAGCGCCCCATGAAAACAAAAAGGAAGCGAGTGCTTCCTTTTTTAAGCTTAGTGATGATGTTTTTCGATCTTGATCACTTCTATATCAGTAGGTTTATAACGATGGGTATCAACTTCACCAACTAAACGAACATGATCACCGACCTTCAATCCAGCTTTACGCCAGATATCATCATCGACCTCAATGCTAATCGTTCCAGTACGATCTTTAAATTCGTAATGGTCACTGTGTAAATGTTTGGTAATTTGCCCTGTTAACGTAACGCCAGTTTCATCAGATAATTGAGCAACCTGACTCACGGTCACAATATTTTGAGCAGCTTCCTGTATAAGTACATGATCATCCTTACCTGCCCAAGTTTGGCTCGATAATGACAGTATCAATCCAAGCGTACATCCCGCAATGATTGTTCTCATTTTTACTTACCTTGTTTTTAAATCTGATCATAGCTAAACAAAAAAATAGCTGCATGTCGGCTTACATTTGTAATAATCGGTAAATTTAAATATTAAAGCCCCATTAGTCACATTAACTAAGGGGGCAACAAATTAGTTTTCGATTTTATGATCTAAGCTCAAACGCCCAGCACCGTATAGCATCAGATAAAATAAACCACCAGCCATCGCTAAGTTTTTCATAAAGTTGATTTGCTGTGCCTGATCATCTGCACCATGAAAGAGAAAAGCAGTCAAAATACTAAATACACCTAAACCAAAGGCAGCAAAACGCGCTTGGAAACCAAATAACAACGCCAAACCACCACCAAATTCAACAAGAATGGTCAACGGTAATAAGGCAGCAGGTACGCCCATCGCTTCCATATAACCTGCTGTCGCGCTATAAGCAGTAAGCTTGCCCCAACCAGCAACAATAAAAATATATGCCATGAGAATTCGCGCAATTAAAGTGACGATATTTTCAACGCCAGTTTGCGTTACGATATTTTTGACAACAACATTCGGATTAAACATAATTGATTCCACACTGTTTGTTTTTTAACATAACAACAGTGTATGTATGTTTTATTTTGCAATAAACATGATATTAGTTAATGCATCGTTCTATATTTGAAACAAAAATAAAATTATTGCACCTGATCACGTCAACCCCTGTTACCAATTAATTTGCTTTTTATACTGACATTCCATCCCTGCACTGCTAGGATTTAGCTCAAATTTATAGCGTTAACATTTTCATGGAACTCATTGATTTTATTCTACACGTTGACCAACACCTACTCGAATTTATTAATAATTACGGCGTATGGATCTATGCCATTTTATTTTTAATTATCTTTGTCGAAACAGGCTTTGTGGTGATGCCATTTTTGCCTGGAGATAGCTTACTTTTCGCTGCGGGTGCATTAGCAGCATCAACGGGTGTGATGGATCCTTGGGTACTGGGTGTCTTATTATTTATTGCAGCTGTTTTGGGTGACACCGTTAATTATCATATTGGTCACTATATTGGTCCTAAAGTATTTGAAACCAATTCCAGATTTATTAACAAGCAGCACCTCATGAAAACCCAACAATTTTTTGAACGTCATGGTGGCAAAACTATTATTTTCGCTCGCTTTGTGCCTTTCGCACGTACCTTCGCGCCATTTGTCGCAGGTGCAGGCAGTATGAATTATAGATATTTTCTGACATACAATGTGATTGGTGCGTTCTGTTGGATCTCCTCTTTTATCACGCTCGGATATTTATTTGGAAACATGCCGATCGTCAAAGATAATTTCACCTATTTAATTTTCGGTATCATTATTGTTAGTGTTTTGCCGGGTGTGATTGGCTTTGCTCGCCAAAAAATGAATCAACGTAAAGCATCCTCATGATGCCAAGCACTCGTTTGAATGGCTTAAAATACTCGAAACACCATAGGTAACATACAAATAATCAACAGCATTGCCGATCCTTTATATAAGTGATCGGCTTTAATTCCTGCGAAACTTCCGGTCAACAAAGCACGTCCAAACACCATCCAAAATATTGAAACAGGAATTAAAATCAAACTAAAGATGGTAAATACAATTGCCGCATTTTGAACAGAATTCCAAGCTTCCGCTGGAAAAATCCCTGCTGCTAACAACACCGTTTTCGGATTTTTTAAGGTCGATACAAACAGTTGAGTAGGACGAATGTGTTGGTGGCGTTGATCATGTTTTTGTAGATGAGAGCTTTTCCAAAGATGAAATGCCATCCACAGTACATATAATAAGCTGCCAATATGCAGCATCACATCAAAAGCAGGCCAAATCGGTTCAAATAGATGAATAAATAGCGCCCATAAACTGATGCCGTAAATATACCCCAACCATTCCACTGGGATAAAAACAAGCGTTTTGGGAACACCTTGTTGGTGGGTTGCACTGGCAAGCATAGCATTGGTTGGACCAGGGATAAGTAATACCGCCAGCATCGCCAAAACAAAAAACCAACTCTCAATCATAGATATACCGAACAACCATACATGGGCGTCACGATAAACGAATTTAGGGCAGACAAACAAGCACTAAGAAATAAGCAATCAAGGCTGAAAGAGATAATAATGGATCATACAAACTACAAATATCTGATTTTTATTATTTTTATTTGAAACATTTTGCTAATATTTAGTTTTATCGCCATAGTTAACTACAGCGATAAATCGATAGAAAATAATTAATTTGTGCGCTGCTTCACAATAATTGGACATCCCTTAAATTGTGCAGCTTGTACGATTGCATCTTGTTGACCCAGTACTTTCGCCAATTCAGTGTTCTTGGTATTCATGGACTGACCCATATTGACCGAAACAGAAGGACCAAAGCCCCAACCGCCTTTGCCCCAACCACCGCCAAGTCCAACGCCTACCCCAACACCTGTACGTTTTGGTGTTTGCACACCATTATCAATATAGTGTTGGATACGATTGTACTCCGCTTGTAGCTGTTGGCAGTTCAAAGCTTGATATTGGGTAGGCGAAACATAAGCGGGTTTAACCGTCGATGCACAAGCACCCAATAATAAACTGACAGCCAAAACTGGCATCCAATAGAAGCGTTTCATAATGTTCTCTTATTGCTTAGATTCAATCTCATTGAACAAAGTGACATAAGCAAGGGTCAATTTATGTTCAGCTGCGAGATGAACCAAAGGTAAATTCTTCTGATGTGATTCTTTCATCAATACAGATGGTGGCAACATACTTTCAAGTACAGGCAAACCATCATCCTTTAACTGTTGAACCACTTCGCGTGGTAATTTTGCTTGAGATTGATATTGATTGACCACAATCCCTTCAATCTCTAAGCGATCATTATGATCATCTTGCGTTTCGATCACATTTTCAATCAAAGTTTGTAACGCACGTTTAGAAAATACATCACAATCAAATGGAATCAACACGCGATCGGCCGCAATCAATGCCGATAAAGTAAAGAAATTGAATGCCGGTGGAGTATCGATAAAAATACGATCATAACGCGCGCTCAGTGATTGAATCGAATCACGCAACTTATAGATTTTGTGTTTACTTTCTAGTGCGTGTTCTAGTGCACCCAAGCTTGGGCTTGCAGGAATCACATCTAAATTTGCAAAGGATGTTCGATGTACATAACTGTCTAGGCCTTTGCCACGAGGTACTTTCAGGATTGAACCTAAGGCATTGCCAATCAAACTTTTTTGCTGGGTTGCACCCAAGATATCTTCAAAGAAGTTTTCAATATTTGGCTCTAGTGCCGCTTTATCCGCAGAATATGTTGCATCTTCACCCAAAAGGTATTGGCTGGAGTTTGCTTGTGGATCAAGATCAATCACCAAGGTTCTTAGCCCTTGTTTAGCGCTGATTGCAGCTAGATTGATTGTAATACTTGATTTCCCCACACCACCTTTTTGGTTAAATACCACACGCGTTAACATGATTTCCCTCTACAATATTTTTTGTAAACTGCACGCAGTTTAACCTAGAGCCAAAACAATTACTAAGACAATGTCCAACAATTACGCAAAAACAGGTTTGATCATGACTAAACCTAAAGTACCTATCAAAGCAACTGCACCGATGATAATACCTGCACGGCGTTGTACCAGTAAAATACTGTCGTCTTTACGAAAAGCTTTGATCAAGGATGAACATAACACGATGAATAAAATGACTTTGGCATAAAACCAAGGTTGCACATCAAAGTTTTTCATCACCAATAAGATCACTCCTGTAATCAAAATCACGGTCAAGGATAAATGCTGCATCGCCCCTAAGCTTTTCCGCGCGGTAGGATTCGGTTGTTCATTTTTAACACCGACAAATAATGTTGCGGCACGTGCAACAAAAGCAATGATTAACAGACTCACTGCCGACATATGAATAATTTTGGTAAGTAAATGTGCGTCCATGATCAATCCTTATTGTTTAGGTGCATGTGCACATTCTGGGCTTGCAGGTGCTTGTCCTTGCCACTCACTTGGTACATAGGCATGAATTGCGAGTGCATGTATTTTTCCAGGACTCATTAATTCGGCTGCGACTGCATAAATTTTCTGATGACGTTGAACTAAACGTAACCCTTGAAATGCTTCACTCACCACAATCACTTTAAAGTGGGACTCTTTCCCTGGGAAATACCCTCCATGCCCAGCCGATTCATTGATTACCTCAAGATGACTTGGGGTAAGGCTTTGTAAGCGTTCAATCAATTGTTGTTCTAAGTTCATCAGTCACTCTATTAAGGTCAGATCTAGATTGCCCATTAGTATACATCACCCATAGTTTGGTTAAACTTTTGTGCAAAATTTTGCTTTTTTCTATTTTTGACCACGAAAATGCTTTTATTTTATGCAATTAAGCCAATTCTCTGCATAAAGTTGTTGACCCTTATTTTGCTTAATGTATTATAGCTGGCACGCGGGAATAGCTCAGTTGGTAGAGCATAACCTTGCCAAGGTTGGGGTCGCGAGTTCGAGTCTCGTTTCCCGCTCCAGATTGGTTTTTTTAAGTGTAAGTTTTCGTAAAAACTGCTCAATATGCGGGAATAGCTCAGTTGGTAGAGCATAACCTTGCCAAGGTTGGGGTCGCGAGTTCGAGTCTCGTTTCCCGCTCCAAATTTAAAAAGCCCTAGTCGAAAGATTGGGGCTTTTTTCTTATTGTTTAAATTGAATTCTCACTGAGTCTTCGTTCCATTTTAAAACCTATCAATTTTTCATGTTCATATGTTTCTTCCAATATCACAAACTCTTTGCTTTCATAAAATTTCCTAGCGGTGAGCGTTGATTCAAGCTTAATTTTATCAATCTGATAAGAACTAGAAAGAGAAATGATGAAATCAACCATTGCACTTCCTATACCATCGCCTTGATAATCAGGTAAAACATAATTTAGAAGGATGACTCCACCTTTAGACATCAAAATAAAACCTACAATCTTATTGTCCTTTTTGTACATATACGAATAAGAGTTGTTTATCCAATTAATTATATTTTCTTCAGTTTTATTCGATAACCATTCATCAATAACATTTTGATTATTATCATGATCTAAAGAGCAAGATTCTATACTTTGCTTGATAACATTTAAAATTGCTTTTGAATCTTGCTGTTGAGCAATCTCGATCATATTTGAAACTCAAACAATTCTTAGTACTAAAGTTTAATTGAATAAATCATACTTGTAATCATGAGTTCAAATTTAAAAGCCCTAGTCGAAAGATTAAGGCTTTTTTCTGTCTATACCTTCAGTAATTATGACTGTTCAGTGACCTTGGTTTTTAAATTCAAATCATCTGTTTGCAGATAAGCTTGGGCAACACGATCGCGTGGCATAAAGGTTGTTGCGATAATCGCGATCATTGCCATTGAGCCGATATAAATCATAATCAAATAAGGGCTTCCACCGCCGACACTCAATAACTTGGTTGCAATCAACGGTGCAATACCACCACCCAATACACCTGCCAACTGCACTGAAATAGAGATACCACTATAACGAATTTCAGCAGGGAACTGACGCGCAAATAATTGTGCTTGCGGCGCATACATAATCGGGAACACCACACCAATCGCCAATACAATCGCAGTCCACACCAGTACAGGATCTTTGGTATTGAGCATACTAAAGAATGGATAACTAAATACTGCCAGCACACATAAGCCAAACATAAACATATTGCGCTGACCGACCTTATCAGACAAATGTCCACATAAAGGTGTCATAAACAGAATCACGGCTGCACCACAAATGGTAGCAAACAAAATATCTTGTCGCGGAATACCCAATTGGGTCGTGGTATAAGCCAAGGTAAATGTTGATGCAATATAAAACCATGCGTTTTCAGCAGCACGCGCCACAATAATTGTAATCAACTGTTTTGGATGTTGTTTAAAGACTTTTAAAGCAGGAACTTTAATATTTTCAGCGAGTTGCTTAACCTTCTCAAAGTCAGGAGATTCAGGCACTTTGACACGGATATACCATCCTACAGCTAGTAATACGATACTTGCGAGGAAAGGGATGCGCCAACCCCAACTAAACAATGCTTGTTCGGGCAGTAAGGACACCAAACCAAGCGCAATTGAGGCCAACATCAAGCCGCCACCGGTACTGGCTTGAGGCAAACTGCCCCAAAACCCTTTTTTGCCGTCAGGTGCATGTTCAACCGCCATCAGCACTGCGCCGCCCCACTCTCCACCCATTGCCATACCTTGGATAAAACGCAAGATCACCAAGCAAATCGCAGCCCAATAGCCGATTGTTTCATAAGTGGGTAACAATCCAATCAATACAGTGGGAATACCCATCAACATTAGAGTCAGTAACAACATGGACTTACGCCCGATCTTGTCACCAAAGTGACCAAATACTAGACCACCTAAAGGTCGTCCGATGAAACCCACTGCATAGGTACCAAATGCTGCGAGTACACCTGTCAGTGGGTCAAGATTAGGAAAAAACAATTTGTTGAAAATCAGTGCCGCTGCCGCACCATAAATAAAAAAGTCATACCACTCGATGGTGGTACCAACCATGCTAGAAATCCCTGCCAATCGATGTGACGACTTTTTAGGGGACGAACCGTTTCCATCTGTTGCTTGCATCACAATTATCCTTATTTAGATCTTTTTGTTTTAACTTTGACGCTTATGGACAACCCTGACCATAAGCGTTTTAACGCTCTATATTTCAGTGAGCTTTTGTTATTTTTATCAGGTGAATTTAGCTCAGCTTTTCTAATATTTGCTCCAGTTCTGGATTGGCTTGTTTCCATTGTGGTTGTTTATCTTTATCGACAATCAGTGCACGTACGCCTTCAATAAAGTCTCCATGCTCAAACCAAATATCCTGTAGATCGCGCTCAAGTTGCATACATTGCTGCAAGGAAAGCCCACGTCCAAGATGTTGTAGTTTCAAGCTGGTTTGTTTTGCTACGAATGAGCGTTGTTGCAAAATGTTGAGCATCTTGTCCGCCCATGCTTTTAACTGCTCATCTTGTTCATTTTCAAGACTTTGCTCAATCTCATCCAAATGTTGAAAACCGAAATGTTTACGAATCGCTTCAGCATACTGTTTCAATTCACTTTCTGCTGGGCGGGTGATAAAGCAACTCACAATATGTTCAATGTTTTGTTGACTTAAATCGTTTTCTGCAACCAATGCATCTTGCAAAGTTTGTAATTTTTCGCTTGGAACATGGTAGTCAATCAAATCCAAATAAAGGGCATCACTGCTACTGATTTGCTCGCCTGTAATCGCCATATACACGCCTATGTCATCCAAACGCGATAGGAAATGGGTAGCACCGACATCTGGGAAAAAACCAATCGCTGTTTCAGGCATGGCAAAGCGTGATTTTTCACTACTCACAATGATGTGGCAGGCTTGCGCTAAGCCAAAACCACCACCAAGCACATAACCATCGAGCAGAACGATGACAGGTTTCTTGTACTCACGTATGGTGGTGAGCATCTTATATTCGGCACTAAAATAACCCTGATGATCTGTCGTGCCCAGTTTATAACTGTCATACAGATAGCGAATATCGCCTCCTGCACAAAAGGCTTTCGGGCTATTCGATTTGATTAAAATCGCTTGGATAGCGGCATCATCTCGCCAAAGCTCAAGTTGGGCTCGAATCCCCTCAATCATCTCTAGTGATAATGCATTCAGATGTGTTACTCGATCTAAGGTGATCATGCCTAGACCACCTTGTTGCTCAATCATTAAGTGATTTTCTTTGTTCATTTTATTGATCTCTTATTGATTTTTAAAATTTGCCTGCCGCTTTTCAACAAAAGCCTGCATGCCTTCTTTTTGGTCCGCAGTGGCAAAAATAGAATGGAACATGCGTCGTTCAAATCGTAATCCTTCGGTCAAATTGACTTCGAAAGCTCGATTAATGGTTTCTTTCAGCATCATGTTTGCAGTGAGTGAACGTGTCGCAATTTGTTCAGCGGCTTGTAGTGTTTGTTCGAGTAGGTCTTCTTTGTTGAATACACGTGCAACCAAACCACTTAACTCAGCTTCTACTGCACCCATTTGTCGTGCGGTGAGGCACATTTCCATGGCTTTGGCTTTACCAATGGCATGAGTTAAGCGTTGTGTTCCACCAATTCCCGGAATTACACCCAAAGTCACTTCAGGTAAGCCGAACTTGGCATTCTCAGCGCAGTAGATAAAGTCACACATCAGTGCCAACTCACAACCACCACCCAAAGCATAACCACTCACCGCTGCAATCAAAGGTTTACGGCGTTGGGCAATACGATCAGCAAGATGGAAAAAATCATCAAAATAAATATCAGGAAAATTCAGCTGTGCCATTTCCTTAATATCCGCGCCTGCGGCAAAAGCTTTTTCCGAACCTGCCAACACAATACAACCAATCTCACGATCCTTTTCCAGTTGGTCGAGGGCTTGATTCACTTCACTGATCAATTCACTGTTTAGCGCATTTAAAGCTTTAGGACGATTGAGGGTAATTAACCCAACACCATTACGCTTTTCTAATAAAATAGTTTGCCACTGCATCATTCAATCCTTGTTTGAGTTTTATAGACTACGTGCGATCACTAAACGTTGAATATCGCTAGTACCTTCATAAATCTGACAAATTCGTGCATCACGATAAATTCGCTCGATTGGAAAATCTTTCAGATAGCCATACCCCCCAAAGACCTGTAACGCGCTGGAACAGACACGCTCTGACATTTCAGAAGCAAATAATTTCGCCATCGATGCTTCATTCAAACAAGGCTGACCCGCTTCTTTGAGACGTGCCGCATAATGCACCAGTTGTCGTGCAGCTTCGATCTCTGTTGCCATACTGGCAAGACGGAAGGCAATCGCTTGATGCTCGAAAATTGGTTTACCAAATGTCAGACGTTCTTTGGCGTAGTGTGTTGCTTCTTCTAAAGCTGCACGCGCCAAACCCACTGCTTGTGCTGCAATCCCAATACGACCACCTTCTAAATTAGCAAGTGCAATTTTCAGACCCTCGCCTTCTTTACCCAGCATCAAACTTTTATGCACACGTACATCGGTCAAAGCAATCTGACAGGTATCCGAAGCATGTAAACCTAACTTTTCTTCGACACGAATGACCTCATACCCCGGTGTATCACGTGGCACGAGAAAGGCACTAATACCCTTTTTACCTGCGCTTGGGTCAGTCACGGCAAAGACGATAATCACCCCTGCATTATGACCAGAAGTAATAAACTGCTTTGCACCATTGAGAATATAATCGTCACCGTCTTTAACCGCACGGGTTTTGATGGCTGCTGCATCTGAACCGGTATGGGGTTCGGTTAAAGCAAATGCGCCGATCATTTCGCCTTGAGCTAGGGGCTTTAAAAAACGCTCCTTTTGCTCGTCATTGCCAAATTTTAAAATCGGTACACAACCTACCGAATTATGCACGCTCATAATGGTCGAGGTCGCACCATCTGCTGCTGCGACTTCTTCGAGTGCCAGCACATAAGCCAAATTGCCCGTATCTGACCCACCCCATTGCTCTGGGACTAGCATCCCCATAAAACCAAGCTGCCCCATCTGGGCTAACGCAGCTTTGGGAAAGGTACCATCCCGATCCCAATCACTGGCATTCGGTTTGATTTGTTCTTGGGCGAAACTTTTCGCCATATCACGAATTAACAATTGTTCTTCGGTAAATTGCATCGTTATTTCCCTTACCCTGCTTTTGCTTGTTGTTTCGCAATTTCCTGATTACGCAATAAAAAACGTTGGATTTTACCACTCGGCGTCTTCGGCAACTCGGTGACAAACTCCACTAGACGTGGATATGCATGCGCAGAAAGACGTTTTTTCACAAATTGGCTTAATTCTTCTGCCAAAGCAACCGTAGACTGTACGCCTGCCGCTAAAATAACAAAGGCTTTAACCAGTTCGGTACGATCTGGATCAGGCACACCAATCACTGCGGCTTCAATTACCGCATCATGTTCAAGCAAAGCACTTTCAACATCAAATGGACCGATGCGATAACCCGATGTGGTGATCACATCATCGCTACGTCCCACAAAACTCATACTGCCATCGCTGTGTAACTCAGCAGTGTCACCTGTTAAGTAATAATTGCCAACAAAAGGTGATTTACGGCTTTCTTTATAACCCCCAAACCACATCATTGGCGACTGGCTGATATCCACCGCTAAAATCCCAGCGGTGTCTGGCGGAAGCTCTTCGCCTTGCTCATTGACCACGGCAACCCGATAACCCGGACTTGGAAAACCTGCCGCGCCTGCACGTATTTCATGGCTTAAACCGTGATGGTTACACACCACCATACCCACTTCAGTTTGTCCGTAATGATCGTAAATTGGTGCGTCTAAAACTTGTTTAAACCAGCGAATCACTTCTGGATTCAGCGGCTCACCTGCACTACTGACCACACGGAATTGTCCTTTTAACGGCGCCATTTGTGCTGGATCAGCTGCCATCATCATACGATAGGCCGTTGGTGCACCTGCCAAGTTGGTGATTTGATAATCCTTGACGATTTGACACAAACTATCTGTACTGAATCCACCTTCATAGAACAATGTCGCATGTCCCAAGAATAACGGCCCAGTAATCGCATAGTACAAACCATAGGCCCAACCCGGATCAGCAATATTCCAAAAGGCATCATCTTCAGTTAAGCCAATCGCATCTTGCATATAGCGACCAAATGCAATTAAGGCTTTTAGTGGAACTTCGAGCGGTTTTGCAGGTCCAGTAGTACCTGAGGTAAACATCAATAAGAATGGATCATGCAAATTACGCATGACTAATTCACATTGATCAGACTGCTGATTCAGCTCCTGCCAAAAATTAAAATCGCTGGCTTTGAGCACTGAACCTTCTGTATCAGCAACGGTCACGATAGCTGGACATTGTTCAACCTCATCGAGCTTGCTGCGATTGCCTACATCCGTCACCACTAACTTGCTTTGTGCAAGTTGAATACGATGCTCAATCGCTTTCGGCCCAAAGGCCGTAAACAGCGGTTGATATACCGCGCCAATTCGCCAAGCAGCAAAGATCGTCACGATCAGTTCAGGCGTTCGTGGTAATAAACCCGAAATACGATCACCTGCCTGTACACCTTGTGATTTTAGAAAATTAGCAAATTGACTGGACCACTGTTTGAATTGCGCAAAGGTATATTGTTCCTTGCGTCCATCTTTGCCTTGCCAGTACAAAGCAACTTTTTCACCGTCTACATGTCGGTCACAACACTCAAAGCATGCATTGAGTGCATCCAACGAACCTGACAACATGTGTTGAGCCGTATTTTCAAAATTAAATGTCTGTGCCACATCGTTATAATTCAACATTTCTATTCCCTCAGTCTGGATTTGTAGTTATTCACGACAGAGTTGCATTTATGGGTTTACAAGCCATCCAATGGCTTGATGTTTAAACTTATTCTGGAAGATATTGCTGGATAATGCTGGAGAAATCCAAATGCGCATTTCCACGCATGCACATCTGCTGATATAGCTGCTGCACCATACCACCTAACAAAATAGGCTGTTTGACCTGACCCGCTGCTTCGACTGCGAGACCTAAATCTTTCAGCATTAGTTGTGTCGCAAACCCATCTTGATAGCCACGTGAAGCAGGTGCATTTTCATTGATGTGCGGCCAAGGGTTACAGATCTCTGAACTCCAGCAGCGACCACTTGAAGTATTCACCACACCTGCCAATGCTTGCGGATCAATCCCCAGTTTCGCACCCAATGCCATACCCTCTGCCACAGCAGCCATCGAGATCCCGAGAATTAAGTTATTGCAAATCTTGGCAATTTGCCCTGCACCGACCTCGCCACAATGAATGACATTTTTACCCATGTAACTGAGTACAGGTTTGACTTCCTCAAAGGTCTGATCATTGGCACCCACCATAAAAGTGAGAGTACCTGCTTGCGCGCCAATGGTGCCACCCGACACAGGCGCATCACAGATGTGAATATTTTTAGTTTGCGCAAGCGCAGCGATATCTTTGATGGTCTGCGGGTCAATGGTACTGCTATCAATACACAATGCCCCTGCCTTCAAGACTTCCAGCACGCCCTCTTCGCCCAAGTAAACCTCTTTGACATGTTTGGCTGCTGGTAACATGGTGATCACCACATCTGCTTGTTGAGCAGCTGCTTGTGGACTGTCACAGACCACACCACCTGCTTCAGCAAAGTGCTGATTGGCTACCTCACTAAGGTCATAACCATAGACTGTAAGACCTGCTTTGAGCAGGTTATGGGCCATTCTGCCGCCCATATTTCCGAGACCGATAAAGGCGATATTCATCCCTGATTCCCCCTTAACGTAAACTAATGGTGGTATTTACACCGCCAACTTCATGGCTATCTTCAAACCAACGACTGGTAATGGTTTTGGTCTGCGTATAGAACTGTACTGCTTGCTTACCATAAGGGCCTAAATCACCCAGTTTTGAACCACGCGAACCTGTAAAGCTAAAGAATGGCACAGGCACAGGAATTGGAATATTGATCCCCACTTGACCAATATCAATCAGGTTCTGGAAGTTACGTGCTGTCGCACCACTTTGAGTGAATAGCCCAACACCATTACCAAATGGATTGGCATTGATCAGTTCAATCGCTTCTTCTAAAGTATCGACAGAAATAATTGCCAATACAGGGCCAAAGATTTCTTCTTTGTAGATGCGCATGTCCGTGGTCACGCCATTAAAAATAGTCGCGCCTACAAAGTTACCCGACTCATAGCCTTTAACTTGCACATCACGACCATCGAGTAGTAGCTCTGCACCTTGCTCGACACCGCTATTAATCAAATCAATCACACGTGCTTTGGCACGTTGAGAAATGACAGGTCCGATATCTGTATTCGGCTCATGTCCTGCATTAACTTTCAAGGTTTTGGCTTTTTCAACAAGCTCTTGAACCCATTGTTTGCTTTCACCCACCATCACAGCAACTGAAAGCGCCATACAACGTTGTCCTGCTGCACCAAAAGCCGCACCGACCAAAGCATTGAGGGTTTGTTCTTTGTTGGCATCTGGCATCACCACCACATGGTTTTTCGCACCCATCATCGACTGCACACGTTTGCCATGTTGCCCTGCGAGGTTATACACATGGGTACCCACCGCAGTTGAACCGACAAAGGAAATCGCTTTGATGTGGTGATGTGTACACAGACGATCCACCACTTCTTTCCCACCATGAACCACGTTCAGCACGCCAGCAGGTACACCTGCTTGAATCGCAAGTTCCACCAACATCATCGTGGTCAAAGGATCTTGTTCAGAGGGTTTGAGTACGAAGGTATTGCCACAGACAATCGCCATTGGGAACATCCACAATGGAATCATGGCTGGGAAATTAAATGGAGTGATGCCCGCACAAACACCCAATGGTTGTTGCAAAGTATAGGTATCCACACCACGTGCCACGCCTTCGATGTACTCACCCATTTGTAAAGTACCGACAGAGCAGGCATGTTCGACCACTTCTAAGCCACGTTGGATATCGCCTTCTGCATCGGCTAAGGTTTTGCCTTGCTCAGCGGTCAGTACTTTCGCGATCTCTTTCATGTTGGCACGAATCAAATCTTGCAACTTCAGCATGATGCGCATACGTGCTTGAATCGGCGTTAGACGCCAAGTGGCAAAAGCATCTTGTGCAGCTTGAATCGCAGCATCAACCTCTTGAACCGTTGCAAAAGGCACACGACCAATCACTTCCTGCGTCGCAGGATTGACAATATCTTGCCATTGCTCAGTTTCAGACTCGACAAACTGTCCATTGATCAACAACTTGGCTGTTTCCAGCTCGATTTTTTGGATTGTATTCATAACCTCTCCATAGGCCCTATTTTTATTGTGTTCAGATGTTTGAAAATAGCGATTCGTCGTATTTTCTTTTTTTAACCTTTGGTTGAGACTAGCAAACAAATCTTTGACCACCAACGCAAATTAATGCACGATTGGTGTGCAAATATGCACAAGGGACACAATAACAATGAAAGTGGATTGGGATCATCTACAATTCTTTCTAGTTCTGGCGCGAACCAAAACCTTAACCAGTGCGGCACGCATCATTGGCGTCGAGCACAGTACGGTTGCTCGACGAATTCAGGCATTGGAGCTGGCTTTAGGGACGACTTTATTCAAACGAGAAGCTTCTGGTTATGAACTGACGTTTGAAGGTTTAGCACTCGTTCCTCAGGTAGAGCAAATGGAACAAGCCTTTCTTCAGATTGAAAAACCACATCAACCCTTGCAAGGTCGTGTGCGAATTGGCACACCTGAAGGCTTTGGTACGGCATTTCTTGCACGACTGCTGGCGGAGTTTTCGATTCGATATCCTCTGCTCACCATTGACCTAATTCCGGTGCCGAAAATGATTAAGCTTTCGCATCGTGAAGCCGATATTGTGGTCTCGATTGAACGTCCCACATCTGGTCCTTATATCATCACGCGCTTGTCAGATTATTGTTTAAAAATTTACGGCAGTAAAAATTATCTAGCCAACACTCCCCCCATTCGTCGTTTAGAAGATTTAACCCAACATCGTTTTGTCAATTATATTGATGATTTGGTCTATAGCCCTGAGCTGTATTGTCTAGAACGCTTACCCTTAAAACTCACTGCAAATTTTCGCAGTAGTAGCATTTTGGCACAGCAGATTGCGGTCAGTGCTGGCGCAGGGTTAGCCATATTACCCAAGTTTCTAGCAGATGATAAACCTGAGCTTGAAACCGTTTTAGCTGAACAAGTTCGTTTCAACCATACCTTTTGGATGCTGACATTCGTTGATTTACAACATGAGCCACGAATTAAACTGGTTTGGGATTACTTACGCAAACAAGCTGATCAATACCAACATTTACTCATTGATTAACGATTCAAATGACAGATATAAAAAGAGCCAGTCTTGTAGGCTAGCTCTTAACATCTAGGATTTGAAACTGTTTTATACCAGTTCTCGTTGAAGTTTCCGTAATCGTGGTTTGTACACCAACTGATATGTTGCAGCCAGAATCAACAACCAAAATGGACTAACATACAATGCTTTCAAGGTGTCAGGTTCAAGTGCCAAAATCACTAAGGCAAATAGCAAGAAGAGAATCACCAGATAGGACATCCAAACGCCACCCGGCATTTTAAAATTCGACTGCACATGTAATTCAGGACGCAATTTACGATAGCGGATATAGCACACCATAATCAGACTCCATACACTGATGAATAAAATCACGCACAGAGCACTCGCCAAGGTAAATGCTTCCAGTGTATTCGGTACGAAATACTGGAGTACTGCACCCCCCATAATAAAAACGCAGGAAAAAAACAGTCCATTGGCAGGTACCGCTTTCTTCGATAAACGTCCCAATGCCGCAGGTGCTTGACCATCTTTAGATAAACCAAACAACATTCGGCTGGTCGAAAACACGCCACTGTTCATGGATGACATCACCGACGATAACACCACCAAATTCATAATAATTGCAGAAGTGACAATTCCTGCATTCAAGAATAATTCCACGAATGGGCTTTTATCAGCACGGATACTATCCCACGGCGTAACAGCCATCACCACCAATAAGGCCAAAACATAGAACAAAATGATTCGAATCGGAATCGCATTAATGGCTTTTGGAAGATTTTTATGCGGATCTTTGGTTTCAGCTGCTGTGGTTCCCACTAACTCTACTCCGACAAAGGCAAAAACCGCAATTTGGAAACCGGCCAAGAAGCCATCCAAGCCTTTAGGAAACATGCCGCCATGCGACCAAACATTACTTAATGATGCTACCGCACCTTCAGGCGCTTGGAAGTGACTAAAAATCATATAGCCACCGACGCCGATCAAGGCAATGATCGCTAAAATTTTAATCAAGGCAAACCAAAACTCAATCTCACCAAATAAACGTACCGTCAACAAATTAAGTCCCAGCACAAACAGCACACAACCCGCACTAATCAATGCTTGTCCCATCGGCGTAAATGACACACCTTCAGGTAACCAGAAACCAAGATAATTAATGACTGCGGCCAAATCCGCAATTCCGACCAGTACCCAGCCCAGCCAATAGGTCCAGCCAATATAGTAGCCTGCCCATGGCCCGATCAAATCATGTGCCATATCCACAAAAGATTTATACTGTAAATTGGCAAGCAACAACTCACCCAGTGCCCGCATCAAAAAGAAAAACATGGTCCCGATGATCATGTAAATAAACAGAATCGAAGGGCCTGCCAAGGAAATGGTTTTTCCTGAACCCATAAACAAGCCTGTTCCAATCGCACCACCAATGGCGATCAGTTGTAAATGGCGATTGGAAAGTTTGCGTTGTAAATCATTTGGCGCGTGTTGATCATTTGGATGCTGTTGCATAACCGTCATAAAAAAGTTCCCTTTTTCTTATTCGTATATGCGCCAGCCTTTTTATTTTGTTGCGAAAATTCGCTCTCTTTTAAAATGGCGGACGCATATTGATTGCAAGAAAATACGCATCTACTGCTGTTTTATCTACAATAAATACGTTACTTTTCATCTTTTTTTATATTATTTAAGCAAAACGATCTCTGTTTGCTTTATTTTTGTGCTGCAATCACTGCAATCTCAATCAGCCAATTTGGATTGACCAAATCCGCTTGAATCGTGGCACGCGACGGTGCAACACAGCCTTTTAACCAATCGACATAGATCGCATTGACCGTTGGAAAATCTGAGAGATCTTTTAGAAACAGTTGAACAGACAATAGACGTGATTTATCGGTATTTGCCGAATCGAGAAGCTGCTCAATCGTTGCTAATACATCACGCGTTTGTCCTTCGATGTCTAAGTCTGGATTTTTAGGAACTTGTCCTGATAAATACACCACTTTGTTAAAAACAGTGACTGCACTCATCACTTCGGTCGAGTTGATTTTCTGAATATCAGAATGTGACATGATGATTTCCTTCGTCTTGATTGATAAATTTGACACGTGCGGTCACCCCACACATCAGTTCATAACCGACGGTGCCTGAGGCTGCTGCAACATCATCAATAGGTAAAATACTTCCTGTTTTTGAGGTCCCCCAAAGCACAACTTCACTACCAATTTCAGCATTCGGTACAGGTGTTAAATCCACTGCCAACATATCCATACTGACTCGTCCAATGGTTCGGGTACGAATTCCATTGACCAGTATCGGGGTCCCTGTAGGAGAGATGCGTTGATAACCATCGGCATAACCACAAGCGACGATGCCGACGCTCATGGCATGTTCAGCGACAAAACTTGAGCCATACCCCACACTTTCATTGGTTTTTAGCTGCTGGATTGCGATCAGTTCACTACGCAAACTCATGGTTGGCGCAAGTCCCCAATCTTGGATACTGTGCTGAGGATAATCAGGTGAGCTGCCATACAGCATGATGCCGCCACGGACATAATCGGAATGCAGTTGTGTTGGATATCTGAGGATGGCGGCGCTATTACTGACCGATCTTTCACCGGGTAAATCTTGAATATGCGTCTCAAATTCTGCCAGTTGATAGTCCACGCCCGCTTGACCAAAGCGCTGCCCATCCGCATCGGAGAAATGCATCATATGGGTGATTTTCGCGACATTGTTAAGACGCTGAAGATGTCGCCACACTTGGCGATATTGTTGTGGCTTGAACCCTAAACGATTCATACCACTGTTCATTTTAAGAAAAATATCAAACTGGGCAGGATAGATATGTTGTTGTAACCACTCCAGCTGATGCTCACTATGCACCGTGAAACTGAGTTGGTATTGAGCACAATCAAATAAATCTTGGGGTGAAAAAATCCCTTCTAGTAACAGGATTGGACCTGTCCAGCCTAATGCACGCAGACGTTTGGCTTCCTCAATATCGAGTAAGGCGAAGCCATCCGCTGTTTTAAAGGCATCATAGACGCGTTCGATCCCATGTCCATAGGCATTGGCTTTGACCACCGCAAACACCTTGCTATTTGGGACAGTCGTTCTCAATAGTTCAAGATTTTGGCGTAAAGCCTGAGTATGAATAACCGCAGTAATTGGACGAGGCATAATCAACTTCCTTGTAGCTTAAAATTATGCCGCGTGTGAATAACGCTGGATCGATAAACCGTCGGTACTAATCTCGGTACGATGATTCATCACTAGATCGCTGATCAATTTTCCTGAACCACATGCCATGGTCCAACCTAAAGTGCCATGACCCGTATTTAAGAATAGGTTCTTATATTTGGTTGCACCAATAATCGGTGTGCTGTCTGGTGTCATTGGACGTAGACCTGTCCAGAATGATGCTTGTTGTAAGTCACCACCTGGGAATAAATCTTGGGTGACCATTTCCAAAGTTGCACGGCGATCATCATTTAAGCCCAAATTAAAGCCGCTTAATTCCGCCATCCCTCCAACACGGATACGTTGGTCAAAACGCGTAATCGCAACTTTATACGTTTCATCCAAAACCGTTGATTGCGGTGCAAATTTTGGCTCAACAATTGGAATCGTCAATGAATAACCTTTGACAGGATAAACAGGAAGATTCAACTGCAATGGCTTTAAGAAATCACGTGAATAACTACCAAAGGCAAGCACGAAACGATCAGCTGTTAAAACCACACCATTGACCAGCACACCTTTGATTTCATCACCTTCAACAATCAATTGCTCAACATTTTGATCGAATTTAAATTCGACACCTAAATCTTGCGCCACTTTTGCCAAAGCATTGGTAAATAAATAACAGTCGCCTGTTTCATCATTTGGCAAATGCAATCCACCCACCAATTTATCAGTGTGTGCCAGTGCAGGTTCAACGCTGCCGAGTTCTTCTGCATTCAATAAATTAAAATCGACACCACATTCTTTCAGGACTTGGATATCACGCTGCACCGCTTCAAGTTGTGCATCATTACGAAACACCTGCAAAGTGCCTTTAGAACGATTCTCGTAGTTGATACCCGTTTCAGTTCTCAGTTGGCGTAAACAATCGCGGCTATATTCAGCCACACGCATCATGCGTTCTTTGTTGACTGCATAACTTTGTGGATTACAGTTTTTCAGCATTTGTGCCATCCACTGTAACTGCCACATACTGCCATCGATATTAATGGCAAGCGGTGCATGATGTTGAAACATCCATTTCACGGCTTTAAATGGAATACCGGGTGCTGCCCATGGGGTTGAATATCCTGGCGAGATTTGTCCTGCATTACCAAAGCTGGTTTCTTTTGCTGGACCAGACTGACGATCAAGCACAGTCACTTGGGCACCTTGTTGCGCAAGATAGTAAGCACTTGCTACACCAATCACACCACTTCCTAAAACGATAACGCGCATAATAGGTCCCTCTCGCCCACTAGTTTATTTAACTAGTATATTTTTGCTCCAATAGTTTTTTTGACTGTTTTTATAGGTATAATCTAGGTAATTTAATCAATTTGTCGCGAAAAAATTAAAATAAAAGGAAATAATCTATGCGTAAATTAGACCGTATTGATCGCTTGATTTTAGATATATTGCAACGCGAAGGACGGATTGCAATTAGTGAGTTAGCTTCGCGTGTCAATCTGTCTACCACGCCCTGTTCTGAGCGTGTAAAGCGATTAGAACGTGAAGGCATCATCATGGGCTATTATGCTCGACTCAATCCCGCTCATGTCGAGCGTAGCTTATTGGTATTTTTAGAAATTAAACTCTCAGCCAAGTCTGGTGATGTGTTTGATCAAGTCGCACGCGATTTAGTTGATATTCCAGAAGTGCTTGAGTGCCATCTCATCTCTGGTGAATTTGACTATCTAGTGAAAGCACGACTCAAAGAAATGAGTGCCTATCGCCGACTATTAGGTGATTTATTAAAAAAACTGCCTGCTTCCGCATCCTCACATAGCTATGTGGTCATGGAAGAGGTCAAGGAAAGTTTCTATTTAGATGTAAGCAAGTAAAGCCCACGCATCCAACCCATAAAGTATGTACGGCGTTCATGAACTGTAACCGCTGTCGCGTTTTTTCTGAGGGCAGCATAAAAAAAGATTTAAAAATTAATGTAATGTTATACTATTACAAAATCATTTTTTTGTCTTTCTTTGGTTGATGATTTATGCAACGTACACTTGGATTTTGGTCTTGCTTGGGGTTTAGTTTTTTCTCAACAATCACATGGGCAGAAGATCGTACCGCAGTCCTTGAAACCATTCGTATTCAAGCAGATACAACCCAACAGGATCTGCAGCAAAATAGCAGCGGAACCAAATTCTCCCACGATGTCCTCGACATCCCCTTTAACCGTTCATTTCTTTCTCAACAAGTGCTCGAACAACAAGATGTGCAACGCATAGACGATGCCTTGACCTTGGTCAGCGGTGTATTTCATCAAAATAATTACGGTGGCGGATTTTGGGATAATTACTCCTTTCGTGGTTTTAGTAGCGACCCCAATCTCGGCGCTGTAACCATTCGCAATGGTTTAAGCATGAATCGAGGCATCAGCGCACCGAAAGATATGGTCAATATCGAATCATTGGATTTCCTCAAAGGACCGATGGCAGCACTCTACGGTCGTGGAGAAACAGGTGGATTACTCAATATCAACAGTAAAAAGCCTGAATGGGAAAGCCAAAGCCAGATCAACCTTCGTGCCAATAGCCAAGAACAATATCGCATTAGCCTTGAACATACGGCACCAATCAATGATGTGCTTGCTTATCGTTTTGCCGTCGCCCATGAAGACAATCAAAGTTTTCGTGATCATGTTAGTAGTGAACGTTGGTTCTTTTCACCCCAACTCACCTGGAAAATCTCAGACCAGACCCAACTCGATTTTGACAGCGAATTTACCCAACATTTAGGTACATTTGATCGCGGAGTAAGTACTGTTCAGAAACAGTTTGTGATGAATCCTAAAACCTTCACAGGTGAGCCACGGGATGGTGACATGCGGGTAAAAGACCATTTTTATCAATTGCGTTTAAGCCATGAATTAAATGATGCTTGGAAGCTGAACAGTGCGCTCAGTTATAAAGATGCGCAAATGGTTGGATTCTCCACCGAACCGCGACGTGTACAAGCCGATGGACGTACTTTGGAGCGCCAACGTCGCTATCGTGATTATCAAAGCGAAGATGTGCTGGCACAAACCGAATTACTTGGAAAATTAGACACGCCATGGGCACGTCATGAAGTCGTGGTTTCTACAGAATTAGGACAATTGGATTATCGCCAATATCAATTACGTCGTAACCATAGTGCGGATCATCCAAATACCATTGATATTTATCAGCCTCATTATGGGCAATCTCTACCGAGTCTCGCGAGCTTTACCAATACCGATGAGCGACAACGCTATTTCGCCATTAATCTACAAGATCAGATGTTCTTTGATGATCAATGGAGCATCTTGGTCGGTACTCGCTTTGATCGAGTCGAACAAAACTTTGAAAATCACCTGAAACAAACTCAGCACAAGCAAAACCTTAACCAAGCCAGCCCACGCCTTGGTGTCAATTTCAAAGCATCAGACCACTGGTCATTCTATAGTAACTATGGTCGTTCATTTGCGATGAACAGTGGTATGGATCGCAATGGCGAGAACTTTGCCCCAGAAAAAGGTCAAAGCTATGAAATTGGAAGTAAATATCGAATCAATGACCACAGCCTGCTGAGTGTTGCCTTATTTAAAATGCAAAAGCAGAACGTGCTGACCACAGATCCAATCGACAATGGTTTTCAAACGGCTGCAGGTGAAGTCAGCAGCCAAGGTGTTGAACTGGACTTCAACAGCCAATTCACAGACCGCTGGTCACTCAATGCCAATTATAGCTATACCGATGCCAAGATCGAGAAAGACCAAGATTTGGTCAAAGGCGCACGCTTGAGCAATATTCCTAAACACCAAGGCTCAATCAGTACCAACTATGAGTTTTTACAACAAGGTGCAGTGAAAGCAGGTGTCGGTGCCAACCTGAGCTATGTCGGTGAGCGTAGTGGTCATAATCTGGATAATGGATTTAATTTACCGAGTTATACCTTGGTAAATTTAAATGCCTATTACGCCCCATCAGATCGTCAGCGTTATCAGTTCAACCTGAACAATCTGTTTGATAAGACCTATTATGTTTCGAGTTATAGTGATGTATGGGTTCAACCAGGTGAACCTTTGAATGCCTCAGTATCGGCACAATTCAAGTTTTAATCGATATGGCTCAGCCCACTGAGGGCTGAGTCACATTTTATCCATGTTTATTCATCTTCATCATAGATATAGCTCATACAACCCCACCCATCGTACTCACCTGAAAATTCTTGTGCGATACGCACCATCCACTCTTCTAGATCAGCAATATCTTCATATTCCAGCATCATATTGACGTGTACATTTAACACCCACATATCGGAACCATCTGAATGTAGCTCTTCTTGATAGAGGGAGATTTTTTGTTCTTGGTGTAAAAGATGCAGGGCACATTTTTCAACCTGTTCTTGTTTTTCAAACACGATTGAAAATTCAACCTCATGCGGCTCACTTAGGTCATTCCCATCTTCAACCATTTGCCACAGTACATTGCCATTATCATCATCTGGAAATTGGTCATAATCGCGTGTCATAAGAATATCCTTTGTTATGTTGTCTAGTTAATATTTGGTTTAATATTTGGCTATAGATTAACCTATTTTTATGTCAGTTTTTAGACGCATCAATATAATAATTGTAGCGAACGCCCCCGCCAAATGATCCCCATAAATTAGTTTGTCTGAAGATCATATTCGATTGACAGCACCACTTGATCCAAGCATCGAATACCGTTTTCAAAAATAGGTTCGGGATAGTTTTGAAAGACATTGCGTTCGATATGGGACATACGAAAACCACATTTTTGATACAGCGCCAATTGATCAAGGCTAGAGTTGCCCGTTTTTATCCATAAAGTGTGAATGCTAGACTGCTGAAAAGCGCCAACCACATACAAAATCAAGGTCTTGGCTAAACCTTGTCCCTGCTGACTTGGATCAACCGCAAGATTTTTTATTTCGGCTTGATCTGCATTTTGAATCAAACAAAGCTGAGCAATAATTTGATCTTGCTCATTTATCACCACAAAAATATCTGCCTGCAACAGATAAGTCGAGATCACAGCCCAATCAGGATCTGCTGCAAACAAAAGCGACTTAAGCTGTGCTTGTTGCAGCTCTGACAACTCAAGCCATGTAAGACGTTGGACTGGATACATAATTGCTCCTTTCTGCGGAAGCTTAAAACCTTACCTCAGCATGAATTTCTATGTTTTGCTGATGAAAAGGATGTTGAAAAGCCAGATACGCCGCATGGAGGGCCATTCGCTTCAAATGAAATTTGGCAGGTTCGGGATGATACAATTTATCCCCCATAATCGGGTGTCCAATATGCATCATATGAACGCGTAGCTGATGTGAGCGTCCTGTCACTGGCTCTAAACGAACGCGGCTCTGATCCGTTTCTGCATCGTAATGCAACGATTGGTATAGGGTCTTCGCTGGTTTGCCCAATTCAAAATGAACCATCTGACGTGGGCGATTCTCCCAATCGGTAATCAGTGGCACCTCGACACTGCCCTCAGCTTGAATCTTTCCCTGTACCAATGCCTCATAATATTTTTTGACTGTCCGTGCCTGAAACATTTTGCTGACTGCCACTTCTGCATCACGATGTTTGGCAAACATCAATAAACCTGATGTTGCCATATCCAAACGATGCGTCACTTTGGCAGATGGATATTTTTCTAACACACGTAAATAAGCACTATCTTGATGCTCTGGTAAGCGTCCCATAACCGACAACAAACCCGCTGGTTTATTCACCACAACCAAATCATCATCTTCATAGAGGATTTCTAATGGTTGCTGCGGTGGTGTGTAAATAAAATTGTCGTTTAGCGCCATGTAGATCAAAATAGTCAAAGAGAAAATCAGCGCAAATCATAAAGAAATTTAGGCAATACAGCAAAAGCATTTCTTCTACCAAATAAACAAAGATCTGGTTGAGGTTTCACGTGAAACCACAGCTTATTCAACTGAATTTAAATTGATTTAATTAGGTCAAAACCTGTAGTTCAGGCTGATCATCCAATTTGAAAAAAGGCAATAATAATGCCTCCATATTATAAAACCCTTTCGGTTTATCTTTTAGATTTTCGATGGCAAATAAAATACCGTTGCCAAAAGCTTCACGGGTGATGGATTCGTGTTTGAGTCGCACCGTTTGGAATGGAAAACCAAATAAAATTTCATGCACTCCCACAATCCCACCTGCACGTACTGATTTAATGCTGTCTTCAGGCAGATCAAGTTCTCTTGTGATGACTTTGGCTGTACCTGAAACCTCAGGTTTTGCCTTAAAATGCTCTTCAATCACATCAATATCGGTCTCTGGTGCAATATTTTTCAAAATCTTTGCTGCAAGAATGACAAAATTGATCCCAAGAGTAATATTAGGTGAATGTAAGACACAAGTTTGAGTTGCAAGCTGTTTGAGTTGTTGAATTCGCTGTTCAGGATATTGAGATACCGCACTAATAATCGTGATACCGCGTTTCGCCGCTTCCTCTGCATAGTAATCCAAGCCATTTTCTGAGGAAAAATCAACAATAATATCAACCGGATAACGATCTAAAAGTGCAGCTATAGAATATTCATCTTTTGAAAAAATATGGCTAGGTTCATCGGATTCTATTCCCAAAAAATCAGCAACCGACTGTTGTTCCAACTGTTTTGATTGACGGATAACCCATTGTAAATTGGTCTTTTTCGACTCTAATAATACTGATGCAACTGCACGGCCTGTTTTACCAAAGCCAATAATACCCACTTTCATTTGAATTGTCCTTTCATGCATTTGAGGGCTTCCCAACATCCCCCAATCGAGATTTATCAGATACCAAGATTCATCTCATAAATTGTGTAAATACCCTCCAAAACACCAAAGTCAGGCTCAAACTAGCAACTCAGTTTGACACTGTCAATCAAGTAAAGCATGTTAAAAATGAATCTATATAATATAACTATTTGAAAATAATAAACTTATTAAAGTGTCACATTATATGTAGCCAATAGAAGTTTTGTATAATCAATGATTTATATTGAACAAAGATGAAGAAATTAGAATGAAGGGAGGCTCAGTTTTTAGTTTTTAGTTTTTAGTTTTTAGTTTTTAGTTTCAGAATTTTGAGGGTATAAGGGAAAACATGTTGTTTACTTCAACACCTATGACTTTGTAAGCCATAACCTTTGCCTATAAACTTTTGATCTATAGCGTCCTAAGCCGAATCGAGACCTTTTGGGTTCGTACACACTTGCTTTGTAAGCATCGGTGCATGCTACTCTTTTCGATCCCTTTCACACCCTTGAGACATAGTTTAGGCAGATCGATGTGGGATTGTTTTGCTAAAAACCAAAAGATTTTTTATGTTTTTAGAAACAATTTCTGATCAATGCTTAAATATTGGAAATATTTCCCACAGCCAATAAAAATATGAGATTTATATTCCGATATATTCAAATTTACATGTGTATTTTTTCATTTAGGCATGAAAATTATGCCCAAATCACCATAATTGCGGCTACGATCACCAGCCATAAGCCCAAATGATCTGTTCTAGCTAATTTTTCTTTAAAGAAAAATGCTGAGATCAGTAAGCTAAATAAAATCTCAATCTGACCAAGCGTTTTCACAATCGCAACGCTTTGCATACTCATTGCACTGAACCAACCCAATGAAGCAAGGAAACTGCAAACACTGACCTTAAAGGTGAGCCCCAATCGTTGCCACATTTTATATAAGGTCTGACGGCTAAAAATCCCGAGATATATCAACATAATGATGCATTGGAAGCTGATCAAGCTACACAGCACCCATGCTGCTCGATGGAGAAATGGCAACATACCGAGTTCTAAACTGGCTTCACGGACTAACAATGAAGTAATCGCAAAACATAAACCACTGCCTAAGCCAATTATGAGTGTTTTGATTGAAAGTTCGGTGTGTTGCCGTCCTTTACTCAGTAAAAATACTGCCACTGCACCAATCGAAACGCCTACCCATCCCCATGCAGTTAAATGCTCTTGTAAGAACAACACACCAACCAATGCCGCTAAGATTGCTTCACTTTTGGCAAGTCCGACCCCAATGGCATAGTTCTTTTGTTGAAATAATTTGACCATTAAAGCGGTTGCATAGATTTGGCTCACCCCAGCAATCACCACATAGAACCAAAATTTATGGGTGAAGCTGACTTCGCTCGTCACAGGTTGTTGGTTATAGAGAAAAGCCAAATAACTAAAGGCAAAAATCGGTGCAAATAGAAATCTTGCCAGTGTCGTGCCATAGACATCGACTGTGGTACTGAGTTGTTTTTGAAATGCATTGCGCCATGCCTGCATAAATGCAGCCATGATCGTAAATAGTATCCAAGTAAAAGTCATAACGGCGAATGCACAGTCAAAATATGCATGTAATTTACTCGTTTCATTGTAATTTTTCGAGCTTTGCGTTGAATAAATTGTTTGCTGATATAGCTCGCTATCTTATTTTCACTCACAAAAAAGCCCTATCGAGTGATAGGGCTTTCTTCAAAACAGTGGGTAACTGTTTGGTGTTTGCGGCTTAGGCATTCTTACTGTTGAATTGATTGCCAAGGCATTTGGTACACGGAGGTAAACGATCAGTACCAATTTCTAAATAGGTGCGATGTCCGCATTGGACACAAAAATAGAAGCCAGTTCCAGGTTTTTCGCCAGCAGTAACCATCTTTGTTCTCCATAGATTTTAGAAATGGTATATATACTATAGCGTGATAGTTTTGATTATTTATTGACCTTTCTGACAAGTGGTGATGGCGGAAAGGTGAACAGTTCTATTTCAAAACTAAAATAAGCATATTTAAAATTTTTTCACTTTTTTCCATGACTTTTTAAAAGCTAATCGCTCTGGGCTCAGCTCTAGAAAAGTTATTTGCTTCACTAATTCAATAATTTCATCACTATATTTTTTCAACTCATCAATAGCAATGAATGTTTGTTTATCAAAATTCATATAAGTTTTTAGAATTTTTTCAAAAGCATGAACTTCAATATTCTTAAATAGGATTAAATCATGAACTAATGCTGGTAATAAAGTATGCTCAAACACGCTAAAATCTAAAGCAATCATATTGGCATGTGACTTTCCTGTCCCAGTATCTTCATTATGATTAAACTCATAATTAGTTTCTGATAGCTTTATTGTAGGATGTGCTGGATGATCTTCATAGAATACATCAATATATTTAGCCATTGATTCATTTAATATCTGCTGAATTCCATCTAAACAATCAATGATTTTTTGCTCAATCTCATCTTTTAAATTAATAACTTGTGAATCAACAGCACCTTTCAAATCTGCATATGAAACAATATCACTAAGCTTTTTTTCTTTGATAGATAATTCTAGCAGCTTATCAACTAAGGCAACGGGACGATCGGATGAATTTAGGAGACGCTTTAAATCATCATTTATTTTTTGTATATGTTCTTCAAATAAATGTATTTTTTCTTCTAACACCTTCTTTTCCTGTAATAGTTCAGCTTTTAATATTTTAGAAATTCCTATATGAAAGCTTTCAATTTCTAAAAGTCTTTCTTGATTTACGTGTGGGAAAAACAAAGCTAACTTCTCAAAAGTTTTTGCATTAGCATAGCTTCCAAATTTTAAATTTTTTTCTATTCTAAGAAGCTGAGATTTAGTATTGATAACTTTATTTTCTAATTCATTTTTTTCTATTTTTAGTTTAATATTCTCATTACTAACAATTTCATTTACACTTAAAGCGTATATTTCGATTTCATCTTTAATTTTATTCAGGCTATTTTTGACTGATATCAATTCATCCCTTTTTACAGCCAAGTCTCTTTTACCTACTTTTTGAACAAAACCTTCATTAAACATCCCTTGAATTGTTTTCTTTTTATCTTCAATTTTGGATTTATTTTTCTCAAGTATGTCTACTAAGCTATAAAATCCAAAAAGCTTAAGTAAATTTGTTCTTATTTTTAAATATGGTTCATTTGGAAATGAGTTCAAAGGCCTATTGGGATTATAGTTATCCTTCCCCCAAATCCTAAAATAGGGATTAACGGTACTTCTAAAACTAGGATAATATTCAGGAAAATTATAACTTTTCGCTAAAAATCTTCTAAAATCTTCCACTTTTTTATATGATTTATCTTCATCTAAAAAGCAAAATTTTACTACACTAGGATCAGAAGTATTTCTAATAAAGTTAAAGCTTATTTCATCAAATATAAACTCAGCCTTTATTTCAATTTCACCTACATTTTCAATAACATCTGAGCAAATCTTTAAGAAATCATCACCACCAAACGCAAAATCAATCAACATTAGGACAGATGACTTACCTATAGAGTTAGTCCCATCATCAGGTCCTAATAAGATATTTAATCTAGAGTTAAATATTATTTTCTTTTCTATAAGCTGATCACATTCTAAAGAGCTTAACATTTTGAAACTATTCCCAATTCAAAATCGAAATTTATTAAATCAAGTAAATATAAAGTATCTATGGAATACATAAACTCATCTACACCGTCAAACTTACTCATTACAGAATTATAGAGTACGCTTATATGAATATCTTCGAATTTCTCTTCCATTATATATATAGACTTATAAATAATGGAATCTTTTAAAGAAATTGTTTTATTTGGTGTAATCATGAGTAAACTTCACAATTCTGAATAAAAAAGGAAACAAATATTTCAGCGACTTCATTATTCTTAACATTTGCCACTGAATAAATCCAATCAGATAATGCAGTAAAAATTTGATTCTGATCAGCACCATTGCTTTTTAGTTGCAAATAATATGTCTTAACTTGACTAAAAATTGTATCAGAAGTATAGGGCTTAACTTTATCAAGCTCTGCAAATCTATTTT
>NZ_GG665966.1:80206-114918 GCF_000156555.1 Acinetobacter sp. ATCC 27244
GAATATGTGTATAAAAGTATTGAACACAACTCTTTATTTTCATCTTAATCATAATATTTAATTCTTCACTAGCCTTTTCATCAACTTTCATTAGACTTCCGTCATAAATCAAAAAACGTACAATTTATTTGATCTTAAATTAATCAGCAAAATTATTTAATTCAAGGGATAATCCTTGGATGAAATTCAAAGATATTCAAAAATTATCAGACGTTAAGTTTCGTAGGCTTACCGGTGTTAGTTGGGCTACATTTAACCTCATGTTGGCCGAGCTAAATAAGCATTTACCTCGTCATATTGGTAAAGGACGACCGCATAAATTACCGTTGGAAGATCGTTTGCTCTTATGTATAGAATATTGGAGAGAATATCGAACATTTTTCCATCTTGGTATGAGTTACGGTGTATCTGAAACGAGTGCAATTCGTATCACACGTGTTATTGAAGATACCTTAATCCGTTCTGGAAAATTTAACTTGCCAAAACAACTTCCTAATCGAGATGAAGTGGATTGGGAAGTTGTTGTGATTGATGCAACTGAAATATTAGTTCAACGTCCAAAAAAAACAGAAGAAATGGTATAGCGGTAAAAAAAAGCGACATACCTTTAAATTTCAGCTATCTATGCACTATACAACAGGTGAAATACTGAGTGTATGTGGAAGTCATGGAAGCATGCATGATTTTAAAATATTTAAAAAAAGTATGAGGAAATTAAAATTTAAGCCCTTTTTTATCGTTGATAAGGGGTATTTAGGGATAAAAAATTGGGTTTTGGATGCCTCATGCCATCTAAAGCAAAGAAAACTGAAAAATTAGATTCTGAATTAAAAAAGTTAAATAGAGAGATTGGTCGTAGACGAATTCAAGTAGAGCATGTATTTGGAAGGATGAAATGTTTTAAGATTTTATCTTGTGTATATAGAAATCGTCGTAAAAGATTAAACCTGCGGTTTAATTTACTTGCTGGCATATACAATTTAGATTGGGTGAAAGATAAACAATTAAATTGATTGAAAAATGATTTATGAAGGAAGTCTATTGCTTTGAGAGATAGTTCAGCTGTAGCAATAGTAGTAAGATTAACTAATGAATTAATAACATCATTAATCTCACTTTCTAACTTATTCTCATACCAATGATTTTTTAATCTAGAAATACGTTGAAGCTCTCTCTTTATTTTTATCATTTCTCTATACCCCTCAATAGTTCGGGGTATATCAAAAATCTTATGACAGTCTCTACATAGTGCAATTAAATTATCCTCATGATCTAGATCATCATTTAATTTTTCTTCATTTTTTAATAATTCAGCCTCATGAGGATGTGCGCTATGAGGATATATATGTGCAATCTCATACAATTTAGTTAATTGATTTTTATTGTTATGCATCAATGGCTTATTACATTTAGGACATAACCCATTTACTTCATTAAATAATACAATTTTTAAATTTTCTGTAGGTTTAATTCTTGAGTTTTTACCTGAAGATAATGTCATATAAAACCTAAATATAAACATAATAAAAAAGACCCCACATTACTGTAAGATCTTTTTTCAATAATATCAACAGTCTTTATCTTAAAACTCTATCTAATCCCATTTGGGTAATTACGATTCAATAAATATTGAGCTAAGCCACTTGACCTTCTAAAAAGTCTTGTGCAAAACGCTGTAATACCCCGCCCGCTTCATATACAGAAACTTCTTCTTCTGTATCGAGGCGGCAAGTCACAGGCACTTCAAGAATTTCTTCTTTACCGTCAGCAGTTGAACGTTCAATCACTAAAGTCAAAGTCGAACGCGGTGAGATATTACCAATCACGCTATAAAGCTCAGTACCATCTAACTTCAACGTTTTACGGTTCACACCTGGTTTAAACTCAAGCGGTAACACGCCCATACCGACTAGGTTAGTACGGTGAATACGCTCAAAACCTTCAGCCACGATTGCTTCAACACCTGCAAGACGAACACCTTTCGCTGCCCAGTCACGGCTTGAACCTTGACCATAATCCGCACCCGCAACAATGATCAACGGTTGCTTACGGTTCATGTAAGTTTCAATCGCTTCCCACATACGCATCACTTCGCCTTCAGGCTCTACACGCGCTTTTGAACCTTGTTTAATGGTGCCGTCAGAACGAACCACCATTTCATTAAACAATTTCGGGTTGGCAAATGTTGCACGTTGTGCAGTCAAATGGTCACCACGGTGTGTCGCATATGAGTTGAAGTCTTCTTCAGGTACGCCCATTTTGTGTAGGTATTCACCCGCAGCCGAATCCATCATGATCGCATTTGAAGGCGATAAATGGTCAGTGGTGATGTTATCACCCAAAATTGCAAGCGGACGCATGTTGGTCAACGTACGTGGTGCAGCCAACGCCCCTTCCCAATACGGCGGACGACGGATGTAAGTACTCATTGGACGCCAGTCGTAAAGTGGGCTTTCCGCTTGCTCAACTTCACCGAGGTCAAACATAGGAATGTAGACTTTGCGGAATTGTTCAGGCTTCACAGCTTCTTTTACCAGTGCATCAATTTCAGCATCAGATGGCCAAATGTCTTTCAGGTAAATTGGATTACCGTCTTTGTCTGTACCCAGTGCATCTTTTTCGATGTCAAAACGAATTGTCCCTGCAATCGCATAGGCTACAACAAGTGGAGGCGATGCTAAAAACGCTTGTTTTGCATATGGATGGATACGCCCATCGAAGTTACGGTTACCCGAAAGTACCGCTGTCGCATACAAATCACGGTCAATGATTTCTTGTTGAATCACTGGATCAAGCGCACCTGACATCCCGTTACAGGTTGTACATGCATACGCCACGATACCAAAACCAAGTTTTTCTAGGTCTTTGAGTACACCAGCTTCTTCAAGATAAAGTGCAGCCGCTTTAGAACCTGGTGCAAATGAAGATTTCACCCAAGGTTTACGCACTAAACCAAGTTCATTGGCTTTACGTGCCAATAGACCTGCTGCCACGGTGTTACGTGGGTTTGAGGTATTGGTACAAGACGTGATCGCAGCAATGATGATCGCGCCATCAGGCATTAAACCATCAGTACGGTTTTCAACAACGCCTGCAATACCTTTTTCTTTCAAGTCAGCAGTAGATACACGTGCATGTGGGTTTGATGGACCTGCAATGTTACGAGTGACTGTTGAAAGATCAAAACGAAGTACGCGTGGATACTGCGCTTTGGTCATATCTGATGCCCAAAGACCGATTTCTTTTGCGTATTGCTCAACCAATGCCACTTGTGCATCTTCACGACCTGTCAGACGTAAATAATCAATCGTGTTTTGGTCGATGTAGAACATCGCAGCCGTTGCACCGTATTCAGGTGTCATGTTCGAGATGGTTGCACGGTCACCAATCGACATGGTATCTGCGCCTTCACCGAAGAACTCAAGGTACGCACCAACGACACGTTCTTTACGTAAGAACTCTGTGAGTGCCAAGACGATATCCGTCGCCGTGATGCCTGCTTGACGCTGACCGACAAGCTCAACACCGATAATGTCTGGAAGACGCATCCAAGATGCACGACCCAACATCACGTTTTCAGCTTCTAAACCACCCACACCCACAGAGATCACACCAAGTGCATCCGTATGTGGTGTATGTGAGTCTGTACCTACGCATGTATCTGGAAACGCTAAGCCATCACGGTTTTGAATCACTGGAGACATTTTCTCCAAGTTGATTTGATGCATGATGCCGTTACCCGCAGGGATCACGTCGACATTTTTAAATGCGGTTTTCGTCCACTCGATAAAGTGGAAACGGTCTTCGTTACGACGATCTTCGATTGCACGGTTTTTCTCAAACGCGTCAGGATCAAAACCGCCATATTCCACTGCCAAAGAGTGATCCACGATCAACTGCGTTGGAACTACTGGGTTCACTTTAGAAGGATCGCCACCTTTGTCAGCAATCGCATCACGTAAACCAGCAAGGTCGACGAGTGCGGTTTGACCTAAGATGTCATGACAAACTACACGCGCAGGATACCAAGGAAAATCCATGTCCTGACGGCGTTCAATCAATTGCTTTAAATAATCAGTTAAGTTTTCTGCATCAGCTTTACGTACAAGCTGCTCTGCCAACACTTTAGATGTGTATGGCAAAGTTTCATATGCGCCTGGCTGAATATCTTCAACGGCTTGACGCACGTCATAGTATTCGAGCTGGGTACCTGCCAGCGGTTTACGGTATTGATTTGTCATTAACCACGCTCCGCCAATGGTTTGAATTCTAAGTTTTCAGGGCCGGTATAGTTCGCGCTTGGGCGAATGATCTTGCCGTCTTGACGCTGTTCAATCACGTGTGCAGACCAACCCGCTGTACGTGCAATCACGAATAATGGAGTGAACATTGCTGTTGGAACACCCATCAAGTGATAGCTCACCGCGCTGAACCAATCGAGGTTCGGGAACATGTTCTTCACTTCTTTCATCACTGCTTCTAAACGTTCAGCGATGAGGTACATTTTGGTGTTCTCTTGAGCCTCAGCCAAGTCATGCGCCACTTTCTTGATCACTTCGTTACGTGGATCTGAGATCGTATAAACAGGGTGACCAAAGCCGATGATCACTTCTTTTTTCTCTACACGGCTACGGATGTCTGCTTCTGCTTCGTCAGCGTTGTCATAACGTTGTTGAATCACGAATGCAACTTCGTTCGCACCACCGTGTTTTGGACCACGCAACGCACCAATACCACCTGTAATTGCTGAATACATGTCTGAACCTGTACCTGCAACAACACGCGAGGTAAAGGTTGATGCGTTGAATTCATGCTCTGCATACAGAATCAAAGACGTATGCATTGCTTGAATCCATTGCTCAGATGGTTTTTCACCATGCAACAAATGCAAGAAATGCGCAGCGATTGAGTCATCATCTGTTTCAACTTCGATACGACGACCGTTGTTGCTGAAGTGGTACCAATACAACAACATTGAACCTAAGCTTGCCATCAATTTATCAGCGATGTCTTTCGCACCTGCTTCATTATGGTCTTCATGTTCAGGCGTTAAACAACCTAGAACTGAAACGCCCGTACGCATCACGTCCATTGGATGTGCAGATGGTGGTAACTGCTCAAGTGCAGTTTTCAATGCTGATGGTAAGCCACGAAGTGCTTTAAGTTTTGCTTTATAGGCTTTCAACTCAGCTTTGTTTGGCAGTTTGCCATGTACAAGTAAGTGTGCAACTTCTTCGAATTCGCTACCTACTGCAAGGTCAAGAATGTCATAACCACGGTAGTGCAAGTCATTACCACTACGACCTACGGTACAAAGTGCTGTGTTACCGGCAACTTGACCACTTAACGCAACTGATTTTTTTGGTTTGAAGCCTGTTGGAGTTTCATTACTGCTCATAAGATTGTCCTTTTTTATATCCTGGGTGAATTTCTTAGCGGTGTCGTACCGAACTCTCATCTGATTTGAGGATAAGCCTTCGGTTGGACTTACTTTTGATGGATCAAAAGTAAGCAAAAATCCTTTGTTGGCCTGACGGTACCTCCTTGCTACCGCAGTCCAACTTGGCGGCATCCATGCCGCCTTCACGATCATTGAGACTTTCATGAAACTGATAAAATACTCTTTTTATCTCCACTAGAAAGTCTTTAATTCGTGAAATCCCTCTCTTTCTGGGAGAGGTTAGAAAAGCTAAACTATTTATTCTTCGCAAAAGTTCCATCAAGATACTGTTCAAACGCATGGTAGTTAATGCGTTCATACAATTCTTGACGGGTTTGCATGGTGTCAACAACGTTCTTCTGTGTGCCTTCTTGACGCAAAGTCACATACACATTTTCCGCTGCTTTATTCATCGCACGGAATGCTGAAAGTGGGTACAACGCAATGCTCACATCCGCAGAAGCCAATTCTTCAGTCGTGAATAATGGTGTAGAACCAAACTCAGTAATATTTGCTAATACAGGTACTTTGGTTGCATTTGCAAATTGCTTATACATTGCCAGTTCAGTGATCGCTTCAGGGAATAACATATCCGCACCTGCTTCGATGTAAGCGCCTGCACGATCAATTGCTGCTTGTAAGCCTTCAACTGCAAGTGCATCAGTACGCGCCATGATCACAAAGTTTTCATCGGTACGTGCATCCACTGCCGCTTTGATACGATCAACCATTTCTTGTTGCGTCACGATCGCTTTGTTTGGACGGTGTCCACAACGCTTTGCACCCACTTGGTCTTCGATATGCATCGCTGCCGCACCAAACTTAATCATTGATTTAGTGGTACGTGCAATATTGAATGCTGAAGCACCAAAACCTGTATCCACATCAACCAATAATGGGAGATCACAAACATCCGTAATACGGCGTACATCCGTCAATACATCATCAAGGTTACTAATCCCTAAATCAGGTAAACCTAACGAACCTGCGGCAACACCACCACCTGACAAATAAATTGCTTTATAGCCCGCACGTTTTGCTAACAATGCATGATTGGCGTTAATCGCACCCACCACTTGTAATGGTTTTTCATTTGCGACCGCGTCGCGGAATAGCTGTCCAGCAGATTTAGCCATGTTGATGTTCTCCTTGGGTTTGCAGCAATGTTTGCTCAACAATTTTGTAGGATGCATTGATGTGACGGTGCATCAGCATTTCGGCAAGTTCACCGTCACCTTCTGCGATCGCATCTAAAATGCGGATATGTTCATCCCAAGCTTTGCTTGGTCGATCAGGGGTATTTGAAAATTGAATTCGGTACATACGGATGAGGTGATACAGCTCATCACATAACATTTTTTCTAAGGTTTTATTGCCACTGCTTTTGATAATGCAGTAATGGAAATCGTCTTGACCTTCTTGTAGGTAATAGCCCTTACCTGCTTTAAAATTTTCATCTTCAGCATGCATTCGCAGTACATCACGCAATGCCAAAATTTGTTTTTTATCAATATGCTGTGCTGCTAATTTGCAGGCTAAGCCCTCAAGTGAAGCACGAATTTGATAGAGTTCTTGAAACTGTTGTAACGACAGTGACACTACGCGCGCGCCCACATGCGCAGTGCGCTCCACCAGTTTCTGTCCTTCCAGACGATGAATGGCTTCACGCAATGGACCACGACTGATACCGTAAATCCGCGCCAGTTCAGGTTCAGATATTTTACTGCCCGCAGGAATTTTTCCTAAAACGATCGCCGATTGGATTTGCTTAAATACGTGTTCCGTCAGAGTAATACTCTGACTCGTGCTTATATCTTGTGGAACAAGGGTATCTTGCATATTGTCGACAATCTCTACAGTTTTTATGATTTTATAACGAGATAATACAAATAATGCAATAGGATTGTCGACAATAAACAGACCTACTCAGTCAGTCTGAGATTCTCATCATTCTGACCAGATCCATTCACAACCATCAACAAAACCTAATAAAATACAAATAAAACAAATCTTTAGTGTGCATAAATAGGCTTTACACACCTTCTCCGATGTATCTTCCAGCTTATTTGTACGATACATGCTACGACTATGGTATGACAGCTTGATTGTAGACAATCCTTATAATCGAGCACTTTGCTACGAATTTTTGTAAGTAA
The DNA here is from genome assembly GCF_000156555.1 of Acinetobacter sp. ATCC 27244. Taxonomy (NCBI): domain Bacteria; kingdom Pseudomonadati; phylum Pseudomonadota; class Gammaproteobacteria; order Moraxellales; family Moraxellaceae; genus Acinetobacter; species Acinetobacter sp. ATCC 27244. The sequence continues at coordinate 87,803 of NZ_GG665966.1, forward strand.
ATACTGCACCAGAAATGTAAATAACAGCGTGCTTCATAAGCGCTTTATTGGTACATTATTGGGCATCTGGAGCAGTGCTCCACAAGACACATCCATGCACCTTGTTGAATAAAAGGACATTGTTAATGTTTCAACATATCCCACCTTATGCAGGCGATCCAATCCTCTCGTTAATGGAACAGTTTAATGCTGATCCACGTGCTGAAAAGGTTAATTTAAGTATTGGTTTGTATTACAACGAGGACAATATCGTTCCACAGCTCGATACCATTATCGAAGCGCAAAAACGTATTGCACCTAGAAATGATAAAACCAAACTTTATCTTCCAATGGAAGGTTTTAAACCTTACCGTGATGCGATTCAAGCGTTATTGTTTGGTTCAAATAGCCCTGCAATTCAACAAGGTCGTGTTGCAACCATTCAAACACTGGGTGGTTCAGGTGCATTAAAAGTGGGTGCAGACTTTTTAAAAACCTATTTCCCAAATTCAGAAGTTTGGGTGAGCCAACCAACATGGGACAACCATGTGGCAATCTTTAACGGTGCTGGCATCAAGAGCAACTTCTATCCATACTTCGATGCAGAAACACGCGGCGTTGATTTTGATGGCATGTTATCAACACTAAAAACTTTGCCAGAACAAAGCATCGTGTTGTTACACCCATGCTGCCACAACCCGACAGGTGCTGATCTGAATCCAGCACAATGGGATCAAGTGATTGCGGTATTAAAAGAGCGCAACCTGATTCCATTCCTCGACATCGCTTACCAAGGTTTTGGCGATGGTATGGAACAAGATGCTTATGCAATTCGTGCTTTAGACCAAGCAGGTTTGAACTTCATCGTCAGCAACTCATTCTCTAAAATCTTCTCACTTTATGGTGAGCGTGTTGGCGGTTTAACCTTCGTATGTGACGATGCTGAAGCAGCACAATGCACATTTGGTCAGTTAAAAGCAACTGTACGTCGTATCTACTCTAGCCCACCAACAACGGGTGCATGGTTGGTTGATCAAGTGTTAAATGACGCTGATCTGAATCAACAATGGCAAGGCGAAGTGAAAGAGATGCGCGAACGTATTATCAAAATGCGTAGCATCTTAAAAGATGAGTTGACTAAAGCACTTCCTGACCGTGATTTTAGCTACCTTGTAAACCAAAAAGGCATGTTCAGCTATACAGGTTTGACAGGTGAACAAGTCGATACACTGCGTGAAGAATATGCCATTTACCTTGTGCGCAGTGGTCGTATCTGCGTTGCAGGTCTCAACATGAACAATGTGTATAAAGTTGCAAACGCGATGGCTGAAGTTCTAGCGAAATCGGCTTAAAATCCCCTTGCGGAGCTATAATCGCTCCTCATCTCCCTTTTAAAAGTGAGACTTTATGGATCAAAAAGGTTGTTTCACGTGAAACAACCTTTTTTATTTTCTAAGCTAAGAGTGATTGAAATGAGAAACGCTCAACCACCTAAAAATAAGACTTTCTCTTTGCTTAATTCTGTATCAATCAATGTTCAATTCCGCTTAGTCTTTGTATACTTCAACACATTGATAAACTACAAACAGCTCTTTTAAATGACTCAACTAACTTGCTTCAAAGCGTATGATATTCGCGGAAAATTAGGTACAGAACTGAACGAAGAAATCGCCTATAAAATTGGTCGTGCATACGGACAAATCTATCAACCTAAAAAAGTAGTGATTGGTTGTGACATCCGTCTGAGTAGTGAAGGCTTAAAGCAAGCAACCATTCGTGGTCTGAATGATGCAGGTGTCAATGTTCTCGATTTAGGCATGACGGGTACTGAAGAAGTTTATTTCGGCGCTTTCCATCTTGATGTACAAGGTGGCATTGAAGTGACCGCCAGCCATAATCCGATGGACTACAATGGCATGAAATTGGTTCGTGAAAATGCACGTCCAATCAGTGCAGATACAGGATTAAAAGACATCCAAGCACTCGCTGAATCAGGTGCTTTTATCGAAGTTGAGCAAAAAGGTTCGACTGAAAACTATAATATTCTGCCAGAGTTTATCGATCACTTATTAACCTACATCGATCCTCAAAAAATTAAACCACTCAAGCTGGTGGTGAATGCAGGCAATGGCGCAGCAGGTCATGTGATTGATGCGATTGAGCAGAAATTCCAGCAACTCAATATTCCAGTTGAATTTATCAAAATTCATCATGAAGCAGACGGTACTTTTCCAAATGGTATTCCGAACCCAATCCTCATTGAAAACCGAGACAGTACCCGTGATGCTGTGCTTGCGCACAATGCAGATATGGGGATTGCATGGGATGGTGACTTTGACCGCTGCTTCCTATTTGATGAGAAGGGTCAATTTATCGAAGGCTATTACATTGTTGGCTTATTGGCACAAGCCTTCTTGATCAAACAATCAGGCGAAAAGATTGTGCATGACCCACGCCTAGTTTGGAATACCTTTGATATCGTAGAGCAATATCAAGGCGTCGCAGTACAATCAAAATCTGGACATGCTTTTATTAAAGATGTAATGCGTGAACACAATGCTGTTTACGGTGGGGAAATGAGCGCTCATCATTATTTCCGCGACTTTGCTTATTGTGATAGCGGTATGATTCCTTGGTTACTCACCATTGCCCTACTCTCAGAAACAGGGCAATCTCTTTCGACACTCGTGGAAAATATGATTGCCAAGTTCCCATGTAGCGGAGAAATCAATTTTAAAGTGGCCGACACACAAGCAACGGTTCAAAAGATCTTTGATCATTATGCAGACCAAAATCCACAGATTGATCGTACCGATGGTGTGAGTCTGGATTTCGGTGCATGGCGTTTAAATGTTCGTGCGTCAAATACAGAACCATTACTTCGACTGAATATCGAAAGCCGTGCTGATCGAAATCCACAGCCAATGCAAAGTTATGTGGATGAGCTAATTGCACTGATTCAAAACTAATATTGTAAAATCACACGTTAGTTTGATTTATTAACGTGTGATTCTTTGTTCGCGAAATCAATTTATAGACTTATCCAAGATAATCTTGAGTAGTCCTTGAGTAGATACATCAAATTTGGATATATCATCTTGTTCACGATTTAGGATTGGTAACAGTTGATTGGCAATTTCTTTGCCTTTCTCAACACCCCATTGGTCAAAAGGATTAATATTCCAGAGTACGGATTGCACAAAGACTTTATGTTCATACATTGCAATCAACATCCCTAAACTATAAGGATTTAACTCTTTTAATAGAATTGTTGAACTTGGTTGATTACCTGAATATTGCTTATAAGCAGGTAAATCCTGTAACTCATCAACCGCAAGGGCTTGATTACCAAAAGCCAATAATCTTGATTGTGCCAAACAATTTGATAATGCTAAATGATGCTGTTCAACTAATGCATCTGCATTTTCCACATAGGTAAACTGATTGCCGTTATAGCGTTTTACGGGTGCGATAAAATCACAACTCACCGAATGTGTACCTTGATGTAAAAGTTGATAAAATGCATGTTGTGCATTCGGTCCAACCTCGCCCCACACAATTGGACAAGTTGCAGTATCGACTTTGTCTCCATTTCGCTGAATCGACTTTCCATTCGACTCCATTTCTAACTGCTGTAAATACGCCGCAAAATATTTTAAGCGTCCGTCATAAGGCAATACAGCATGGGTCTGAATATCTAGAAAATTGTTATTCCATACACCTAGCAAGCCCATTAAGACAGGGATATTCTGATGAAATGACGCGTTTTGAAAATGTTGGTCAATCGCATGCGCACCAGCCAACAGTTGCTTAAAACCTGCTACACCAATGGTTAATGCAATTGGCAAACCGATACAAGACCATAGAGAGTAACGACCACCGACCCAATCCCAAAGTTGCAATTGTTTATCAGCTGCAATGCCCCATTCCGTCATTTTTTCAGGCTTAGTTGAAACCCCAATAAAATGATTTTTCAGAATTTTATCATTACTACCTAATGCTTTTTCTAACCATTGACGAACAGTTTGTGCATTGGAAAGCGTATCAATGGTGCCAAACGATTTTGATGAAATAATAAAAAGCGTTGTTTCGGGTCGTAACTGATGTAATAAATCAGATAACTGACTTCCATCCATGGTGGAAACAAAATGTACAGCTAAAGGTTTAGTCGTCGAGACTTTAAAATCAGACAGTGCATGAGTCACCATCAATGGACCTAAATCGGATCCACCAACACCGATATTGACCACATCTTGAATCACTTCACCTGTTGCACCGCGATATTGTCCCGCATGAATTTTTTCTACTAAGGCATACATACGATCAAGTTGTGCATGGACTTGTGCTGTGATTTCAGACTGAAACGCTGAATCTCGTGGCAGTCGTAATGCCCAATGCATCGCTGCGCGCTGCTCTGTATAATTAATTTGCTCAGATGAAAATAATGTTTTGATCCAACGCCCTAGGCTTTGTGCATCTGCGAGTTCAACCAACGCTTTTAAGATGTTTTGATCAACACGATGCTTACTAAAATCCAAGACAATTTGATCATGTTCAACCGAGAAGAGGCTAAAACGCGCAGGATCATCTGCAAACAAAGTATTGAGGTGGACATCTTTAAATTGCTTTTGCAAAGAGACTAAACGCTCTAAAACAGAAGCCTGCTCTTGTACAGGAAAAGGCTGTATGTGTTTAATCATAATTAACGCCCCACACCCATATAAGCAAAACCTTGTGCTTTCACATAATGAGGATCATATATATTGCGCCCATCTAAAATCAACGGATGTTCCATCAACTGAATGAGTTGCTTAAAGTCTGGACTCCAGTATTGCTTCCAAGCAGTTAAGACACACAAACCGTGAGCATGATGTACTGCATCATATTGATCATTACAGAGAATTAAATCGGCTCTTTCACCATAAATCATCGCGATTTCATCTAATGCTTGTGGATCATGTAAACGAACCGTTACGCCTTGCGCCCACAATGCTTTTAACATTTGATGTATCGGTGATTGTTGAATACTTGAAGTATTCTCCTTAAATGAAGCCCCCCATATTGCTATGGTTTTGGCTTGTAATTCTCCATGATAATAATTCCACAATTTACGGAACAGAATTTCTTTTTGTTGTTCATTAATATCCCAAACTTGCGCGAGTAATTGACTTTTGACTCCAGTATTTGCAACAGTACTTGCCAACGTCAAAACATCATGAGAAAAATTCTCCCCACCAAAGCCTGCACCAGGATACAAATAGGCAGCACCAATTCGATTATCCGCAGCCATTCCCTGTCTAACCGAAGCGATATCAATACCGAGTTTTTCAGCAACCACCGCTAAATCATTAATATAGCTAATTCGGGTTGCTAACATGCCTGAAATACTGAGTTTGGTAAACTCCGCATCCAAAATTGGCATGAACAAATATTGTTGCTCTAGAGGAAAAAAAGGTCTTAATAACTCTTTGACTTTGCTTTGGGCACGACTGTCTAAGCACCCAACGATTAACTGCTTCGCTTGAGTTAGACTTTGCAAAGCATTACCTTCCTGAATTGTATCAGGTAAATAAACCCAATCATCTTCTGAAAGGATCTGCTGCATTTTCTCAGTGCCATGTAAGCCAAAGGTCGAAGCATTGATCATTAACTTGGGGTGAATAATGGTTCTTTGCTTAAGAGTCTCTAAAAGCTCAAAAACGAAGGCTTCTTGAGTTTGATTAAAGCTGAATAAATATCCATCGATATCTAAAGGAAGATTTTGAAGCGCAGCATATTTTAGAAACCCACTCTTCAACTGTTTTTCTAATAAGCGGCTGACATTTTCATCATGAAATGCATATTGCAAATCATTTTGTTGTTTCTGAGTATCTGAACACCAATACACAAAGTGCCCAGATTCAGATAGAAGTGCAGACATCACCCCAGCATATAAGGTATTGCCAAAAACTGCGATTTTCATAACCGTTAACCCTAAACCTATAGGGCTAACTCGCGAATTAAGCCCTTAAAATCTTCACCCAGTTTTGGATGTTCAATACCATAATGTAATACAGCTTTAAGATAACCAATCTTACTGCCACAATCAAAGGTTTGACCTTTCATACGGTAGGCTTCAACAGGTTCAAGTTGTTGCAGGCTTGCAATAGCATCTGTCAATTGAATCTCATTACCCGCACCACGAGGTGTATTTTCCAACATTGCCATAATTTTGGCAGGTAAGATATAACGCCCCACAACCGATAAATTCGAAGGCGCTGTTCCCACTGCAGGTTTCTCAACAATCCCTTGCATAACAATACTCTCACCTTCATTTGGAGAGTTTGCCACATCTACGATACCGTATTGATCGACCAAGTGATCAGGCACTGCTTCGACCATAATTTGCGCAGCTTGCGATTGCTCAAAGCGTTGAATCATGAGCAACAAATCATTTTCTGGCGCAGTATCTTTCACCAACACATCAGGCAGCAAAACCGCAAAAGCGTCATCCCCCACGATATCTTTTGCACAAAGTACAGCATGTCCAAGCCCTAAAGGTTGCGGCTGACGTACACTCACGACGCTGACATGTTTTGGTAGAATATCAGTGATTTCTTTGAGTAAATCGAATTTCTTTTTTTGCTCTAACGTTGTTTCAAGTTCAAAGTTGCGATCGAAATAATTTTCAATCGATGCTTTGGATGAATGCGTAACCAAAATAATTTGCTCGATTCCCGCCTTTACAGCTTCATTCACAACATATTCAATTGCTGGACGATCCACCACCGTTACCATCTCTTTAGGAATGGATTTACTTGCTGGCAGAAAACGCGTGCCTAAACCTGCAACAGGTAAAATTGCTTTTTTGATCATAACTTTTCTCGAATTAATTCACTCTGACTTCGCCACTACGCTTATAACCGTCCACATAATGTTCCAGCTGGGTCAAAGCCCAGTCCACATCATGATCAATCGCTGTCATTTGGTTGATTCTAGCAAAAATATCTTGGATCTCTTCTAGCGGATAATGCTTTTCAAAAGAACGAAGAATTCGCGTATGCTGCGTATATTCTGTATTTTCCTGATCAATCAGCAACTCTTCATACAGTTTTTCACCTGGTCTTAAACCACTATACGCGATTTCAATATCACCCTCTAAAGAACCTGTTTCACGCACTTTTAAACCACTGAGTTTAATCATTTGACGTGCGAGATCTTGGATGCGAACAGGCTCTCCCATATCCAGTAGGAAGACATCACCGCCCAAACCTAATGCGCCAGCCTGAATCACCAACTGAGATGCCTCAGGAATGGTCATAAAGTAGCGTGTCACATCTGGATGCGTCACTGTAATTGGACCACCGACAGCGATTTGCTGCTTAAATAATGGCACCACCGAACCCGAAGAACCGAGAACATTACCAAATCGAACGATACTGATTTGCGTATTTGGCTTCGTCTCGGCAACAGCCTGACAATAAAGCTCAGCCATGCGTTTAGACGCCCCCATCACATTGGTCGGTCGTACTGCTTTATCCGTTGAAATGAGTACAAAGGTTTCTACGCCTTTTTTTACGGCCGCATTCAAACTATTTGCCGTGCCAATTGCATTGTTTTTTAGACCTGCAATAGGGTTACATTCAACTAAAGGCACATGTTTATACGCAGCCGCGTGATAGACCGTCTGTACGTGATATTGTTCGATAATTCGCTCAAGCTTTTGCTGATCTTGTACCGTTCCTAAAATAGGAACAATCTCGCAGGTTGCGGTGCGTCTTAGCTCTTTATCAATATCGTATAATGCAAACTCAGTGAGTTCATATAACACCAAAAGTTTGGGTTGGTTTTTAATAATTTGACGACATAGTTCTGAGCCAATTGAACCACCAGCACCTGTCACCATCACAACTTTATCTTGAATATTTTTAACCAATAAATGAGCAATTGGTGGTACAGGATCACGTCCTAGTAAGTCAATAATATCGACTTCCTGAATATCTGAAACACGAATTTCACCATCCACCAACTGGGTTAAACCAGGCAGCTCGGTGATTTTAACACGAGCAGATTCAAATTGTTGAATGATCTCAGTTTTGCGTACACGACCAACAGAAGGCAAGGCCAAAAGAATTTCATCGATGCGATCTTTTTCGAAACGTTGTAGTGCCTTTTCTACCGAATAAACCTTTAAACCACCAACAATCTGACCTTGTAATGATGCATAGTCATCAATAAAAAATACGGACAAATGATCATCAGAACGGTTCAATGCAGCTGCAATTTGTTGACCTGCATCCCCTGCACCATAAATTGCAATTCTTTTCCGCCCAAGTTCAGAATAGAAAGAGGCTTTCACCACAAAACGGATAAATGCACGACTCGCCCAAACCCATGCAAACATCATAAAACCGAACATGAATGGGATCGACATAGGCACATAAGCTTCAGTACATGCATTAAGCACATATAAAGCAATCATGGTCAATGCGACAGCAAATGCCAATTTAACAATAAAAACCTCATCAAAGGTTCTTACGATAAATCGGTATACGCCTGTAACACCTAAGCTAATCACAGCAATCAAACTGACGAGGAGAATCCCATGATCAATACCAGGAATAACCTGCGCACCTATATCAAACAGGCGAATGGAATAGCACAACCATAAAATGATTGGGAAGACTAAAATGTCTAAAAAAACAAGAAAAAGTTGTTTATATAATCTTGGCGCTGAGGCAAATTGATGAATAATCTTTTTCACAGTGATCTTCTAATCATCCTACATTCAGTTCGATCTTTATACGCACTTCTAATGTAACTGAAAATAACTTTTACACATCAAATACGCAATACTTTAAAAAGCAGGATATCTCTCTCATATCCTATAATTTTGTTTGATTCAGTTTTCAATTTTTAGCTGCATATTTAATGTGCAAGGACTGAACCTGCTGCTAAAAAAGTAAAAGGTGCAACCTCTTTATTTCCTGTAATTTTAACGCCAACACTGAGATGAGAAAACATTCCTATCATACAATCATGATCAATAGCAGAAGTTATATTGACAATTACACCATCTTCTACTCTAACATCAATCCCTACAATGCAGCCTGCGAGAATACAAACACCTTCTCCTACCATCGTTCTAGAACTAATAATCGCTGATGGATGAATAATTGTGGCGATAGGAATACCCAAATCTTTTAGCTTCTGAAACCAAGCCTGCCTAACCTGATTATTGCCCACAGCAGGAATTGCTGCAGTAATCGTGGAAATAAGCGTTGGAATCTTATCTATATTGGCTACTATTGGAAAACCAGCAACTTCCGTTCTTTGAGGCCAACTATCATCCGCAAATACAATGCTACGCCATTGGCCCGATAGCAATGCTGCTTCTGCAACAGATTTACCATGACCACCAGCCCCTAAGATCAACAAAACATCTTGCTTAAGCATTTTCTGTTTTACCTGCACCAAAATATATGGCTAAAACAATCAATGGAATATAAGCAATTAAAATTAAGAGTTCTGGAATCAAAACGCTTTTCGATGCTAGATATGCGATTGGCAATAGCCATAAAACATTAATCACTAATACACCAAATGTCACAATGGTATGACTATTATATTTTCTAGATGCATATTGGTATGCATGACTTCGATGTGCATCATACATCTTATGACCATTGATCACACGACGAATTAAAGTGAAAGTAGCATCTACAATAAATACACCTAAACATATAATCCATGCACAGAACAGAGCAACATCTTGTTTCAATGCTATTAATGCAAGAATACCCAGAATTAACCCTAAGAAGCCGCTACACGCATCTCCCATAAAGATACGCGCTTTAGGAAAGTTCCATAGTAAGAATCCCGTTGCACAAGCTGCTAATAAGAACAGTGACTGACTTGATAATTCAGATGCCAATAGAAGATAAATCGTTCCCATGCTTACTGTCGCTGTAATTACTTCAATACTAGCAATACCATTGATGCCATCCATAAAGTTATACAGATTCAGCAACCACACTAGAAAAAGCACTGCAATAATATTCGCAAACCATCCTAATTGAATACTCTCATTAAATAATACAACATCAGAAAAACCACCCAATGAAACCACAGCAGCAACCGCAACAAGGAAATGAACGGCTAACCGTACCAAAGCATTAATATGCCCATGGTCATCCAGAAAGCCTAGTAATGCAATGACAAACCCAGCAGCAATGAGGGTAAAGCCAACATGTTGAGATATATCTCCTAGATAAATAAGCAACATCAGCCCTAAAAGATAGCTAATAACAACAGCAACACCTCCCCCTCGTGGCGTTGGGACGCTGTGCGAACTTCGCTCGTTGGGGTTGTCGATAATATTTTTTTTGACTGCATACATCCGCATGAGATAGGTCAGCACAAAAGCGAGTAAAAAGAAAGCCAATAAAAACATATCAATTCGATTCCATTTCTCTAAACATTTTAGCCAAGCTTTGCTCTGTCGAATATGGTGCATTCCAACCGAGAACTTGTGTATTCTTTGAAGTATCGACGACTAATTCAGAACACAATCGAGATGCCACCGCAGAACGACCAACCAGACTTGCTAACAAGTAAATTATTCTCTTCGGTACAGGGATTTTCATTAGCTTATTCCCTTGACATGATGCTAGTTGATCAAACAACTGTTTCACTGAAACATCATCTTGATCGCTGGCTAAAAAAACCTGCCCAGTTGCATCTGGATGCGTCAGACATACACGTATCAGATCAGCTAGGTTATACACACTCACCATACTACGTTTATTGTCTAAGCATCCAATCGGTAGAGGAAGTTTCTTTGATGCCAATCCAACCATACTTTTAAAGTTAGCTTTTACATTTGGTCCATAAATCAGCACAGGCCGAATAATCACAACTTCTAATCCCGTTTCTTCTGCCAATTTCAATAAAGCTTGTTCAGCTTCGTATTTAGACAAACCATAGGGATCATCTGTATGAATTGGATCGTCAGCAGTAAAAGGTTTCTGCTGGGTAGCCTCTTCACCATTCACTTTAATACTACTTAAGTAAATAAAGCGCTTTACACCACTTTGAGCAGCTTTACTGGCAACATTGAGCGTACCGTTCACATTAATTTGACGATATGCTTCTAAAGGCGACTCGGCTGTTTCATGCATGATATGTGCACGTCCAGCACAATGTACAATTACATCAATATGATCAAAGTTAACTTGGTCTAAATTATCACTTAAATCAAAATTAATATTTTCAATGCGTGGATGTGGAAATTGTTGAGGACGACGGGTATGGGCAATAACAGAGTAACCTTGTTCTGATAAATACTGACAAAGGCACTTGCCTAAGAAACCATTACTGCCTGTAACTAATATTTTATTTAACAACATCATAAATAGCCTTCTTAATATTAGTGATGTTTTAATTCAATAAGATCATCTGCTAAAGCATCCATAATGTTATGACGTGTATATTTATGAATAAATGCCTCGCGTGGATGCACTTCAAAATCAATTTCATTGAATTTATTGATTGCATCATCGACATCACATGGATGAAAAACATGTGTGGACTCCATATTTTCATCTATAAAATCGACGATATATCCAGACAAGCCGCCCCAAATTGGTTTATTGTAACAAGCGTATTCAAATATTTTAGAGGGGATTACCTTTTTAAAAGCATCGAAATCATTCAAATGAAGAAATAGAATATCTGCATGATCATAATACTTTAGTAATTCAGCACGATTTACTGGTGGAAGAAGTTGTACATTGTTTACATTTAAATCATTCAATGTCTGCTCTAACTCTCGCTTTCTTCCACCATTACCAATCAGCTGGAACAACACATGTCCCTCTAAACGCTTCGCTAACTGAGGAATAATCTTATGCAGACCTTGCCCATCACCAAAATTACCAGCATAAACAACCACTAAGGGATCATTACATTTATGGCAAGTATATTTATTGTATTGATCTAAAAAGATAGCATCGATTCCATTTGTAAAAAAACGATAATTTTTATTTTTATACTTCTTTTCAAAATAAGGAAGAAAGCCTCGAGAAACCACATTTACGATTTGAGCTCTATTGATCGTAAACTTCTCAATTATAGAGAGAATCGGCAGAACCAAGAATGTCATTTTTTTTGGGAAAACATCCTCTACCGTATCGATAAAAATGTCTCGTATATCTAGATATAGTGGGGCATTTTTCAAAAAGGAAATTACTGCACCTAGAAAGGCTGTCATGAGACGAGAGGATGTTGCATATATATGCGTATAGTTCCGCCCCATGATTATTTTTAGAGTGAAGAAGAAGAAAAAGAAAAAGCTAATAATTTGACCAAGTATGCCAGAGAATCGGGTACTTACATCAGCTCGATAAATCGTAACATTTCCATCATATTCAACTTTTTTGCATTCTTCAGCAAAGTCACTATAACGGTTTGGTAGAGTCGTAATAACATCCACTTTTGCATCTGGATAGTTTCTTTTTAAACTCTCAACCAATGCGGTTGTTCTAAAAGAACCTGCTGATAAATCAGGTTTATAGAAAAAACTTATAATCAGCAAATTCATTTACTGCTCCAATTAATTATTGTTTCCAACTTTCCATCGAAAATACCAATATTCAAACAATAATTCGATATTTTCTTACCAAACTCAGGATGCCAATAACTATGCTCTATATCTAAGCTAGAGTTCGGACTAAAACTTACACTAAACTCTTCACCGTCTAGAATTAGAACCACACTGTGTTCCAGTACTTCTTTAATTTCTACATCTGGATGTAAGTAGAATCTAGCCTGAGCCTTTTTATAAGCACCAATAAGAGTATCAGTAACAATTAACTTATTACTTTCTATTATCCAATCACGTTGATGTAGAACATTCACGCCTTGTCGAACATACCCATCATGTGATGTCTTCAATGCGATAACTTGACCCAAATTGTTATATTGGATATTCTCCAATTTTGGATAAGCTCTACGCGCTACACGAAAACCAGCCCAGACCTCACTAGAGTTCAAATTATTTACTTCAACTGTATTATGCGCAGAAGTACTACGTTGTCTATTTCGCTCATCTCCCAAGCCATATTGAGAAGTTCCTGAATTCACAAAAATTCGCCTACCCTTCAAACTCAGCTCAAAACTTAAAGTATCCGCATGAGCATGTCCAGGTTGATAGTCTGGTCCCACTTTAGCGACATCTATAATCAGCTTAAGATCATTACGCTCAATAACAGCATAGCCACTATATTCTAAATATCTATCCGCTTTTTCATGCTCGCAATTTATCCCTAATTGAGAGGCATAAGTCTGTAATTGCAAAAATGTTGGAGCAATGTAAAAGGCTGCATCATTAAAAAAAGAAATGTTTCCATCGGGATGAGACATATGCTGTAACCACTTCAGCATCTTTTGGATCTTAATCGCTAAAAAGGTGGCGTCGATCTTATCTTCAATTCCATACAGACCAGCCAATTGATAGAGATCAAGCAAATCCTCCAAAAAGATTGCATGGTACATCGGCGTTAGCTCAAAGTTCCCCCCATCCAATAACACTTGCTCTCTAATTTCTCTTTGATATATTTTTAAACCTTTCTTCAACCACTTTTCAGCATCTCCTGTATTAAAAAAAATGCCAACAAAGATCAATGCTTTTGCATTTGCAAATAAATGATTTGCGAGAATATGCCATTCGATATTCTTATATAGATGCTCAGCTTGAAGAGAAAGAGATTGTCGCTGAGTATCCGTTAAAACATTACCTTTTAGCGCCCATTTCACCCAATTCACAATTCTCAATGAAGTAGGATATGGCTCCCATCCATTACCATTCGCGTATGGGTTTTCATCAATCCATTTGTTTATCAGATCATAATGCCAAGCCTGTCGAGTTAATGCATTTTCTGCATTCAGGTCATCGAAATAATGTAAGTTATATAACCACAGTTTTTCTTGTTGATCTGAGTTCCAGTCTTGACTGCCGTTTAACTCACCCAAATGATTCAAAAACACAAATTTTGTGGAAGCTAGCATAGAAGCAGGTCGAGGTACTATCATCTGCCAAAGTTTATTTTGCTTACGCAATTTTGTAGCAAATATATTCTTTTGGGTTGCTGGCTTTAAAAAAAAATAGTAAAGACGATAATATATTTGAATGAATTTCAAATGCTTAACAGTATTGGTGAGCTTTAAAATATCCATGTCACTTTTCCAGAGTATTGAGCCAATCAGACACAATTTTTGTCCATGTATAGTTTTCCATCACGGCTTTATTCAAAAGCTGCGATTGAGCATAATAATTTTTATAGCTCATGGAAACATCTTGTAATTTACTGGTCAAATCTTCAGGATCTCCAGATTTATAAAAAACAATACCTTTCAACTTTGCAGCTTGTTTTTGAATACTATTACCAACAATCATCGGTAGATTAAGAGATGCATACTCAAAAAGCTTCATCGGACTTCCTGATTTAGCCATTTGAGTATCACTTGGATGTAATATCAAAATAGGATTTTTTATTAAAGATAATCTTTCTATTAGTGTGTCATGACTAAATGTACCTAAATATACTTTAGAGTCATCTTCATCCCTAAATCCGAAAATATAAAAGTTATTAAATAGTTCTTTATTTAAAGCACAAACATCAAAAAGCATATCCCAGTCATAATAATCCTGTTTTTTACCAAAATAGACTAAGTTAGACTTCTCATTAAAATCTAAATTTGGGGAGAATTTTTGAAATGGCTTTGGGTCAAAACCATTTGGCATAATATATATATCATATCGTGGCGCACATATTTTTTCTATTTCACCCTTAGAGTTTTCTGATACAACAATAATCCTACTCAATTTTGCTATAGAAAAAATAGATATCTTAACTAAATTTTTAATAATTTTATTATTCGAATTCAATCCAGTTATTGAGTTAACTTCAAAATATATATTTTTATAAAAAAATAGAAAAGGAAAAATAAAAAAGGGTAATACAGGTCGCCAACGAATAACTATCTTTTCTTTTTTAAATATCGACTTAATAACCTCAAAAAAAATATTTAAGATAAAAAAGTAAGATAAAGCTTTATATTTAATAAATTGGCTCTGTTCAATAAACTGTTCAGCCCCTTTCCCACTGATAAGCGTCACATGTTTTTCATTATTAGACAACCCTTCTACAAAACCTTTTGCATGGCTAACACGACCACAAGGACCTTCACCAAAAAAACGCCTTGTGGTTAGTATGTATTTGATATTCATAAAATATTTTCAAAACACAAAATCACAAGCATTATAACTCAAATCACTACTTTTACACCAGCAAAACGCAACCACGCTCACCAAATTACATAGCAAAAAAAAGAATATAATTCAATATAACTTAATGCTCTAAACCATCATCACCTACCAAAGAAACACATAGGATTTATTTTCAGAAAATTTTATTTAGAAGACATCAACTAGATGCCATATTATCATTTACAACAAATATATAAAGATTTTTAAAATATCCCTTCAAAACATCAGAAAATTAATTCAACAATCAACTTATTGAGATAAAAATTAAGCTACCCAACAATCCTAGCCCTTTATTTGTATAGTGTCATGGTTTTCTTTTCAAAAGAATACTATAATCCTTATCATAAATTTGGCTGCCCAAGATCATTCACCCTCACATCAGTTTTTATGAGTATACTGAATTGAATATAAAAAATATTCTATATTTCGCGATAGGACCTATAGGAATTGCTTTTTTTGGGTTTATTTCCATACCAATCATGGCATGGATTTTTCAGCCAGAAGATATTGGTCGCCTTACGATGCTCCAAGTATCAAGCACATTTGCTGTACTCATTCTTACTTTAGGTCTGGATCAGGCATATATTAGAGAATATGAAACTTCAGAAAATAGAAATAGCTTATTAAAACACTGTATCATTCCTGGATTCATTTTTTTAGCATTAATTAGTGCTACATTATTAGCATTTCCACAAAAAACATCAGAATGGATTTTTGGCATTCAGCAAGGAAACCTTGCATTACTATTAGTTATATATATTGCCTTGTCCTTTTTTTCAAGATTTCTATCATTAATATTGAGAATGCAAGAAAAAGGACTTGCTTTCTCAATTAGCCAACTTGCACCCAAAGTTACATTTTTATTTCTGATATTAGGGTTTTATTTCCTCAAAGATCATCTAACATTTTATGATTTACTATTAACTCAACTTATATCCATTCTAACCGTATTTTTATTTTTTGCATGGAATACAAGAAATACGTGGACAAGATCAATCAATGAAAATATAAACAAGAAAGCACTACAACCATTAATGCTATATGGCTATCCACTTGCATTGGGTGGCATTGCTTATTGGGGCTTAACATCCATAGATAAAATTATGCTAAAAACATATTCAAGCTATGAACAACTAGGACTATACTCTGTTTGTATCAGCTTTGCTGGTGCAGCCTTAGTCATTCAAAGTATCTTTTCAACGATTTGGGCACCAACTGTATTTAAATGGATAAATAAAGAAGACGGCGTAAAAAACATAAATCTAGTTAGATCACATTTAGCTCAAATAATTTTGATTATTTTTCTATTATGCTGTAGTTTTTCTTGGATCCTAGACTACTTACTACCAAAGCAATATACAGATGCTAAATTTATTCTGATGGCATGCTTGTGTTATCCTCTTATATATACAATTTCAGAAACAACTGTTATTGGGATTAATATAACAAAAAAAACCCACCTATCATTATTTGCCTCTCTTATTGCCTTTGTAATAAACATCATCGCTTGTTATATTTTAATTCCAAAATTCGGAGCCATTGGAGCTGCGATTAGCACAAGCATTTCCTTTCTTTTCTTCTTATTTGCAAGAACAGAATTTTCCATATTTGCTTGGCAACTCTTTCCAAGAAAGCAAGTCTACCTTTCCAGTATCGCAATGGTTACAACATCCATTTTAATTATTATCTATAGAGAACATATAGGATATCTATTTTATTTAGTCTCAATACTCATCACAACAATATATATTTATTTATATTACAAGAATAATAAAAAATTCCTAGTGGATATGATAGAAAATAGATAAGGCTTATTATGGATATATTTTATAAACCTCATTTAGCCTCTGAATTTGTTTTGAATTCATATCCTCACCCACATTAATGTTTTTTAAAGCGACACTACTTTTAACAAATAGTGGCATTAAATAATATTCATAATCTGTCTTTACAATTTCCCTACCATTTAGTATCGTCATACAATTAAGCCAAATATCATCAGCTAACGGACATAACTCTTTTATTTTCTCTTTATCAAAAGCATCCTTATGTAAGGAGTTTGGAGGATATAATACCCCACTACCACCATATTGCATAATATCCGTAGATGGGCCATTGAATTTAAAAAGTAAATTAGTCCACTCTTTATAATTACAACCATTTTTTTTAGCTGCTAAGTGACAAATGACAGCTCTGGGAAATTTCTGATGAAAGCTTAACAGGCTTTCAAGCATATTTCTTGAATAATAAAAATCATCATCGACAGTTATAATTTTCGCACTTGGGTATTTCTGCATAGCATAATAATATTTTTTATGTGACCGAAGATCATCTTCAGTCCATATAATTTCCAAACCTCTTTTTGTTTGTTTTAATAAGCTCTCAGGTAAGTCCTTTTCTCCGTTAAACTGCAATAGAGACAACGTTAAAACAACTTTACTGGGCTTAACTGTTTGATCAAATAAACTTTCAACTACCAGCCAAAGAGTGTCAATACGATCTGGAAAGCTTGTTAGTGAAATAACGATATCCTCTGATCCACCTACCAACTTAGAGCCTATATTTTTATAATAAATAGGTGCAAGAAAATTATAAACACGACTACAAAGAAAACGAACCCCTTTAGTGAAAATATTATTAAAGCCAACATTCTTACTATAAGTTAAATACAAAAAATTCATCATCTTCTTATATCCAAGAAACTTATTGAAGCCAAAATAGCCAGATATAACCAAACATATACCCCCATTAGATACCCACTATTAATTATGCAAAAAAATGGAAAAACCACCAATAAAAATAAAAAAACAAACTTATTTTCACCTTTTCCTAAGATAACCCTTATTGTCATAGAACTTAATAAAAATATAAGTAACAAAAATCCAAAAAGACCTAACTCATATAACATTTCACCAAAAAAGTTATGCGGAGCAATTATCATCTTGTTAGGGTAATTCTCAAGCATATAATATTTATAATTACCAATACCGAACCCTAATAACAAGCTAGCTAACAACCCACCCAATGGTAAGAACAAATTTTCAAGCCTATCACTGGATTCCAAACCAGAATTTTCATAACGCAGAACAAGTGTATCGAGAATATATAAATTATTAAAAAGCAAATACAGACCACCACAAATAACTGTTATCTTTACTATTGAGTTCAACACTAAAGATTTTCCTTTATGAAGAATCAAGAATAAAAAACTTAACAAAATTAAAAAAGCTCCAGTTCTAGAGCCATTAATTAAAATAACATAAGCCATAATTGAAAATAAAAATACGCCTAAAACTCTATACATAAAATTATATTTAAGTATAGAGAAAATCAACAATGGCAACATCATCACCAAAACCATAACATAAGTATTATAGTTTCCAAATGTAAAACTACTATATTCTCGACTAATTAATGACTCAACTCCATGATCAATATTCATGCTCAAATGATTTCCTGTACTTATCTCATAGACAGAAAATAGCAATGCAATACCGAGAAATATATAAACACCATTTACAATACTTTTTAATTTGAAATTAGAATTTTTATAAAATGTAAAAATTATAGAGTAAATCATTAAATTAATAATTAAATATATATAACTAATAAAGCTTTCTTTGATATTTCCCAAAGTAAAAAATACAGATGCAGCACCGTATAGAGAAATACCTAACAAAAAATAGATTTGGACTTTATAAAGTTTAATTTCCCTAAGAATTAAAGGGAAATAATATATAAAAAACAATATAGCAAACAATCGTATGGGCTGAAATGCCCCACCATAAGCACCAAAAGCCAAAATTAAAAATAGAAAAATTAAATAATAATCATATTTATTAGGCTTCATTAAATATTTCCATAAAATCAGAGAAGTATATTTTAATACACTTCTCTCTTACTCTATATTTTATACAACTTACAAATGACACATAGTTAACAGGTCTTTATTTCGCGAAATATTTCTGAACTCTTTATGCCCTACCAAAATCAAATGAATATCCGCTTTATCCTTTTCTTCCAATTGGATGAGTTGAACGTTTGAAGGCATATTTGCTGGTAGCTCATCAATATTTGGTTCAATCGCTAAAATATTTAAGCCTTGCTGCGCCAGCTTCTTGGTAATCTCTAGAGCAGGACTTTCGCGCAAGTCATCAATATCAGGTTTAAATGCCAAGCCATAGCAGGCAACAGTTACGTCTTTAATCGTTTTTGATGGATTTGCTTGTAAAAAATCAGCAATTTTGATCTTAACCTGGTCAATCACCCACTCAGGTTTTGCATCATTCACTTCACGCGCAGTACGAATCAAACGCGCTTGTTCTGGTGTTTTCGCAACAATAAACCAAGGGTCAACAGCGATACAGTGTCCACCTACACCAGGTCCTGGTTGCAAAATATTTACGCGCGGATGACGATTAGCTAAAGAGATCAACTCCCAAACATTGATATCTAACTTATCACAAATCATCGAAAGTTCATTTGCAAAAGCGATATTCACATCACGGAAAGAATTCTCCGTTAACTTACACATCTCAGCTGTACGAGCATTAGTTTCAATACAGTCGCCTTTTACAAAAGTTTTATATAGATCACATGCAGCTTTTGAGCAACGTGGTGTCATCCCACCAATGATACGGTCATTACTGATCAATTCTTGTAAAACTTTACCTGGTAATACTCGTTCAGGGCAATGAGCTACCAATATATCTGCTTGCTCACCATGAGTCTGAGGGAAAGTTAAATCAGGGCGCGCCTCACTTAACCATGCTGACATCTGTTCCGTGGCTTCTACAGGTGATGTTGACTCTAAAATAACAAGATTCCCAGGCTTTAAGAATGGCGCCAGAGCTTTTGATGCAGCTTCAATATATTTTAAATCAGGTTGATAATCGCCTTTAAATGGTGTTGGAACAGCAACGATATATGCATCTGCTTCTGTTGGCATAGTCTGAGCTGATAACTTATCTTGTGCCACAACATCACGCACTAAAGCATCTAAATCAGGCTCAACAATATGTACTTTACCTTGGTTAATCATATCAACAGCATGTTGATTGACATCCACACCTGTCACTTTTACGCCGTGAGCAGCAAACGTTGCCGCAGTCGGTAAACCGATATAACCGAGTCCAATTACACAAATATGTTTAAATGAGTTGTTCATATTCAATACTTTTAAAATTAAATGGTTAAAAACTTAAACGAAATTTCTTTTCAAGAAATCGATGATCTGTTGGCAGGCTGTTCCATTTCCATAAGGATTATGTGCTTCTGCCATAGTGGCATATATCTCTGGATTTTCTAACAACTCGCTGACTGCCGTTTCGATATTACTGATATCCGTACCGACCAAACGTACTGTTCCTGCATCAACAGCTTCAGGGCGCTCAGTGGTGTCACGCATAACTAGAACAGGTTTACCTAAAGAAGGCGCTTCTTCTTGTATTCCTCCTGAGTCTGTCAAAATGAGATAACTACGATTCATCAAATACACAAAAGGCAGATAATCCTGTGGAGCGATCAGAGAAACATTATCAATATTCGCCAATAATTCATTAACAGGTTGTTGTACATTTGGGTTTAAATGGACTGGGTAAACAATCTGAATATCAGGATATTTCTTTGCAAGATTTGCCAAAGCTGTACAAATATTGAGGAAGCCTTGTCCAAAGTTTTCACGGCGATGACCAGTGACTAAGATCAGTTTTTTATCTTTATCTAAAAAGCTAAATTCTTGCACAAACTTCTGGATAAGTTGTTGATCTTGCTCCACCTTGGTTTTTACTTGCAACAAGGCATCAATGACAGTATTCCCTGTGATGACTACCGTTGCTGGATCAACATTCTCTTTCATCAGATTTTGGTAAGAAGATTGAGTAGGTGCAAAATGATAGTTTGTTAGCACTCCCGTCAGTTGACGATTTGCCTCTTCAGGCCAAGGAGAGTACAAATCGCCTGTGCGTAACCCTGCCTCTACATGCCCTATTTTAATCTTATGATAATAAGCAGCCAATGATGCAGCAAAAGTTGTGGCAGTATCCCCATGCACCAAGATTAGATCTGGTGCCCATTCCGTAAAGACCTGCTCTAGTCCTTTCAAAACACCAGAGGTGACATCAGATAAAGTTTGACCGGGTTTCATCAAGTTAAGATCAAAATCGGGTTTTAAATTAAATAGTTCTAGAACTTGATCTAACATTTGTCGATGTTGACCAGTTACACAGACCCTGGTCTCAAAGTCTTGGCTAAACTCTTGTAATTTTAACGCCAACGGGGCCATTTTTATTGCTTCTGGTCGAGTACCAAATACTAATAAAACTCTTTTCACCCAATTCACCCTTTTATTAATGATTCATATGACCCAAAATTATTTTAAATCATAAAGTTCCTGATTTCACCAACCCAGTGATATCAAACCTGTTACAAGCAATTAAAAGTAATAGCCTTTATCAACAGTTAGATATTTGCCATGCTAATGTTCTTTGCTTAGCTTAATACGTAAAATTGATCGATGATTTCTATTATTAATCAAATCACGAAATCTCATTTAAACACTTAAGAAAGCTGTATCTCAGCATATTTCTGATCGACATTTTTTAGTCTATCTAAAGCATTTCCAACAGATGTCATTTCTGCTTTCTTTTGCTAAAGTCTAAATCGGAGGTACTATATCAGAATATTTATAACAGCCACATTTCAATTGTATGAATGTGTTAATAAGCTGTGTACTGGTTCACATTTTAGTCGAAAGCTCACTTATGTGGATTTCTTTTTAGAAATACTAAACATACAAAGCCGATAGATTTCGCAATGCTTTTTTAAGTTTTTTCAGCTAGAATTGGACAAATTCTGGGCCTCAAGACTGTGAGTTTTTGGGCTACTGATATTAATTAGATATAAATAATCAAGGGTCGTGTGTGAAGTATTATCAGCTTTTTTCTATTCTCGCGGTGAGTATCGCTGCAACTAGTTGTGCTGTTACTCCAGGCTTGCAAACCTATGACATCCCAGCTGAAGGAGTGTATACCACCGATCTGGGGACAACAGTCAATGTCATTAAGATAGATCAGGAAAACCTAACTGCTGTGCAACCTGCACAAGTGAATTACCAATATCAATACAATGCTTTGTTCCAAAAACAACAAGTAGGTTATCGTTTAAGTGCTGGAGATGTACTTTCCATTCAACTGTGGGCATATCCTGAAATCACCCCACCAATTACTACAGTAAACAACGAACAAGCCGTTCAGGCCTTCGGTTATCCAATTGATGCGAATGGTTACATTCAACTCCCTTTAGTAGGACGTTATAAAGCGACTGGAAAAAGCTTAGCGCAACTGAATGCTGAGCTACGAGGTCAGTTTGCACGTTATTTAAAAAACCCAGATGTTATCGTTCGTGTTTTATCTTATCAGGGCCAACGTTATTCAGTACAAGGCAGTGTGCTTCGTGGTGGTCAATTCTATTTAAATGACCAGCCAACTAGTATTTATACTGCTCTTGGTATGGCCGGCGGCATTAATGACAAAGGCGCAAATACTTATATTCAGTTGATTCGTAATGGTCAAACTTACGATCTGAACACAATTGAGCTTGAAAAGTCAGGCTACTCACTACATAAACTTTTAGTACAACCGAATGATACGATTTATGTTAGTACCAGAGAGAATCAAAAAATTTATGTGATGGGTGAATCTGGTAAGAATCAGGCGTTACCTATGCGTGATCAAGGCATGACCTTAAGTGATGCTTTAGGTGAAAGCTTAGGAATCAACCCGCTATCAGGCAGTGCTAGTCGTATTTACGTACTCAGAACCAATCCAAATGACCGCAGCACGGCACTGTATCATATGAATTTGATGAGCTTGGGTGATTTTGGTCTTGCCAATCAATTTAAATTGCGCAGTAACGATATTGTCTATGTGGATGCAACTGGTTTAACGCGTTGGCAGCGTGTGGTCAACCAAATTATTCCTTTCTCAAGTGCTTTATATAATATTGATCGTTTGGGGAACTGATGCAGATTAAAAATATCTTGGTGATTTGTGTGGGAAATATCTGTCGCAGCCCAATGGCAGAATATTTCTTAAAGCAAGCCTACCCCCAACTTCATATTGAATCTGCTGGTATCTCAGGCTTAACAGGTCATCCAGCAGATGAAAAAGCGCTGCATTGCATGCAAGCACTTGATATCGACATGAGTGCACATATTGCAAAAAAGCTAAAAGCCGAACATCTTAAAAATGCAGATTTGGTTTTGGTGATGAGTCAAAATCAACAAAAACATATTGAACAAACATGGCCATTTGCTAAAGGCAAAGTCTTTCGCCTAGGACATTGGCAAAATAAGAATGTGTCCGATCCCTATCAACATGATCAAGCTTTTTTTGATAGTACATGCCAACTGATTCAGCAGTGTGTGGCTGATTGGAAAAAATATATTTAACTTTTAGATTTAAGATTATGAGCCAAAATACCAATACTGAAGATACGATTGACTTAAAGGAACTTTTCTTTGCGCTACTGGCACAATGGAAACTGATCGCATTATGCGTCATGCTCAGTCTTGTATGTGCATTGTTATATCTACGTACTACGCCAAATACATATTCCGTCGATGCGCTAGTACAAGTTGAAAGTAGTAAAGGTGCTTCAGCTGCACTTCTGGGTGATCTTTCTCAGGTTATTGACCAAAAATCCCCTGCCCAATCTGAAATCGAAATTTTAAAATCGCGCTTAGTCCTTGGTTCAGTGATACAAGCATTAAATCTAGATATCAATATTTCAAATCCAGATGATACTTTTGTACAGCGATTGCTAGGAAAACAAAATTATACAACTGAATACAGCCCTAAAGGCGTCACATTCCAAGATGGTCAAAAAGTATTTGAAATTCGCAAATTTGAAGTACCCAATGAATTTTTAGATAAAACTCTTCGTTTACAATTTAAAGGGAATCAGTTTGAATTAATTGATACAAAAACTGATGAAGTGCTGTTATCTGCACCTATGAACCAGGAAAATCAACTATCCAATCGCTACGGAACCTGGAAGCTGAATGTTTTCTCAAAGGATCAGCTTAATACGGATTATCTGATTAGTAAATTTTCCTTACCATCTGCAGTAAAATCAATTAGTGCTAGGTACTCCGTTGCAGAAAAAGGTAAATTAACTGGAATTTTAGGACTGAGCTATCAAGGTGAAGATAAACAACACATCACCAAAGTGCTCAATGCAATCTTATCCGCTTATAGCGCACAAAATGTTGCACGTAAATCGGCAGAAACAGCTCAAACACTCAAGTTTTTGGATGAGCAATTGCCAGAGTTAAAACAACAACTCGATAAAGCTGAGCGCGAGTTCAATAAGTTCCGCCAACAGTACAATACTGTGGACGTTACCAAAGAGTCTGAACTATATCTCACACAGAGCATCACATTAGAAACTAAAAAGATTGAACTAGAACAAAAACAAGCAGATATTGCAGCCAAATATACGGCAGAACACCCAGCAATGCGTGAAATTAATGCCCAAATCACTGCGATAAAAAAGCAAATTGCCGATCTGAACAGCACATTAAAACAATTACCTGATCTACAAAGACAATATTTACAGCTTTATCGTGAAGTTGAAGTCAACACGCAATTGTACACAGCGTTGTTAAACTCTTACCAACAACTTCGTATTGCCAAAGCTGGCGAGATTGGTAATGTACGTATTGTGGATACGGCTGTAGAACCAGTAGAACCAATTAAACCTAAAAAGTTGCAAATTCTAATACTTGCTATTTTCCTTGGTGGTTTCATTGGGACTTTGATTGCTTTATTACGCAATATGTTACGTACCGGGATTAAAGATTCATCTCAGATTGAACGAGAGCTTGATCTACCTGTCTATGCAACAGTACCACGCTCCCCAGTTCAAGAAACTCGTATGAGTATTTTGAAAAAGAAAAAGAGCATTCCTATTCTTGCTGTTAAAAATAGTGATGATATTGCTGTCGAAAGTTTACGGAGTATTCGTACCGCCATTCACTTTGCACTGAGCAATGCCAAAAACAATATTGTGATGATCGCAGGTCCTGCACCTGAGGTCGGTAAGTCATTCATCTCAACCAATCTTGCAACGATCTTTTCTCAAAGTAATAAAAAGATCTTACTGATTGATGCGGATCTTCGTCGCGGTTATTTGCATAAATACTTTAACAAAGACGTGAAACCAGGACTTGCTGAATTACTGACTGGTCAAGCTGAACTGAGCCAAGTGATTCAGGAAACCGAAGTGTCGGGCTTAAGTATCATGACTCGTGGCAAAAACCCAGCCAATCCATCTGAAATTCTAAGCTCTGAGCAATTTAAAACATTGCTTGAAACCCTCAGCCCTCAATACGACCATATCATCATAGATACGCCACCAATTTTGGCAGTAACGGATGGTATTATCATTTCTCAATACGTCGGCGTTACTTTATTGGTTGCTCGTTATGCCAAATCACAAATGAAAGAACTTGAGCTCAGTTTGAATCGTTTTGATCAAGCTGGCGTCAAAGTAAATGGATTCATTTTGAATGATATTCAACGTGCAAGCGGTGGTTATGGCTATGGTTATAACTATGCCTATGCCTACAAAGCAAATAACAAAGACGACTAAACCCTCTTTGTTTACATGATGATAAAGCCAGATCAATGATCTGGCTTTATTGCGAAACCAGATACTAACATCTTTTAGAAAACATAAAGCCTATAAAAAATACACGCATTTTTCTGATCAGTTATTCAATGCGAAAGCAGAGACATGCTAAGATCAATGCCATATTTTTTATCAAAATCTCAATTTTGGACATCTCATGAGTAAAGCGTTACCTGTTATTGTCGCAGCCGTTTTAGGCGGTGCAGCCCTTGTTCCAATTTATTATGCCACTCAACATCCTGCGACTGAGCTTGGTAGTAAAGCTGATAAAAATGCAGCCCCAGTTGCTAAAATTAGCTACGCCTTAGGTTATGAAGTTGCGAAACAGACTCCACCAGAGTTAGAAACAAGCGCATTTATCACAGGTTTTCGTGATGGACATGCAGATAAACCTGCTGCTTATACTGAGGAAGAACTACAAGCCGCTTACGTAGAATTCCAACAAGATATGCAACAAAAGCAAATCGAAGAGTCTCAAAAAGCCGAAGCAACCAGCAATACATTCTTAACAGAAAATGCCAAAAAAGAAGGCGTTAAAACCACAGATTCGGGCTTGCAATATAAAGTCACGAAAGAAGGCACAGGTAAAAAACCAACCGAGACTTCAGTGGTGAAAGTACATTACAAAGGTCAGTTGACTGATGGTCAAGTATTTGACAGTTCTTATGATCGTGGTGAGCCAATCGAGTTTCCACTCAATCAAGTGATTCCTGGCTGGACTGAAGGTTTACAATTGATGAAAGAAGGTGGTAAGGCAACCTTCTATATTCCTGCAAACTTAGGTTATGGTGCTCAAGGTGTTCCAGGCTCTATTCCGCCGAATAGTACTTTGATTTTTGATGTTGAACTCATCGCAGTTAAATAATAAATATAGGGAGAGCATGTGCTCTCCCTTATTTTTGCAAATGCATTCTGGACGAAATAATGAAAAAATTAAGTTTAATTTTAATGAGTATGCTGATGGGTAGCGCTTATGCGGCACCAATCACTTTGAAAAGCCCACAACAAGAACAGTTGGGCTATAGCTACGGTTATTTAATGGGTAAAGGCAATGCCAATACCCTCAAAGATTTGAATATTGATGCTTTTATACAAGGCTTAAAAGAAGCAACTCAAGGCAAGCCAGCATCTTTAAGTG